>JAFSFU010000309.1 GCA_017435025.1 Lachnospiraceae bacterium | reverse complement strand
CGGTCGCAAAAAAACTGAAGTATTAAAAGAAAAGATCGCAGATATCAATCCAGATTGTAAAGTCTTTCTCTGCGACGCTTTCGTTCTTCCGGAAAACATGAACGAAGTATTTTCTCTTTTTCAGTTCCCGGCGCATCACACGGCAGAGCGGACAGACACTGGTTTTACTGATATCGGCAATTTTAAATAATTCCGGATGCAGCTTGTTTCCGGTACCCATAGAACAAAGGATGGGGATTGCGTGCTCCTTGGCATAGGAAACAAGAGCCAGTTTTGCACTGACTGTGTCAATGGCATCGATGATGTAATCCGGTTTCTCCGGACAAAGAGAAAATACTTCGTTCATGTTTTCCGGAAGAACGAAAGCGTCGCAGAGAAAGACTTTACAATCTGGATTGATATCTGCGATCTTTTCTTTTAATACTTCAGTTTTTTTGCGACCGATCGTGCTGATCAGGGCGATACTCTGGCGATTGATGTTGGACGGCGCGACGGTATCGGAATCGATCAGAAAGAGTGTGCCGACACCGGAACGGGCCAGTGCCTCCGCACAGTGGGAACCGACACCGCCGAGGCCAAATACTGCCACGGAAGCGTTTTGTAATTTTGTGAAACCGACTTCGCCGAGAATCTGGGAAGTGCGGATAAAAATCTCATTCATCATAATCATATCTCCTTCTGTTAATAGTTTATCACAGGAACCGACAAATTTGCACCTCATTAGTTACAAATCTTCCATTTTTTCAGAAAAGAGTGTATAATGAGAGCAGAGCTGTGCAACAGCAGATCCCTGCGTATGCAACATCGGAAAGGGAGGGCTTTTTATGGCTGCAGGTAAGAAAAAACAGGCAATGATGATGACGGAAGGTGTGATCTGGAGACAGCTGATCGCATTTGCGGTCCCGCTTCTTCTGGGAAATCTTTTACAGCAGCTTTACAATACGGTGGACTCCATTGTTGTGGGACAGTTCATCGGAAGCGAGGCGTTAGCGGCAGTAAGTTCCAGCAATTCTCTGATCAACCTGATCATTGGCATGTTTCTTGGCATTTCGACCGGTGCCGGTGTGATCATATCCCAGTATTACGGTGCAAGAAACGAGACGAAAATGCAGCAGGCGGTCCATACTTCTATCGGGCTCTGTTTTATCGGCGGAATCATCCTGATCTTTGTCGGTATTGCTTTCTCGCCTGCAATTCTTCGCATGATGGGAACGCCGGAAGAGGTAATGCCGAATTCCGTGATCTACTTCCGGATCTTTTTTGCAGGTTCGCTGTTTAATCTGACTTACAATATGGCTGCCGGAATCCTGCGAGCCGTAGGTGATTCCAAAAATCCATTGTACTTTCTTGCGGCATCCTCGGTCACAAATATTATTTTGGATATTTTGTTTGTAGTGATCGGCGGAATGGGCGTGGAAGGCGTTGCGATCGCAACGGTCATTGCACAGGCGCTGTCCATGGTATTATGTCTCCGGACTCTTGCTAAGGCGGAGGATATTTACCGACTGGATTTTAAAAAGATCAAGCTAAATAAACCTATGGTCAGGATGATCCTGACAACCGGACTTCCGACCGGATTCCAGCATTCGATCATTTCCCTGTCGAATGTTATCGTACAGGCCAATATCAATGCTTACGGTGCGATGGCGATGGCGGGATTTGGATGCTATCTCAAGATTGATGGTTTTGCCCAGCTGCCGATGCAGAGCTTTTGTCTGGCGGCTACCACTTTTACCGGACAAAACATCGGTGCGCGAAAGCCGGAACGAGTGAAAAAAGGAATTAAAGAGAATATTATTATCTGTATGATCTACGTGGGTGTTGTCAGTACGATCCTGTTTGGATTTGCACCGCAGCTTGTCCGTATTTTCAGTACAGAACCGGAAGTGATCCGTTACGGTACCATTACGATGCGAATGATCATTCCGTTCTATGTGCTGCTGCCGGTTCATCAGGTTCTGATGGGAACTATGCGAGGTGCAGGAAAGACCATGTACTCAATGGCATTTTCTGTCAGCAATATGTGTGTGCTCCGTATGATCTACATCAATCTTCTGGTACCGTTATTTCCAAGTTACGAGGCAGTTATGCTCTGTTATCCGATTACCTGGTTTGGAACGACGTTACTGGATACCCTTTATATATGGAAAGGAAAATGGCTTCCTAAGCCTGAAGAAATAGAAATTTAGTAGAAACGAATCCATGTTTATGAAAAGGAGTAAACTTATGAAAGATGGTTTTATCCGCGTTGCGGCCGCTACCCCGGACATTAAAGTTGCAGATCCTGTCTATAATGCGGAGAAGGTCTGGGAAATGATCGAAGAGGGAAGAGAAAAGGGTGCCAAGATTATGGTATTTCCGGAATTGTGTCTGACAGGTTACACCTGCGGCGATCTGTTCCTTCAGGATGTTCTGGTTGAAAAAGCAAAAGAGGAATTAAAGAAGCTGATCGAAAAGACAGAGGGTATGGATATGCTGGCATTTGTCGGTCTCCCGTGGGAAAAGAACGGAAAACTGTACAATGTAGCAGCAGCGATCTGGAATGGTGAGCTTCTGGGTCTTGTGACAAAGATGAATATGCCGAATTATTCGGAGTTCTATGAACTGAGACATTTCAATCCGGGTCCGAAGGCTCCGGAAGAGGTGGAGTGGAATGAGTCTTATGTTCCATTCGGCAGCAATATTTTATTTACATGTGTCAATATCCCTGGTCTTGTGATCGGCGGTGAGATCTGTGAGGATGTGTGGGTTATGAACCCGCCGAGTATTTCCCATGCGATGGCCGGTGCGACTGTGATCGTAAACTGCTCTGCCAGCGATGAGACAACAGGAAAGCATATTTACAGAACCAATCTGATCTCCGGTCAGTCTGCAAGACTGGTTTGCGGCTATATTTATGCCAATGCGGGCGAGGGTGAATCCACCCAGGACCTTGTTTTCGGCGGTCACAATATCATTGCTGAAAACGGTACGGTTCTTGCGGCATCCAAACGTTTTGCCAACGGTGTGACCTATGCGGATCTGGATCTGGAGAGAATTCGCAGTGAACGCCGCAGAATGACGACCTTCCAGATGAATGCAAATATGGAAGATTATGATTTCGTTGAGTTCGAGCTGGATGACGAGGAACTGGAACTGAATCGCTTTATCGATCCGGCACCGTTTGTTCCGTCCGATGAGGCGACAAGAGCAGCTCGATGCGAGGAGATTCTGACCATTCAGGCACTGGGTCTTAAAAAACGTCTGGCGCACACCGGATGCAAGAATGCTGTGATCGGTATTTCCGGCGGTCTTGACTCCACACTGGCTCTTCTTGTTATGGCGAGAGCCTTCGATATGTTAAATATTCCGAGAAAGAATATTCTTTCTGTTACCATGCCGTGTTTTGGCACTACAGACCGAACCTACAACAATGCATGTCTTTTGACTGAGAAATTGGGTGCAGAGCTGAAAGAAGTTGTGATCAAAGAAGCGGTAAACGTGCATTTCCGCGATCTCGGACACGACGCAAATGTACATGATGTTACTTACGAAAATTCTCAGGCTCGTGAGAGAACCCAGGTCCTGATGGATCTGGCCAACAAGAACGGCGGTCTTGTGATCGGTACCGGCGATATGTCCGAATTGGCTCTCGGCTGGGCTACGTACAACGGTGATCATATGTCCATGTACGGTGTGAACACATCTGTTCCGAAGACGCTGGTTCGTCATCTGGTACGTTACTATGCAGATACCTGCGGTGATGAAGAACTGCAGAATGTTCTGTACGATATTTTAGATACACCGGTAAGTCCGGAACTTCTTCCGCCGACTGAGGGACAGATCTCCCAGAAGACCGAGGACTTAGTGGGACCGTACGAGTTACATGATTTCTTCATGTTTTATATTTTACGATACGGTTACCGTCCGTCCAAGATCTTCCGCCTTGCAAAGATTGCGTTCAAGGGTGAATACAGCGACGAAGTGATCTACAAGTGGTTAAATACCTTCTACCGCAGATTCTTCGCTCAGCAGTTTAAACGTTCCTGTCTTCCGGACGGCCCGAAGGTTGGTTCTGTTGCAGTTTCTCCGAGAGGCGATCTGAGAATGCCGTCCGATGCGGCAAGAAGAATCTGGATGGATGAGCTGGAATCCATTCGACCGGAGGTTTAAGATGATCAGCAGCACCAAGAACGAACAGGTGAAGAATGTCATAGAATTAAAGAAAAAAGCGAAAGCAAGAAACGAGCAGAAGCTTTTCGTTGTGGAAGGAGTCCGTATGGTGGCGGAACTGCCGAAAGAGAGGACAGTGAAGCTGTTTGTTTCGGAGAGCTTTCGGAAAAATCCGGAAAATGAAGCATTCTTAAAAGGATATCCCAGGTATGAAGAGGTGGCGGATTTTGTGTTCGAGCACATGTCCGATACCCAGACGCCGCAGGGAGTTCTGGCGTTGATCCGCCAGTATGAATATGGAATTGATGATCTCTTAAAAGCAGAGACTCCAGCGCATCTGATGATCCTGGAAAATCTGCAGGATCCTGGTAATCTGGGCACGATCTTAAGAGCCGGAGAGGGCGCCGGGATCACCGGTTTGATCATGAGTCATGATACTGTTGATATTTACAATCCAAAGGTGATCCGTTCCACGATGGGATCTGTGTTCCGTGTTCCGTTTTTCTATACGGATGATATTAAAAAGACTGTCAGAGAGCTGCAGGAAAGAGGCGTTCATCTTTATGCGGCCCATCTGGGAGGAAAAAATAATTACGATCAGGAAGATTACACCGGAGATATCGGCTTTCTGATCGGAAATGAAGGAAATGGCCTGACCGATGAATTATCCAATATGGCAGATACATGGGTGAAGATTCCGATGGCTGGAAAGGTAGAATCTCTGAATGCTGCAATCGCAGCAGCGATTCTGATGTTTGAGACAGCACGTCAAAGACGGGAGTGATGATATGACAATGATTGGCTGGCTTGTAGTAATCGTATTGTTTGTCGCAATTGAGGTCAATACCATGGCTCTGACGACAATCTGGTTTGCCGGAGGTGCCGTTGCAGCCTTTCTGGCAGCACTGGCAGGACTTTCCGTTAAGACGCAGTTGGTTTTATTTCTGATCGTTTCATTTGTTCTTCTGTTCTTTACGAGGCCGTTTGCAGCCAAGTATGTGAACAAGGGGACCATAAATACGAACGCGATGGGACTGATCGGAAAAAAGGCGAGAGTGACTGCGGAGATCAACAATGAGCTTTCCAAAGGAGCAGCAGTTGTGAATGGTCAGGAATGGACTGCGAGAGCAGCAGATGAGACTGTGGTGATCCCGGAAGGAGAGACCGTGGTGATCCGGGAGATCCGCGGCGTGAAACTAATCGTAGACAGAATAAAGGAGGACAGATAATATGTTAGGTTTTGTTAGTATGATTCTCTT
The DNA here is from genome assembly GCA_017435025.1 of Lachnospiraceae bacterium. Next base: position 726 of record JAFSFU010000309.1, on the reverse strand, counting down.
ATTAATTGTTGTATTGATGATCTTGGCATCTTGTATTCGAATTGTTCCGCAGGCACAGGCACTGGTAGTGGAACGTCTCGGTGCATACCTTGATACATGGAATGTAGGTATCCATTTTAAAGCGCCGTTTATCGACCGTGTGGCAAAACGTGTGATCTTAAAAGAGCAGGTTGTGGATTTCCCTCCGCAGCCGGTTATCACAAAGGATAATGTTACAATGAAGATCGACACTGTTGTATTCTTCCAGATTACTGATCCGAAGCTCTATGCATATGGTGTGGAAAATCCGATCATGGCGATTGAGAACCTTACAGCGACCATGCTCCGAAATATCATCGGCGACCTGGAGCTTGACCAGACTCTGACATCCCGTGAGACCATCAATACAAAGATGCGTGCGGCCCTCGACGTTGCGACAGACCCGTGGGGAATCAAGGTAAACCGTGTTGAATTGAAGAATATTATTCCGCCGGCAGCAATCCAGGATGCGATGGAGAAGCAGATGAAGGCCGAGCGTGAGCGCCGTGAGGCGATCCTGAGAGCCGAAGGTGAGAAGAAATCTACGATCCTTGTAGCGGAAGGTAAGAAGCAGTCCGCAATCCTCGATGCGGAGGCAGATAAGCAGGCTGCGATCCTTCATGCAGAGGCAGAGAAGGAAAAACGGATCAAAGAGGCAGAAGGTCAGGCGGAAGCAATTCTCAAGATCCAGCAGGCCAATGCGGATGG
>JAFSFU010000308.1 GCA_017435025.1 Lachnospiraceae bacterium | reverse complement strand
TTTATAGAAACCGCTGCTTTTCCGATGCAAAAATCAAGAAGCATATTCCATTTCATTTGTTTCCTTTTCGATATCTTAATTAAATTTGTCACATCCAAAGTCTTGAAAAATGTGACCATCGGATTAGGAGCATTCATCCAAAGTTCATATGCCGATGCTCTTGTTGTATCCTGAGGATTAATTTCACGTGCCATTATTCTGTTTTCTCCTTATCCGAAGGATTGAATACAAATCGCTGTGTGGGATAGCCATATTCTATCAGCAATTCCCGCTCTGCAAAGCCAAGACTTTTCAGCAAATCACGATGCCCAGTATCCGCTTTATCTCCTTCACGATAAGTGGTCATACTGATTTCCTGCCCAGGTAAATAGTTTTCCAAAAGCACTTCTAAAAATAATTTCTGAATCTCTTGATTGCGATATTGTGGATGAATCCCTAAAAAATCAATACTGCCTGAGTTCCTTGAAAATGTCATGGCTCCGATCAAAACATTGTCTTCTTTTAAAGTGAGCGCTCTCTTTTCTTCTATAGCTTTTGTAATCTCATTCAAATAATCCGTTTCATCCATGACCGGATATCCGTCAATCACCAAACGCATCAAATCCATCCAAGCTGGAATATCTTCTACTCTTGCAATGCAGACATCTTCCTTTGTAAAAACTTTGGAAGGGATATTCTTATGCAATACAAATTGGAGCTGCAACGGATAAAAATTACCTTTGTCCCGATACTGCGCAGGCGGTACTTTATACATGGATTTAAAGGCAGATGAAAATGCTTGCTGGCTTTCATAACCACAGAAAAAAGCAACTTCAATGATCGGTTTAGAGGAAAATACCAACAGCTTTGCAGCTTCTGTCAACTGACGTCGCTGCACATAATCATGAATCGTCATTCCTACCGTATTGGTAAACATACGGTGCAGGTGGTATTTCGAATAATGAACTGCTTCCGACACCTTTTCCAGATCAAGCTTTTCATCAAGATGAGATTCAATATAGTCAATGACTGTCTCTATATTCATAATAAGATTTTCCATTGTTTTCCCCTCCTCTCTGCACAAAATTATAGCAAAGAAACGTGAAGTAGTTTTCATATTTCTTGCTATTTGCAGCTCCAATCACTTTTCAAAAAAGCAGGCAACATAATGATCTACTCATCACATTACCTGCTTGAGATTATTCTGCTGCTTCTAACATATTCTCTATAAATATCCCATAACCCCGTGTCGGATCATTCACCAGCACATGGGTCACTGCCCCAACAATTTTCCCATCCTGGATAATCGGTGAGCCGCTCATCCCCTGCACGATTCCTCCGGTCAGTTCCAGCAGCTCCTCATCCACCACTTTTATGGTCATCCCTTTGTTTTTTTGAATACTCGCATGATCCACTTTTTGAATCTCGACATCATAATCTCTCACCTCCCCCGACACGCTGCTGCGGATTACCGCATTGCCTTTTTTCACGTCCTGCCGGAATCCCACCGGGATTGCGGCCGATTCAATGGATTCCTGAAATCTTGGATTGACGGTTCCAAAGATTCCCTCCTCTTTGTTCGCCGACACACGCCCCATTTTCGTTCCGGTTCCGTAATAAATTACACCGGACATGACACCGGGATTTCCCGGCGCACCTTTTTCGATGCCCAAAATCTGTGTTTCGTAGAGCTCGCCCTCCTTTGCATCCACCAACTGGCCGGTATCACTGTCGCTGATTCCATGTCCAAGGGCTCCGAACGAGCCATTTCGAGTCACATAAGTGACCGTTCCGATCCCCTGTGTGTCGTCACGGACCCAGGCGCCCAGTTTGTAACTTCCGTCTTCAGCTTGCACCGGATTCACCTCCACATCGATCACTTCTCCGTTTCGGCGAACCTCCATATGAACAGCCTCACCTCCGCAGGCATTGACTGCCGCGATCAGGTCCTCTTTATCGTCCAGCTCTTGCCCGTTGATTGTTTCAATATAATCACCGGATTTCAAAATGCCGAAGGCAGGTTCCACCGCATTCCCGGCATCACTGACGATCTCACCTGTCCCGATGACCATCACACCGTTTGCCCGCAGATAGATTCCGATCGGCGTCCCGCACGGAACCAAATACACATCCTTCACCACATCCACCTGGATGTCCTTCATGTGGATCAGGCCAAACAGTTTCATATCAATCTGGTAACTGCCTTCCGCGGTCCCATACATGGAAACCGGATCAGCCGTCTGGATTTTCACCTGACCGGCCGGAATGTTGGATGGATTTCCTAAAACAACTTCCTCACACTCACTTTCAAATGTCACTCCGATGGGAAGCGGAAAATCAAACACCTCTTCTTCGCTGACCTCCAGATTCAGTCGATTGGCAA
>JAFSFU010000307.1 GCA_017435025.1 Lachnospiraceae bacterium | reverse complement strand
GTTTTTACAGTGTTTTCCAATATGCGCTGCGTCATCGCAGACAGTATGCTCCCAAAGGAATCATCATACTGACAGATGGGTATGCGAAGTTTCCGGAGAAGAACCCACTGCCGGACGTTCCGGTGCTGTGGATCATTCTGGATAATGAAACTGCAAAACCAGCCTTTGGGAGATGCGTCCACATTGATACAAATTTATAGGAAGCGACTAACATACGCCAAGAATCCGGAGGGCGCACCACACCAAAAGCAGTGCCATCACCAGATTCATGATCTTATAGTGCTCTTCATATACTTTCTTTAATACATTTCCGGCAAACGCCCAGATTAAATTTCCGATGGCACCGATGCACATCAGATAGAAGGCGTAAATGACGATCAGCGGGCGGCTCTGCACATACGGGATCACGTAGGAAGCAAAGATGGAGAGTCCGTAAATGATCATTTTTACGTTCACTAACTGGAGCAGAACGCCAGTCACGTAAGTTGGAAGTTCCCGGTCAGCGCCGGAACTCGGCGGTGTTCTTTTATAGGTCTGCCAGGCCAGATATAAGAGATAACCGGTGGCAATGTATTTCATCACCGGCTGAAGGCCCGGCACGGCAGCTGAGAGAGTTTGTCCCAAAAGACCGCACATGGACATGACGAACATGGCGCCGGTCCAGATGCCGGCCATAAACGGCAGATTCTTTTTGACACCGTAACGGCTCGCAGTCGACAAAAGCATGATATTGTTAGGTCCCGGGGACCAGACGGAGATGCACGCAGTGACCGTCATGGCGATAAAGTTTGAAATTGGCATAGTTGATAAACTCCTAATTTATTTTCATGTGCACGAAACTATTTGGTCCGGCCGGTAAAGACGACCACAGACCTCGGCGGCATCGTATATTTTCCGGTTACCCGCGGCTCTTTGCCCTCCGGATAATAATACTTTCCTTTTTTATCCCCGGCGGTGTTCACCGACATGTACCAGGTGCCACGGTTTCTGAGCTTTGGCAGTGTGATCGGCACCGGCTCCCAGAACGAGTTGACTGCCACATAAACGAGATCGTCCGAGCCTTTTTCCAGATCGTATCCGGCAAAACTGATGGCAATGGTTCTGGCGTTTTCCGGTAAATTGGTAATTTCAGCGTTTTCTGCGTGTGCGAGGATCGGCTCCATGCCGCAAACCGCTTTTGGAAGATTGCGCCGGATGACCGGATGTTTTTTGCGGAAGTCGATCATAAAGCGGAAAAAGTCAAACAGTTCCTGATTCTTTTTCAAAAGTGTCCAGTCCAGCCAGGAAATTTCGTTATCCTGACAATAACTGTTGTTGTTTCCAAACTGACTGTTGCCGAATTCATCGCCGGCCAGGAACATGGGAGTTCCGCGGCTGCACATCAAAACGGCACAGGCATTGCGGATCATCTTGTAGCGAAGACTTAGAACTTCCGGATCGTCTGTGTGTCCCTCAAAACCGCAGTTCCAGCTTCGGTTGTCATCAGAACCGTCTGTATTGTGCCAGCCGTTTCCTTCGTTATGTTTCTCATTGTACGAATACAGGTCATAGAGTGTGAAACCGTCGTGGCAGGTGAGGAAATTGATGCAGGAATTATATCAGGCATAATTTCCACTGTTTTCGGAGAAAAATCATCCGTACATATCGCCGGATCCGGCAATGCACCATGCTGCGGTCCAGGAGGCCCAGCTGTCGCCTTTTAAGAAACTGCGCAGTGTGTCACGGTATCTTCCGTTCCATTCAGCCCAGCGGTTGCTGGCCGGGAAACTTCCCACCTGGTACATGCCGCCGGCATCCCAAGCTTCGGCGATCAGTTTGACATTTCGGAGCAGCGGGTCATAAGCCAGCATACGAAGGAGCGGCGGATTGTTCATCGGAGAACCGTCCTCGTTTCTCCCCAGGATACTTGCCAGATCAAAACGGAAACCGTCTACCCGGTAGTGGATCGTCCAGTACCGGAGGCATTCTAAGATCATCTGCTGCACCATCGGGTGATTGCAGTTAAGAGTATTGCCGCATCCGCTGAAATTGTAATAATTTCCATCCGGGGTCAGCATATAATAAAGGTTATTGTCAAATCCTTTAAAACTAAAGAGAGGTCCCTGTTCATTGCCTTCGGCCGTGTGGTTGAACACAACATCCAGAATGACCTCGATGTCGTTGGCGTGAAGTTCTTTGATCAGCTCTTTTAATTCGGTTCCTTCGTGGTTATGCTCCGGTGCGGAGTTAAAGGCCGTATTTGGAGAAAAGAAGCTGACGGTGTTGTAACCCCAGTATTCTACCAGTTTTTTGCCGCGGACTTTCCGCTCATGGACGGTTTCGTCAAATTCAAACACCGGCATCAGTTCCACAGCATTAATGCCGAGTTCTTTTAAATATGGAATCTTTTCTTTCAGTCCCGCAAACGTTCCTTTGTGCTGCACACCGGAGGATTCGTGTCTTGTAAATCCACGGACGTGGAGCTCGTAAATGATCAGATCGTTTAGCGGTTTTGTTGACTGCGGAGCATCGCCCCAGTCGAAGGTATTTTTTACGACGCGGGCATGGTACGGCCCTTTTTTTACTTCGCCCCAGACGCGCTGGCCGGCAACCGCTTTGGCGTACGGGTCCAGGAGGATATTCTTCTTATTAAATAACAGTCCTTTTTGCGGATTGTAGGGACCGTCCACGCGATAGGCGTATTCAAACTCTTCGATGTTCAGGTCAAAAACAATCATGGAATACACATCGCCGATGCGATAAGATTCCGGGAACGGAAGGATTGCGTAAGGCGTATCTTGGCCGGAGTGGAACAAAAGCAGTTCCACACTTGTGCCATTGTGTGTCTGTACAGTGAAATTGACACCGAAGGATAAATCCATTGCTCCGTTGACATCAAACATGCCCGGTCGGACTTTAAAACCTGCGATTTCGTCGGTTGGTGGAAATGTGGCGGTGTTTTCCGGTAAAAGCCCTGAACTGTAAAAATCCATTGTGTACCTCCTGAAAGTTCTGTCAGTTTTATTATAATTACTATATATCGTCCAGTCAAAGGATTTTCCCACTGGTGTTATAAGATATTTTCTGCTATAATGTACGCAGAATATAAAATGCGGTAGTTTGTCGATGGAAAAACCGTGTTGGAATAAAGAAATGGAAGGAAGAGACCAAAATGAGTAACGAAAATAAGATTCAGTTAACGGAGGCAGAGGCTGCTCTCGTAAAAAAATTGGTTGGTGTGGAAAATCTTTTTGTGATCCTTTCTACGCGTACGGCAGTACCGTTTGCTGTTTGTGATCCGGAAACGTTTGATGACCAGATTCTTGTGTTCGAGAAACCGGAATGCGTGCATAAGGCATTAGAGCAATTAAGAGTGGACAATAATCCGATTGATGTGGCTGTAATCCCGCAGAAGGATCGTTTGAACTTCTTTGCCAATGTTT
>JAFSFU010000306.1 GCA_017435025.1 Lachnospiraceae bacterium | reverse complement strand
AGTTCAAAACTTAGCTTGGCTAGTTTTAAACCGTTCTAATGTTGTTTTAGGTTTTGTTCTGAATGTTCTCATTCATGGCCTTAACCTTTGGCCATTTTTATAAGAATTTTCAGGGTTTTACATACTGTTCAGTTTTCAAGGTTCGTTGTCGTTTCTCGCGACAGCCAGATTACTATATCACAGCTTTTTTCGCTTGTCAACAACTTTTTTCAACTTTTTTTGAAGTTCTTATTTCTAAGATTTTCTCAAAAGTTTAGCGGAGAAAGAGGGATTTGAACCCTCGCGCCGGTTTCCCGACCTACACCCTTAGCAGGGGCGCCTCTTCGGCCTCTTGAGTATTTCTCCCCAACCGCAGTTTATTACGATTTCTTCGCTTTCTGACTTTTCGCCAGACGCATGTGTTATTATATAAGACGATTTTCAATTTGTCAACAACTTTTTTCACATATTTTTTTACTTTTTTTCATTTACAATATATGCTATTTACACTTCTTTTTCCACTACTATATCTTGATATTATATATAGGAAGAAAGAGCGGAAATTTTGCAATTTCCGCTCTTTCTCTTCTTACTTCTTATATTGTTTTACTGCTGTATCATAAAGATCATTTCCATTCGAATCAATAACTACTACCACCGGAAAATCTTTCACTTCTAATTTTCGAATGGCTTCTGCACCAAGATCCTCATAAGCAATCACTTCTGAACTTACAATACATTTTGATAGCAATGCACCTGCACCGCCGATCGCAGCAAAATATACAGCTCCATTTTTTACAATCGAATCTTTCACAGCCTGACTTCTTTTTCCTTTTCCGATCATAGCTCCAAGACCTAAATCCAACAACTCCGGAGCATACTTATCCATTCTGCTTGCAGTTGTCGGTCCGGCTGATCCGATCGGACGTCCTTCTCTGGCCGGAGACGGACCCATATAATAAATGACATTTTGTTCAATAGGCATTGGAAGACTTTCACCGTGATCCAATGTTTCCTTCATTCTTTTATGGGCGGCATCCCTTGCTGTATAGATTGTTCCTGTCAAATACACATAATCACCGGATTTTAAAGATCTGGCATCTTCTTTGCTGATTGGCACCTGAATATATTGATCCATAAGACGATACCTCCATTAAATCACACGATGAATATGTCGATTTGCATGACAGCAAATATTGATTGCAACCGGAAGTCCGGCAATGTGTGTCGGATAAGTTTCGATATTAACAGCCAAGGCTGTCACAGTTCCACCAAGACCTCCAGGTCCGATTCCAAGACCATTGATTTTTTCCAGCATTTCTTTTTCCAGTTCCCTCACATAAGAAATTGGAGATTCTTCTGTAAGATTCCTTGTCAGTGCATGTTTTGCCATCAGTGCACATTTTTCAAACGTACCGCCAATACCAACACCTACAACCATCGGAGGACATGCGTTGGGTCCTGCATCGCGAACGGCTGTTAAAATCGCTTCTTTTACCCCTTCGATTCCGTCTGCCGGTTTTAACATAAACACCCGGCTCATATTCTCGCTGCCAAATCCTTTTGGAGCAACGGTAATATGAATCTGATCCCCCGCCACAATATCATAGTGGATAATGGCTGGTGTATTATCATTGGTATTTTTTCTTTCGATTGGATCTCCTACTACCGATTTTCTTAAATATCCTTCCACATATCCCTGACGAACACCTTCGTTAATGGCATCTGTGATATTTCCACCTTCAAAATGAACATCCTGTCCGATTTCCACAAAAAGAACCGCCATACCGGTATCCTGACAGATCGGTATCTTATCATCACCGGCAATTCGTAAATTTTCTTTTAATTGATCAAAAATCTGCTTTCCCAATGGAGATTCTTCTTTTTCCATTGCAGACTGAAATGCCATTTTCATATCATCAGATAAATAATAATTTGCCTCGATACACATTTCTTTTACATGTTTTGTAATGATATCTACAGAAATTGTTCGCATAAAATATGCCTCCAGCTATACAAGTTATACTTTAGGTCTGTAAATCACTTCATTGACATTATAAACGGTTACGAACGCATTTGGATCTTTCTTTGAAATAAAGTTCATCAACTTAGAATATTCATTCTTGTTAACAATTGTAAGAACTTCTCTCTTTTCTTTCTTATCATACGCACCGGTTACATTATAGTATGTAGCACCGCTGTGCAGATCTTTCAGAATGAATTCTACAATTTCATCCGATTTATCAGAGAGGAAACATACGCGTTTCTTGATGTTAAATCCAAAGATGAAATGATCCAAAATAATTCCGCTGATATAAGTACCAAGAAGGCTCAGTGCCACGCTCTGTGCATCAGACATAAATACCGATAATGCTGCCACACCCATACCTACCATAGCAATGGCCTTACCAAGTTCTACGCGGAAGTATTTATTGATGATCTTACCAACAATGTCAAGACCGCCGGAAGATGCATTGCAATTAAACATAATTGCCTGACCAACCGATACGATAAAGAGATAACAGATCATGCCGCCAAACTGCTCTTTGATGATCATTTCTGTTACCGGGTAAAGATTTTCGAATACACCGATAAATACAGGCAGCATCAAAGAAGTATATACGGTCTTTACACCAAAATCTTTTCCGATAAATATAAATCCTATGATCAAAAGCACTGCATTCAGCACAAATGTGATCTGAGACAATTTAAACGGAAGTATCTGTTCCAAAAACAGACCAAGACCAGATACACTACCAATGGTAAGTCCACTTGGAACAAGGAAGAAATACACACCAAAAGCACATATGATAACACCAAGAGTAATGATAAAATACTCTTTTATTATATCTACCACTTTCATAATGACCCCATATTTGATTTATTTTATTTTTTCGGATTGATCGCCATCGGCTTTACATCCTTCGGAATCGGAGCAATGTAACCTTCCGGACCCACTCTTCCAGCCAGCTCTTTTTTCGCGTTTTCAATGAGCTCCGGCCGTTCCAGCATGTCGATCACTGCACCTGCCATAACCTTTCCGGCAAATAACATACCCTTATGTGCAATAGAAGATTTACCCTGCGCAACCTGCTGCCAGGAATGACCCGGTGTTCCTGCCGCTTCTGTTACCGCATTGATCTGTGCTGTTGGACATACCCAACTCACATCACCAACGTCAGTAGAACCGGCCATCGCTTTTTCCACATCCATAAGCGGCACGATCATTGTGCTGATCACCTCATCCTTATGAGCGGTAAACAGTTCCTCTACCATCTTTTTGTGTGATTTTTCATATCTGGAAAGAATATCCTGCATGTCCAGCTGATTGCCGCCATAAGTAGCAGCGATCTCTGCAGCAAATTTTAATTCTTCTTCTGTATAAGGTTCATGCTCAACCTCCTCCAGATTTTTCTGAAGAATTTCTTCCATCACAGTATTATCTACCAGATTGGAGCATGCTTTTACAAACTGCATTTCCATTCTGGTTCCAGTCATAAGCGCAGCACCTCTGGCAATATCATTGACACGATCAAACAGTTCTTTTACCTGATTGTTTCTCGGAGCACGGATCAGATATAAAACTTCTGCAAACGGCTGTACTACGTTTGGAGAAAATCCACCTGTATTGGTGATCGCATAGTGAATTCTTGCTTCCTGGATCACATGCTCTCTTAAATACTGTACACCTGTGTTCATCAGTTCCACTGCATCCAGGGCACTTCTGCCAAGTTCCGGACATGCCGCAGCATGAGAAGAAACACCGTAGAAGCGGTAGAATACCTGGTAGTTTGCCAGAGAACTTCCAACGGTAACTTCATTTCTGTCTCCCGGATGCCAGGACACTGCGAAATCAAGCTCATCAAACACACCATCTCTTGCCATAAATCCTTTACCGGATCCTCCCTCTTCACCAGGACATCCGTAGAAGATCACAGTTCCTTCTTTTTCATTTTTTTCCAAATATTCTTTTACTGCAATCGCTGCAGCAACAGAACCGGCACCAAGAAGATTATGTCCGCATCCGTGTCCCGGGGCACCATCTTCGATCGGAGTCTTTTCGCAGATTCCTTCAACCTGGCTTAAACCGGAAAGGGCATCAAATTCACCAAGGATGCCTACTACCGGTTTTCCATGACCAAATCGTCCGGAAAATGCAGTTGCAATTCCAGCAAGATTCTTTTCTACTTCAAATCCCTCTTTTTCCAGAAGTTCACAGAGAATCTCTGTGGATTTAAACTCCTGAAATGCTGTTTCCGGATTTTCCCATACACGGTCACTGGCAGCACAGATATGTTCTCTTTCTCTGTCAATGGCCATAAAAGCTTCTTTCTTTGTAATTCCCATAACAAGTTTCCTCCCAGAAATATACTACTCGATTTCAGTTACTGTTTCCTCACTTGTTTCATCCTGACTGCCGCTCTCTCTTACTTTCGCGATCGTAGCAACTTTCGTGTCAGAATTTGGATCAATACTCATTAATTTCACGCCGGATGTATTTCTTCCGATGATGGAAATATCTGATACACACATACGAATCAAAATACCTTCATTTGTGATCAGCATGATATCTCTTTCATCATTTACCAGTTTCATACCGATCAGTTCACCGGTCTTTTCTGTCGCGTTGTAACAGATCAGACCTTTACCGCTTCTCTGCTGAACCTTGAACTCAGAAATCTTAGTACGTTTGCCATAGCCCTTTTCAGATGCAACCAGCATATATTCACCCTGGCTTGCCATCTGCATACCGATCACTTCATCATCCTCATCCAGTTTCATACCGATCACACCGTAAGAAACACGGCCGGTAATTCTAGCATCGGTTTCTTTGAATCGGATCGACATACCCTTCTTTGTGGCAAGGAAGATATCTT
>JAFSFU010000305.1 GCA_017435025.1 Lachnospiraceae bacterium | reverse complement strand
TATTGAGCTTCGTCAATGATCTGGAAACGGAAGTTTTGTTCCAGATAATAACCAAGATCACGCTTTAGAAGATCATAAGAAGTGATCACCACATCTGTTCCGGCAAATTTTTCTGCCGAGAGTGCGGTCAGCATCTCCTCACGTTCCAGCTGATTTCCTGCAACGGTCGCCACACAAAGTTCCGGGGCAAATGTCCGCAGCTCATTCTCCCAGTTATAAACAAGCGAAGCCGGACATACGATCAGGGAAGTACCGCCGCCATGGCTCTTCTGATCCAGAAGCACAGCAATAATCTGCAGCGTTTTTCCTAAGCCCATCTCATCCGCCAAAATTCCGCCGAAGCCGTACGCATCCAGCGTCTTCAACCAGCGGTAACCAACCTTCTGGTAACTTCGAAGAACCGGCACCAGACTGGACGGAAGTTCATATTCGCTGTCCTCCACATCCCGCATACCGCGAACCACTGCTTTGAAAAGCTGGTCTCGATAAAAACTTACACTTCGGTCTTCTTTTAACATATGATCCAGGAACATGGCTCGGTATCCGGGAAGCTTCATCACTTCTCCGGATGCAAACTCCTTCTCCACACCCAGGTTCTTTGCCAGGCGGGACATAGTCAAAAGTCCGTCATCTCCCAGTGTAAGGAAATCGCCATTTTTCATGCGATAGAATTTCTTCTTTGCTTCATATTCCGCAATAACCGCAAATAGCTCATCTTTTGGAATACCGCCCATATCCACATCCAGTTCCAGCCAGTTTTCCACTGCTCGGACGCGCACGGAGACATTTACGGACGGAAGTACACGGATTCGCTTAAACGCCTCTGAGACAAACACCTCACCAACCTGAGCGAACTGTCTCATTCCACCGGAAACCAGATGGTAGATTGCCTCATCATCTCCGCGGATCACCATATTTCTGGTTCCATCTTCTGTAAATTTAAAATATCTGGTGATCAGCTGGCTAACTTTAAATTCTCCCGGAACATCACGACAGATTTCTCGCGGAACATTCTCGTCATCCAACGGATGGAATGCATAATCACCATATGCCAGTTCCGGCCGCATGGTCACCGACCGCGGATCTGCACTGTCAAAATAAAACCTTACCTTCAACTCTTCCGGCCGATACGTCTCCAGATCCAGATCACGGACCTTCAACAATTTCAGCATATCGAGCTTTTTCAAAACACGCTCATAAAAGAGCGGCATATCACGGTCATTGATCAGAACTTCTCGCTCTGCATCACTGCCCATGACCATATAATCCATCAGAACAGACAACGCCTCTGTATATTCGTCATCACACTGGTATAACGTTGTCTCGTCTGCAATAAACAGGCATTTTTCACCCTGAAATGCCAGAATCTCTTTTGGCACCGTCAGTTTTACACCGTCACGACCGGTCTTTTCCACCGTCAGTTCGAATTGAGGATTCTCCCTGCGGATCATCAGATTTCTCTTGATCTTTCGGATATCTTCACACTCGATCGTCGTTCCCTCCATCAACGCAAAGAAACGCTCACGAACCGACTTTCCCAGTGTCAGCTCGGATAACGTCGGTTCGATATCCATGACGCTCCTCTTAAACTGAGCATAATGTTCTCTGTAAACACCGACCATCTCCATCACAAGCATCACAAGCGGGCGACAGTTCTCCTCAAACGCCTCGAGACTATGGTGGAAAGAAAATCCCTTTCCATATTCCACTACGCGCTCAAACTCCACTGCCTGTGAAAATGTCACCAGATCTTTCACCTGATATAATTTCGTCTTCCCAATAAAAAAGCGAATCTTGATCTGGTCTCTGGACAGAAAAAGCCTGGGGACAAGACGCACTGTTCCTTCCTCCCCGGCTCCCATGATCCTGCTTACCTGCCGGTTGGTGTATTCTCTGACCATAAAGCGGATCTTCTGGGACGTGGAGACCGGACGCTGGTTCTTTTCACGGTCTTTTTTCATATATTCTGCCAGCAGCATTTTTCCGTGCACACAAAGTGCCCTCTCATCGACCACATTTCCACAGCCGATCGAGCAATCCCTGATCCGTCTTCCTGTCATATCTACATGCGAACAAGAGTAGTCATAAATCTGACTACCCTTGCGCAAAATACGAACGCGATAACGTTTGCCGTCATCCGTTACATAACCTCTTATTTCCGTTTCACCTTTCCAGAACGTGTCTGCTGAAAGTCCATGTACCTCCATAAACGCCTCCGTTTCTGCAGCCGTGATACGCGATTACTTCCCCGTTTCCGGGATCATTTTCTTACATTCTCTCCGGAGCATCAAAACCAAGCAGGTCAATGCATGTGAGAAGAACATTTCTTGTAAGGCTTACAAGACCGATATAGCCGGCCTGTTTCTTCTTGTCCTCTTCTGCGATGATTCTTGTCTCATGGTAGAAGTGGTTCAGAGCGTTGGACAGTTCGAAGATATACGCACAGATCTTGTGCGGTGCAAGTTCTTCGAAGCTTCCTAACATAACCTCACTGAATCTGGAAAGTGCCAGCATCAGTGTCTTTTCCGGCTCACCTGCCGGTGCAAGGATTGTTGTGTCTTCAGCAACCTCACATGTATCCGCATATTTCTTAAGAATAGAGTTAATGCGGGCAATTGTATAAAGTACATACGGACCTGTATTACCCTCGAAGGAAATGAAACGATCGATATCGAATACATAGTCCTTTGTAGCCTGGTTGGAAAGGTCACCGTATTTTAACGCTGCAAGGCCAACGATCTTTGCAGTTTCTTTTGCTTCTTCTTCAGAAACGGTACGGTTTTCCATAATACGGTTGTATGCAGCCTCACTGATATCGGCAATCAGTGTTTCCAGACGCATAACACCGCCCTCTCTTGTCTTAAACGGCTTACCGTCTTTTCCATTCATCGTACCGAAGCCAACGAAATCCATTCTGCGGTCCGAAGCTACGATACCTGCCTTCTTCGCAACACGGAATACCTGTGTGAAATGCAGATCCTGGCGCTTATCAACTACATATACATAGTGATCCGGCTTGTAGTCCTTCTCACGCTCGATGATCGTTGCAAGGTCGGAAGTTGCATATAATGCGGCACCGTCGGATTTACGAACGATACACGGCGGTAATTCCTTTGTATCTTTCTCCTCTGCGATATCTACAACCAGCGCGCCCTGGCTCTCGTAAGCCAGACCTTTGTCGATCAGATCCTGGATCAGACCCGGAATATACGGCTGCGCATCGCTCTCACCTTTCCAAAGATCAAAATCAACCTTCAGGTTTGCATAGTTCTTCTTTAAGTCAGCCAGAGAAACACTCATAATGTGTTTCCAGATTGCACGATACGGTGCATAACCGCTCTGAAGCTTAAATGTTGCTTCCTGCGCGCGCTCTTTGAACGCCTCATCCACTTTGGATTTACCGCTGGCTGCCGGATAGATCTCTTCTAACTCAGAGATTGTGAACGGAGCTTCTGTCGGATACTCACCGGTAAAACTCTCATCAAAATACGGAAGGTTCGGCTGTCTGTCCTTTAATTCCTCGATGATAAGACCCATCTGAAGGCCCCAGTCGCCGAGATGAACATCACCGATCACAGTATGTCCAACGAAACGGCCCATACGCTTGATCGCCTCACCGATAACAGCTGCACGAAGATGACCAACGTGAAGCGGTTTTGCCACGTTCGCTCCGCCGTAGTCCACGATAACAGTCTTCGGTTCTGCAACCGGATCCATACCGAGTTTTTCGCCTGCTGCCATACCATTCATATACTCAGCCAGGAATTCACCACGAATCTTCAGATTGATAAATCCCGGCATTACTGCGTTTACTTCTTCAAAATATTTGCTTCCCTGAAGCTTTTCTACCACACCGTTCGCGATATCGATCGGTTTCATTTTATATGCTTTTGCTGCTGCCATCGCACCGTTGCACTGGTATTCGCAAAGGTCCGGGCGGTTAGATAAAGTCACTTTCGCATAAGACTCATCATATCCGCATTCGACAAAAGCTCTTTTCATTTCTTCTGTAATAAAATCAAGAATCTTCTTCATTTGACTTTCTCCTTCAGTCGTTTTCACAGATATAATATTATACCGCACTGCGGAGGAAAAATCCAGTAGGAATCTGCGATTTCCTAAAAACATACTCTTTTCACAATATTTTATACTTTCTTTATTGCAACTATATGGAAAAATGTTTTATGATTAAGCTGTACGGAATTGCATAACAAAGGAGAGACAACTTACGATGACCGATAAAAACACTTATGAAAATCATACCCTAGATAAAGCCTCCACAATGGCAGAATATGCCAAGGACATGTTTGAGCTTGCGATGCCGCACCTCCAGGAATTCAACAAACTCATGGCCTACTACCGATGTGCCATTATGGAAATCGAAACAAAATTTAATGTATTAAACGAAGAGTTTTCTCTTCAGCACGACCGTAATCCCATCAACGGAATGACCAGTCGTCTGAAAAAATTCACCAGCATTGCGGATAAACTGGAACGGAAGAACCTTCCGATGACCATCGAAAATATTGAGGAAAATCTCAATGATATTGCAGGAATCCGGGTGGTCTGCGCCTTCCCAGACGATGTCTATATGCTGGCAAATGCATTTTTAGCGCAGGACGATATTACCTTGATCCAGAAAAAAGACTATATCGCAAATCCTAAACCAAACGGCTACCGCAGCCTGCATCTGATCGTCAGTGTACCGATCTTCCTGGCCAAGGAGAAACGCGTCATGAAAGCGGAGATCCAGCTGCGCACCATCGCTATGGACTCCTGGGCAAGCTTAGAACATCAGCTGCGCTACAAAAAAGACTTCGAATTTACGGAGCATATGGCGAATGAACTGCTCCACTGTGCGAAACTCAGCGCGGAACTGGATGCACGAATGGATTCATTAAGAGATATGGTACAGGGAGAACATGAACAATAAAATTTCTATATTAGGAGGATCCACAATGAGAAAAAACTTTGGAGCGAAGCCAATCCTTTACCCACAGGCAGTCTTCATTATCTGTGCATACGATGAGGACGGAAAGCCGAACGCAATGAACGCCGCATGGGGCGGTGTGGCAGATGCCAATAAGATCTTTATCTGCATCAGCAACCACAAGACCACAGAAAACATCTTGGCCCGCAAGGCGTTCACCGTCAGCATGGGTACCGCCGATCAGGTTGTTGCCTGTGACTATGTCGGTATTGTATCCGGCAAGGATGAGCCGAATAAGATGGAGAAAGCCGGTTTCCATACGGTAAAGAGCGAATTCGTAGATGCCCCGGTGATCGAAGAACTTCCGATGACTCTGGAATGCAAGCTGATCAGCTATGACACAGAGAACGACTATCTCTTTGGCGAGATCGTGAATGTATGTGCCGATGAGAGCATCCTCGATGAAAACGGCCAGATCGATCCGATGAAACTGCGTCCGATCATGTTCGACGGCGTCCATCACACCTACCACGTGCTCGGTGAAAAAGTAGGAAATGCATTCTCCGACGGAAACAAATTAAAATAACAGAAAAAAATCAACCGGTCAACATTTTCTGCTGACCGGTTGTTCCATGTTTATACGATTCTTCTTACTCTTCCCACAATCCAGCATCCAATAGATAAAACCTTTATCAAAAAATCATCCATTTGTTTTTTCTATACATTACTCTTGCATCTCTCTCACCGTCTCGCTATAATAGCAGAAGGATTTCGGAGGAATATTGACAATGAAAAAAACAAACTACCTTGAAGTGATCGGTGTCCTGTCCCTGTCCCTTCTCTTAACATCCAACTACTCGGTTTCCAGCTGTCTGCCGGAAATGTTAAAAACTTTCTCAAACTATGACCGTGCATCGGTGGACTTTTTGATTTCTTCCCCTGCGATGGCAATGATGGTGATGATCGCCCTGACCCCGTTCCTGTCCAAGTACCTGAATGAGCGTTTTACCGTTGTAACCGGTCTTCTGCTTATGGGCGTTTGCGGCGTTGCGCCGGTGTTTACCTCATCCTTTCCGTTGATTTTGGTTACAAGACTTCTTCTGGGTGTAGGTGCCGGTTTGCTCAATGCAAAAGCAGTCAGCATGATCGGTGAACGTTTCACCGGCTCCCTTCGTTCGCGTCTGCAGGGCATGCGCTGCTCTATGGAGACGATCGGCCAGTCTTCCCTGATGCTGGCAGCCGGACTGCTTCTGCGGTTTGGATGGAATTACGCATTTATGATCTATGGCCTGGCATTTGTCATTTTGATCTTATATCTGGCATTTGTACCTGCACATAAACTTACAACGAATTGCGAGCAAGCTGCTGCATCAATCAAACTCACAGCCAAACACAAACGATTTATCATCTCCAACTTCCTTTTAGGAATGGTCCTGGTATCCGCGGCTGTCCTTCTGTCCATGCGAATCACCAGTTACGTGGTTGAAACAGGAATCGGCAGTGATGTGAACGGCGCAACGATCATGAGTGTTTCCGTTTTCTTCGGCTGCTTCGCCGGTATGGTTTTCGGAAGATTGTATGATAAACTGAAACGCTTGCTGCTTCCAATGTCTTTGCTGCTGATTGCTGCCGGTATGGCAACCATCGGTCTGGCCGGAAATCTGACTGCTGTATTAATCGGTGCCTGCATGTGTAATTTCGGAGTGACCCTCAGTACTTCCTACATGTTCAACGGATTATCCGAACATCTGCCAACAGAATCCTTACATACCGCCAACTCCATTGTGCTGGTTGGATGCAACCTGGGCTCCTGTACGATTTCTTTCGTCCTGAACGCAATTGCGGTGATCCATCCGTCCATTGCCGCAGGATTTATCACTTACGCGGGACTATATGTAATTCTGGCAGTTGTTTTCTTTCTCAAATCAATTTCCAAACAGTAAGTAAATTCCACTACCAAAAACAGGCACTCCGCATCATCTGCGAAATGCCTGTTTTCCTTTTATTTCTCATCTGAATCCTTAAACAGATCTTTAAAGATTCCTTTCTTTTTCTTCTTCTCGCCTTCCGGTTCGGAACTGGACACACCATTCATCGCCTCATCAAAACGTCTCAGCGCTTCCTTCTGCTCCTCATTTAATTTTTCCGGAACTGTGATCACAAGTGTCACATAATGGTCGCCGCGAACATTCTTGTTGCGGATCATCGGAACACCTTTACCGCGCAGACGAACCTTTGTATCCGTCTGTGTACCCGGCTTCACCTCATACTCGACCTCTCCATCCACAGTCTTAATGCGGATTGTTCCGCCCAGCGCTGCAGTTGCAAAGGAAATCGGTACTGTGGAATAGATCGTTGTCTCTGTACGTTTGAAGATCGGATGCCTGGAAACGGTAACCTCAACCAGCAGATCACCGCGTTCGCCGCCGTTCACGCCCGGCTCACCTTTGCCCGGAATGCGAATGCTCTGTCCGTTATCAATTCCGGCCGGAACCGTAACTTCGATACGCTTTTTGCTGGCAGTATAACCGGTACCGTAACAATCCGGACATTTTTCCTTAATGATCTTACCGGTTCCCTGACAATCCGGACATGCCTGCACGTTCTGCATCTGTCCAAACAGAGACTGCTGTGTATACACAATGCGGCCTTTACCGTTACACTTCGGACATGTGACCGGAGTTGTTCCCGGTTTTGCACCGGTTCCATGGCAGGTCTGACATTCGTCTTTCAACGTCAGCTCGATTTCTTTTTTACAACCGAACACCGCCTCTTCGAATGTGATTCGGATTCCGGTTCTTAAGTTTGCGCCACGCATGGGTCCGTTGTTTCTTCCGCGTGTGCTTCTTCCACCACCGAAGAAATCTCCGAAGATATCTCCGAAAATATCTCCCATATCGGCGCCCGTAAAATCGAAACCGCCGAAACCGCCGTATCCACCGCCGGCTCCGCCGCCACCCTGCTCAAATGCAGCATGGCCAAACTGATCGTACATTTTTCTCTTTTCCGGATCACTTAAAATTCCATATGCTTCAGAAGCTTCTTTAAACTTTGCTTCCGCCTCTGTATTACCCGGATTTGCATCCGGATGGTATTTCTTGGCAAGAACTCGATATGCTTTTTTCAAAGCGGCATCGTCCGCGTCTTTCGGCACGCCAAGGACTTCGTAATAATCTCTCTTACTCTCTGCCATTGTAGGTCTACCTTTCAAACTCTATGAACGCCCGAAAGAACGCTCATAATGAGCGTTCTTCAGACTCAATTTTTATATCATGATACTCGGATTACTACACACTTCGTGTTCTCGAAATCCCTTTATCATTAAACTTCTTTGTACTCGCCGTCAACCACGTCATCGCCGTAACCAGCCTGCTGTGCATTCTGACCGGCTGCGCCCTGTGCTGCCTGGGCCTGCTCGTAAACCTTTGCGAACAGCTGCTGTGCACTCTGCATCAGTTTCTCTTTGCCTGCCTTGATATCTTCAACCTGAGCATCTGTCATCTGATCCATCGGAGCACGGTTGATTGCCTCTTTCAGTGCATTTAAGTCAGCTTCTACTGCAGCCTTGTCGTTTGCATCGATCTTATCGCCAACTTCCTCAAGAGCTTTCTCTGTCTGGAATACCATAGCGTCTGCATCGTTTCTTGTATCAACAGCTTCTTTTCTCTTCTTATCCTGTGCCTCGAACTC
>JAFSFU010000304.1 GCA_017435025.1 Lachnospiraceae bacterium | reverse complement strand
CCGCCAAGCATGTTGGACCACTGATCGTTGCCGCCAAACTGCATGTTACAGCCGAAACGACGGTATAACTCTAAGAAGTCGTAGCTCTGCATGATCATGTAGTTGAACTCAAGGAAGCTTAAGCCTTTCTCCATACGCTGCTTGTAGCACTCTGCACGAAGCATGTTGTTAACGGAGAAGTGCGGACCAACTTCACGTAAGAACTCAACGTAGTTCTTTCCTAATAACCAGTCTGCGTTGTTTACCATCATCGCTTTTCCGTCGGAGAAGTCGATGAAACGCTCCATCTGCTTCTTAAAGCAGTCACAGTTGTACTGGATAGTCTCAACAGTCATCATGGAACGCATATCGGTACGACCGGACGGGTCACCGATCATAGCAGTACCGCCGCCGATCAGAGCGATCGGTTTGTTGCCTGCCATCTGTAATCTCTTCATTAAGCAGAGAGCCATGAAATGACCTACATGTAAACTGTCTGCTGTCGGGTCAAAACCGATATAGAATACCGCTTTGCCTTCGTTTACCATTTTTCTGATTTCTTCTTCATTTGTTACCTGCGCGATCAGGCCGCGGGCAACTAACTCTTCATAAACACCCATTGTTTTGTCTCCTTTTCATAACATGAATAGTGTCTCGCAAGCGAGACACTCCGCCTGCGGCGGGTCGCTTCAGCGACATCTTCCTTTTCGCCGCAGTGCGATCCTCGCGGAGCGTTTTTTGTTACACAGGAAAGCATTTTCCTGTGTAATAAAAAGCCTCGTCCCATTACTAGGACGAGGCTGAATTCTCGTGTTACCACCTAATTTCCCATATGAATTCACATCCATATAGCTTATGAAGTCACTATCATGACTCCGATGCGATAACGTGCACCAACTCCGTTGCAGCCTACTGGGTTTCCCGTTCGGTGCAAAGCTCCGAGATGTATTCGCAAAACCGTCTCACGCGCCTTTCACCGACCGGCTGCTCTCTGTCTGAGATTGGAATCCTGCTACTTCTTCTCTTCTCCGCTTGTTTCCTCTATATAAGGCAAATTATATGGGGATTTGAGAAGTTTGTCAAGTCCCTCCTTACAGCACCAGTGCCAGCGTCACCACAATACACACCACACTGATAATAATGGAAACGGAATTGATCGCACTGGCAAGACCGATATCTCCCTTTAATTCTGCGGTAAACGCCGGAGCCGCGGAACCAATCGGGCTGAACACCAGAAGGGCCAGTGCCTGACGGTACTCCAGCTCTATCGGGAGTAAATTGAAAAATACCAATGCCAGAACAATGGCAACACCATAGCGCACAGCGATGATCTTTGCAATATGTTTGATCTGGGAACGATCGCCGGACAGATTGAAACCGACACCGATCATCAGCATGGCGAGAAAGGCGTTGCCGCCGCTGATGGTTCCTGCAAACGTGGTCACAAATGCAGGAAGTTTCACCTGCAGAAGTCCCAGGATCAACATGATCACATAAGTATCAAACGGCACGGAACGCACCAGTTTATTGGCAATCTTGCGGACATCAAACTTACCGCCGCTCTTTATAATAGAAGCAATGCTGTAGGAACCGCCGAGGCAGACCATCGCATTGCCCACATCAAACAGGCTTACCGTCAGCACGCCGACCGGACCGAGGAAGCTCTGCACGAATGGAAGTGTAAAGTTTCCGATATTGTAACCGGGTGTATTGACCACGTCAAAAGCCATCTGCTCTCTGGAGTTTCTCGCATTGAGCAAACACATGATCAGAATATACAGGATGCCTCCGGCAAGTCCCAGTAAGCTGATAAACAGAAGAGACGGAGAAATCTCCTTATTTGCCACACTGGATACGATCGCCGCGGGGAGCGTAATCTTCAAAACAATTTTTGACAGGACCTGAAAATCTCCCTCTTTAAAAAAACCGACACGCCTCAAGGTATAACCGATCAGAATGATCGCCACGAAACAGCCGGCTTTGATCAATACATCAACCATGTTACAATTCCTTCTTTCCTAAAATAATACTTTTCTATTATATCGTAACCATATGATTTTGCAAACAGATAGTTTCTCCGCCAACCTGCCACATTTCTGCCACAATTGTTTGTGAATCAGGAAATATTTTTATTATTTTTTGTCATTTGGTTTCAAATGTAACTCGAACTGTAACTATTCGATGCTAAAATGTAACTAGAAAAATATAAACTCAATATAAATAGCTTCGGCAAAGGAGGAATTCTATGACAACGAGGAGACGAAAATTAAGAAAAACTTTGGCAAAGACTTTGGCATTCAGCATGATTATGAGTATGATGTCATTCCATTCCTTTGCCGATGAAATACTTGCAGATCCACCAGAGACAGTTACTGAGACAACGGTAACAAATAGCGATGGCAGTGAAACCACGAACACCATCATTGTATCAGTACCAGAAATTACAGGTACCGGTACATTAGACGATCCAAAAACGACCGTAAATGAGACCAATTTCACCTCCACAACCACAACCATCGATGAAAATGGAAATAAAACCATTGTAGACGGTTATCATATCGAAACAATCACAACTGACACAGAAGCAGCCGGCACCAGCGAAAACGGCTCTTCAGTGACAAAAAAAGAATCTTTCCTTATAGATACGACCAATGATCTGAACGGCGAACTACTTGCGCAGGCAGGACTCGAAGAGGGGATCATCACTGAGATTTCCGAGAAAACAGAAGACATTGCTCCTGTTACTGTAAAATTACAGGAAGGCAACGATACTTCTTCAGCATCTGCACCGGCAGACCCGATAGTAACCGGAAGCGACCCAAAAACAAATGATTCGGATCAGGATCAGGAATATGATCAGACGGTGATCACCGAAACGCCTCGCGAAGTGACCGCAACCATGGGCGAAAGCAGTGTGGTCTCCGGCACAGGCGAAAACATTGAGACACAGGTTGATATTGGTTTGACCCCCGTCGAGCAGGTTTGGAATGAATACAAACAAGAAGTGACCGCTCCAAGACCTGATATCCACACACAGTCTGCAAATAAACCGGAGGGCTACGATTTGTATTACTCCGGATACGGCGAAAACAGTACTCACGGCGCATCGTATAAGGAACTCAATAGCAACGCTGCTACTGCAGACGTGCTTCAACTCCAGCTGACCGATACATCCCAGACCACAACGACCCTCGATCCGACTACCGGAGCCGAGATAACAAATGGCACCGTGCACACAGCATACTGTGTAGATCTTTCTACCAGTGCACAAACAGGCTGGTGGTACAAGATCAATAATCTTGAAGATGCCGGCTACTATCCAAATGAAGACGCAGAAAACCACATCCGTGCGATCGTCAACAATGGTTACTGGGGCACAGAAACTGGCAAAGGCAGCCTGGATTATATTAAGAAAAATTTAAAAGCAACGTTAACAGAAAATCCAAATGCAATGGGCGGTCTTACAGCAGAAGACATTGACAACTTAACCGAAGGTGAAGCACAGGCTGCAACCCAGATTGCAATTTGGCATTATGGCAACCAAAGCGAAGGTCTTGAATACATCAAGGCTACCGGCGGTTCTGATGAAGAGAAAGCAAGAATCGATAAAATCGCAGCTTATTGGGTAAGCCTTACAGAAGAAAAAACAGCTGAAAATTCGACTGATGTGATCACTGCAGAAAAATTCATTGATGAGATGAGCCTTACAGTAGGTGACAAAGTCGAAGGTCATGAGAATAATACAGATGCAGACAATACAAACGATGCTTATGACGTAAACCTCACATTCTCTCTGGTAGTTGCACCAAGCGAGAGAAATGATGACTTGATCGTAAAAGTTATTAATGCTGCCGGCGAGATCGTAAAAATTGCCCGTCTTGCAGGCGATGATACAAGCACAAATTACGGAACACTGACACCGGACACAGATGGCAACTACACCTTAAACGGACTCACTCTTGTAGAAGGATCCGATGTAGAATTCAATCTGAAACTGGAAGGCGCACAGTACTTACAAGAAGGCGTCTATATTTACACATCCCAAGTAAATAATCAGACTTCTTCCCAGACTTTCGTAGGTATTGCAGGCGGTTACAAAGCCGTTGACGTTGATATGAAAGTAAACCTGAACTTCAACGTAGAGGAAGGCACCATTGTAAAAGAAACTTCCTGGAGACGGACCTGGAGCGAGACTCCGGCTCCGGAACCGGAAACTCCGGATCAGCCGAATACTCCTGACGAACCAGACACTCCTGATAAGCCTAAAAAAGACCGGGATCACGATGATCCAGTCGTTGTAACTGTAAAAGAAGATCCGGTAGAGGTAGTTGTCATCGAAGAGCCGACCGTTCCTCTTGCAGCCGCTGATCTAGTAACACTGGAAGATCCGGCAGTTCCATTGGCCGTATTGCCAATGACCGGTGATATGTCCTCCCTTTGGATGGTCATTGCAGCATTATCCGGCCTCAGTCTGACAGGACTTATAATCTCCGATAAAAAGAAAAAGAAATCTTAAAACCGGAACGAAATAATCACAAAACACAGGACACAATAAAGAGCCGGGATTTCATCCCGGCTCTCACCTGTTCTGCTATATTGTTGCATTGGGAAACAATGGTTTTATATCATACCGGATTTTCGCCGGTACATGCGGATATCTTCGATAAAAATCATCCAGAATTCTCTGACACACTTTGCAGCTGTTCTCAAAATTTGTCTGCGGCAACATGATAATATACTGGGTCATACTGCATTGTGCAAATGTATCACTCTGGCGCAATGTTTTACAGATCTGCTTCCCCAGATTATCCATCACTCGCCCCCGACCCTTTTTGGTGAGTTCTTTATCCGGATATTCCTCCAGAGAAAGCAATGCAATATGTGTTGCTTTTCCATTTCGTCTGACACCCCTTGCTTCTGCGTGAGTAAGAATCTTAAAGTAATCATAATCACACTGCATAGCCCCTTCCGAGTGAGGTTCCTGCAGATAAGCCAGTACCTCCTCCATCGGCAGACTTTGATCGCTAATGGTCTGGAGAGCAGTACGATAAAGCGCGACGGTTTCCTTCCCCGGTCGCACCCCCATCTCCTCGAACATTTGCTGGCTCAGCTTCTCGTACGCCGCAGTCGTTCCTTTATAATCGCCCTGTGCAAGTAAAGCCTGCATCAAGTACTGATGGAGAGGTTCATGATACACTTCCAAAAGAAGGGCTTCCTTGCAAATAGTGACAACAGTATCATACCGCCCTGCCTCATTCAACATCGGAATCACATCTAAAACCGCCTGCATATAAAGATTGTGATAATACGTATTCATTGGAACGGCCCAGGACTCTGTTGAGAGGTTGCCCAGAAACTCGCCTCGATACATGGAAACTGCATTGAGCAGCGTCTCCATTTGCAGTTCTGTATCATCACATTTTTTACAGCACATGGATTCAAATTCGTCCGCATCTACACGAATGGGGACATCCGGATTCCATATGTAACCGCCGTTATTATACAAAAGCAGCTCATGTCCCGCATGCGGCCATAATTCATTTAACAAAGTACGAGCCCTGTGAAGTGTAATTTTTAACGTATTTTCCGGATTGCTGCTTCCTTTTTCATCATTCCAGAGCAAATTGATCAATTCATTTCTTGAAGTGATCCGCCTCCTGTGGTTCAGTAAATATGCCAGCAAAACCCACACTTTTTTTGAGCGGCTTCCTCGGGCGGAAATCTGAACCTCACCTGCCTGAATGGACAATTCACCAAGCATTCGAATAAAAACATGTTCCATAGCCGATACTCCCTTCGTATTGTCAGTGCAACACATTTATATCATATCAATTATAACACTATTTCCGATAAATGCATCATTTTCATTCACATTTTTCAAAAGGAGGCGAATAAATGATAACATCCACTCCACGTTATGATGTCAGAACTTTTCTAATCTCTGTTGATTCCTATCATCACGGCACCCCGGTTGGACGCTGTCATAGTCCATATCATATAAAAACAGAAGCCTTTGAAAGTTTAAGCCAGCTTCTCCTGATAATAGATAATCTTTTAAATTTAGAAAATATCCCTCAGTCATATCAGCAAATACGGACATTTGGAGACAACTCCGTCAGTCAGTCTGAACAAATTTCTCTCCCGCATCTGCGCCCCGGAAAACTGGCCACCTTTACCATCCGGATCCATTTCCGCTGCAACTCCAGCTGGCAGGGAACACTGGCGTGGATGAATAAAAAACAGGTGCAAAACTTCCGAAGCGTTTTAGAATTGATCTTCCTTCTGGACAGCGCACTGGCTGAGAACGAATCGACTGCAGTTCCTGCAGTCTAGGCATCGCAGAATGATTCATAGAATGATCACTATTCCTTCTTCAACAATATATCCCCCCAACCACGAAGGACCTGCCGCCATCCGCGAACAGGTCCTTCTCATTTTACTGACTACGATGCCAGATCCGACAATTTCACCAAAATCTCCTTGGCCGTCGCCATCATCTTCTCGCAGTCTTTATTCTTATTTCGTTTATCCTGATACAAAAGTACCGGTTTTTCACCTGGAATAAGGCGCAGTGCATTCTTATATTCTGCGATGAGTCCCGGAATTCCTGCCACATCCAGTTTTGCCTTCGGGAACAGATCCAGACGAACCTCCTGGCGGTTGATATTGACTTCTGTCACATAAGAACGGTGGGCCATCGCCTTCAATTCTGCCACACGAAGCAGATTGTCCACGGACTTCGGAATATCGCCAAATCGGTCGATCAATTCATCCTGCATATCCATGTACTCATCGTCATTCTCAATGGCTGAAATACGCTTATATACATCCAGCTTTAGGTACTCATTCTTGATATATCCATCTGGAATGAACGCGTCAATGTCGCAGTCCACCACTGTCTCAAACCGATCTTCCTCCTGCTCCTGTCCGCGGAGTGCCAGTACCGCCTCGTTGAGCATTTTACAGTACAGATCGTACCCCACAGCCTCCATATGGCCGTGCTGCTCCGCTCCGAGAATATTTCCGGCACCGCGGATTTCCAGATCTCGCATGGCGATCTTGATACCGGAACCCAGTTCCGTAAATTCACGGATGGCCTGCAGACGTTTTTCCGCTTCCTCACGAAGCATCTTGTCGCGTTTGTACATGAGGAATGCAAAGGAAGTGCGGTTGGAACGGCCGATACGTCCACGAATCTGATACAACTGGGACAAGCCAAGACGGTCCGCGTCGTGAATGATCATCGTATTGGCATTGGGAATATCCAGACCGGTCTCGATGATCGTCGTAGATACCAGTACGTCAATCTCACCGTTGACGAAATCCAGCATGATCTTTTCCAGCTGCCGCTCACTCATTTGTCCATGGGCAAACGCCACATTGGCATCCGGAACCAGCGAAGCCACGTGTCCTGCAATCTCGTCAATGTTGCTGACACGATTGTATACATAATATACCTGACCGTTACGTGCAAGTTCTCTGTGGATCGCCTCACGCACCATCTCATCATTGTACTCCATTACATATGTCTGGATCGGCACGCGGTCTACCGGCGGCTCCTCCAGCACGCTCATGTCACGAATACCAATGAGACTCATATGGAGCGTTCGCGGAATCGGGGTCGCAGTCAGTGTCAGAACATCCACGTTCTGCTTCATCTGTTTGATCTTTTCCTTATGGGCAACACCGAAACGCTGCTCCTCGTCGATGATCAGAAGGCCCAGATTCTTGAATTCCACGTCCTTGGATAAAACTCTGTGGGTGCCGATCACAATGTCCACCAGACCCTTTTTAAGTCCCTCCAGCGTCAGTTTCATCTGTGCCGGTGTGCGGAACCTGGACATCATATCCACCCGCACCGGGAAATCCTTCATACGCTGCACAAAGGTGTTGTAGTGCTGCTGTGCCAGGATCGTTGTCGGCACCAGATACACCACTTGTTTGCCCTCCTGAATGGCTTTAAAAGCTGCACGGATGGCAATCTCTGTCTTACCGTATCCTACATCACCGCAGATCAGACGATCCATGATCTTGCGGCTTTCCATGTCTTTCTTAATATCTTCAATGGCTGTCAGCTGATCCTCTGTCTCCTCATACGGGAACATCTCTTCAAACTCCCGCTGCCATACCGTATCCGGTCCGTACTGGAAACCTTCCGCATCCTGACGGGCCGCATACAGCTCCACCAGCTCCTTCGCGATCTCGCGGACCGCTGTTTTTACACGAGTCTTGGTCTTTCCCCATTCGCTGCCGCCCAATTTGTTGAGCTTCGGCACCTTCGCATCCGAACCGGCATACTTCTGGATACCGTCCAGTCTCGTCGCCGGAAGATACAGATTGCCGCCGTCGGCATACTGTACCTTAATATAATCTTTTATTACATGATCCTGCTCGATTTTTTCGATACCGCGGTAGATACCAAGGCCATGGCTCTCATGTACCACATAATCTCCCACCGTCAGTTCGGAAAAACTGCTGATCTTCTTACCCTCGTAATTGTACTTCTTCCGTTTTTTCTGGCGTTTCTCCGCGCCAAACATATCGCTCTCTGTGATGACCACAAATTTGATCAGCGGATATTCAAAACCTTTTCGGAGTTTTCCGTAGGTGACAAGGATCTCTCCCGGACTCACCGGACGTCCCGCATCCTCCGGACAGAATGCCCGTAGGTCATATTCCCGCAGATCACCAGCCAAACGACTGGCTCTGGTTCTGGATGCCGAGAGGAGCACCACCCGGTACCCTTCTTTCTTCCATTTTCCCAGATCCTTGATCAGCATCTCAAAGCTGTTCTGATAAGAGTTCAGATTCTTACCTGTAATGCTGTACTTCTGCTTTGGACTCATTCCCGGAAGGCGCTGGTCCAGACCCGTCATAAACACGCTCTCCGGTGTCTGCGCCCGCGCAAGAACTTCCTTTGCAGAAAACAGAAGGTCTGTCTGTCCCGGAAGAAGATATCCTTTTTCCAGACGATGTGTCATACTCTCACGGAACTCTGTCTCAACGATCTCCGCCTTTTCCTTTAAGCGCTGCGGTTCATCCAAAAAGACTGCAAGACTGCCTGTCGCTTTCATATAATCCAGGAACGACACCGTATCCTTACTGAAATAGCGGATATAGCCATCCAGATTGGGCACATCAAAACCTTCGCGAAGTCCCTCGCAAAGTTCACGGACCGCTGAACGAATCCGGTACGCCTCCTCATGTTTCCCCTGCTCCTTAAAGGCCTTTTCCTGTTTCTTTCCGTCTTTTTCAATCCGCTCTGCACCATCCAGCATCTGATCCTTTGTGAGGATCAGCTCTGCCGCCGGATAGATCATCACCGAATCCATCTGAGTGATGGAACGCTGACTCTCCGGATCAAAAGAGCGGATGGAATCCACCTCATCGTCCCACATCTCAATGCGGACAGGAAGCTCCTCCGTCAGCGGATAGATATCAATGATTCCGCCTCGGATTGAAAACTGTCCCATACCGTCCACCTGACCCATACGCTCATAGCCCATATCCGTCAGGATCTCTTTCATATTGTCTACATCCAGGATCTCACCTGCAGCCACAGACAGACAGCGATCCTGCAGCATATCGATCGGCAGCAAATGGTCCATAAGGCCATCCACCGTCGTTACGATCACAC
Organism: Lachnospiraceae bacterium; assembly: GCA_017435025.1. The sequence goes on along the minus strand of JAFSFU010000304.1, from coordinate 4,153 downwards.
CGCCCTCATATTCCAGCAAATGTTTAAACACCTGCATTCTCTGTCGCGTCAGAAGATTTCCATGGATATCGGAACTGTAAAACAGCAGGTCCCGGGCCGGATACAGCCACGTATTCCTGCAAAAATAGCTGAAATCATCGAAGAGCTCCCGCGCTCTGGTATCATCGTGAGTCACGATCAGTTTCCAGGATTTTCCCGCAGAAAGCTCGTGCATGACATGAACCTTCTGGGAATCCGTGATACCGCACACATGGATCGGACCTCTTCCCTGATCCAGGTCTCGCTTCATATCCGTGTATTCCGCCAGTTCCACCAGCGGATTCGCAAAAATCTCTCCCATTCTTTCCCCTTATTCCAATTATTTCTTGCTGTTATGCTTATTCATAGCATGATCGATTCCGTCAGAAATCACTTCACATGCCGCATCCGCCGCCTCCTTGACTGCATCTGCCATGAGCTTCTTCTCCTCGGAGGAAAAATGACCCAGAACATAATCCGCCAAATCCATACGCGGCGGCTTTTCGCCTACACCGACACGTACACGCGGAAACTCCTGAGTTCCCAGATGGGCGATGATGCTCTTGATTCCATTGTGACCGCCGGCACTTCCTTTCGCGCGGATTCGAAGCTGTCCCGGTGCCAGACTGATATCGTCATACACTACAAGAATATCCGCCGGATCGATCTTATAATAGTCTGCCGCTGCGCGAACGCTCTCACCGCTGCTGTTCATATAAGTCTGCGGCTTTAACAGAATCACTTTCTGTCCTCCAATCACCGCTTTTCCGCAGAGTCCTTTATGCTTCTTCTCAGAAATATCAGCATTCAGTTTTTCTTCCAACGCATCCAGTACCATAAAGCCTGCGTTGTGTCTAGTATTTTCATATTCTCTTCCCGGATTTCCGAGACCAACAATCATATACATGTTTTATTTTTCTCCTTTGATATGAGTTTCCATACATGTCCCTAAATTTTATATTTTATCAGTTTCAACTGTTTCTTACAAGAGGGAATTCCATCGTTTTTCTGGTACTTTCAAGTGCATATTGACCTGATCAGAACTTCCTAAATTGGCAGAAAAGAAAAAGAACCGCCCGTGGTGGACGGCTCTTCTTACATGAGGAGGGGGTATTATATATCAACTATAAGAAAAATATCTATTTTTTCATATGATCCGTGTGTAAGAGCATATGTGCCTTATGAGAATTCGGCTCGCCAAAGTACTCATCATACAGCGCCTTCACATCGCGGTTTTCATGGGAATAACGAATCTCTGCTGCTTCATCCAGATAATAGAGGTTCTTTCCGCGCTCAAACGCCATCTCCTGTCCATCATGGATCGGCTGACCGCCGCCTCCAACGCAGCCGCCCGGACATGCCATTACTTCCACGAAATCATACTGCACTTCACCGCGCTCAATCTTATCCAGCAATCTTCTGGTATTTCCAAGACCGCTGACAGCCGCGGTTCTCACGACGATATCATCGATCTTGAAGTTCGCCTCCTGCACACCGTCATTCTCGTTGAAGCCCATGCTTCGAACTTCGATGAATGCATCTGCAGGCGGGTTCTCACCTTTGATGATATAGTATGCAGAACGGAGCGCCGCCTCCATAACTCCACCGGTCGCACCGAAGATCACACCGGCACCGGTACCATGTCCCATCGGACGGTCACTGCCGATATCCTTTAATGTATCCGGGCGGATATGCGCGGAACGGATCATCTTCACCAGCTCACGGGTCGTAATAACGGCATCGATATCATGTCCTGCGTATTCCTGGTAATAGAGTTCCATCTCCTTTTCACCCTTCTTCGCCACACACGGCATAACAGAAAGTGTAAAGATCTTATCCGGAGACACACCAAGACGCTCTGCAAAGTAAGTCTTCATCACCGCGCCAAACATCTGCTGCGGAGATTTTGCTGTAGACAGATATTTTACCAGATGCGGATACTGAGACTTGATAAAGCGGATCCATCCAGGACAACAGGATGTAAACATCGGTCGGTCTTTCAGTTCACCGGAGGTAAAACGCTTGATAAACTCATTGCCTTCTTCCATGATCGTCAGATCTGCGGTAAATACGGTATCGAACACGTAATCTACACCCATTCGCTTTAAGGCATCCATAATTTTACCGATCGTAGCCTCTTTCGGATTCATGCCAAGTTCTTCGCCCCAGGCCGCACGAACGGCCGGTGCCACCTGCGCAACTACAATCTTGTCTTTATCTTCAATTGCATCCCATACGAGCTCGGTATCATCACGTTCAGTCAATGCTCCCACCGGGCAGTGTGTGATACACTGGCCGCAAAGGGAACAGTCTGCCTGCTCGATGGTTCTGTGTTTGCTGACATTGATGGTGGTTCTGGAACCGGTTCCTTCCACATCCCACACACCAAGACTCTGTACCTTGTCGCAGATCTGCACGCAGCGCATACATTTGATACACTTTTCCGAATTGCGGATCAGCGGGAACTTACGGTTCCATGGCTGATGCTCCAGCACCTGCTGGAACGGGATTTCCAGGATATTTAAATCCTGCGCAATTTTCTGAAGGCTGCAGTTTCCGCTCCTCGGACATGTCGCACAGCGACAGTCGTGGCGGGATAACAGAAGTTCTACGATTTTTCTTCTATGCTTTCTTACTTTCGGGCTGTTGGTAAAGATCACCATTCCTTCTTCCACGATGTTATTACAGGAAGTGATCAGTTTCTCCTTTCCTTCCAGCTCCACAACGCACACACGACAGGCGGCAATCTCATTGATCCCTTTCAGGTAGCAGAGCTTTGGAATCGGGATTCCACAGGTTTCTGCCGCTTCCATGATCGTCATATTTTCCTGAACGCGGACTCTGCGTCCATCGATTGTAATATTTACCATAATTTCTCTCTGCCTCCTTTAAAGATTCCGTATCCGAAGTGGTCGCAGCGCAGACATCTGGATGCCTCCTGATGTGCTTCCTTCTCGGTCATACAGTTTTCCACTGCTTCAAAGTCGCAGACGCGCACACATGCCTCGCGTTCGGTCAGTTCCACACGTCCGCACGGCAGTCTGTCATCCAGGTTCATTTCCGGAATCTCCACATCACAAGTGATCTCATGGTGGAAGCCGAGATACTCATCAATATTAGCCGCCATAACCTTCGCAGCTGCAATGGCTTTGATTACGGTAGCCGGACCGCTGGCACAGTCACCACCGGCAAATACGCCCGGCATGTTTTCAAAATCACCGGTGTCTCTTGTCACGATCTTACCGCGGGATACTGGAACACCGGCCTCTGCAAAGTGCGCGAACTCAATATCCTGACCAATGGCCTTGATCAGCATGTCACACGGAATAAATTCATCCGGCTCACCGGTTGGTTTCACACTGGCGCGACCATCTTTGATAGAGCTGATCATCTGCGGGGTCGCATAAACACCACGCACATGGCCTTCATCATTCAGATCAATGGTTGCCGGTGCTTTCAATGTCAGAATCTCAATGCCTTCAGCAACCGCTCCTTCAATTTCTGCCGGCAGAGCAGTCATATCCTGACGTCTTCTTCTATATAAAATACTTACTTTTTTCGCACCCATACGTTTTGCGGTGCGCACTGCATCCATTGACACGTTGCCGCCGCCGATGACCACAACTTCTTTTCCCGTCAGGTCATCAATCTCTCCATGGCCCACATTTCTCAGGAATTCCACGGCAGAGATCACACCATCTGCATTCTCATTCTCCAAACCAAGTTTTTTATCTGTGCTGGCACCAATGGTGATCAGAACCGCATCATATTCCTGGCGGAGCTGCTGAATCGTAATATCCTTACCGATCTTCAGACCATATTTTACTTCGACTCCTGTTTTTAAGATCGCATCAATATCCTCATCCAGACGGTTCTTCGGAAGACGATAGTTCGGAATACCGTAGCGAAGCATACCGCCAAGCTTCGGCAGCATTTCATAAACAGTTGTCTGGTGTCCCATTAACTGCAGGAAATATGCAGCGCTGAGACCGCCCGGTCCACCACCGAGAACAGCAATCTTCTTGCCGGTAGACGGAGCGCATGCCGGTGGTTCTACCACACCTGCAAAGTCTGCAGCCACTCGCTTCAGACCACGAATGTTAATGGAATCATCAATCATATTTCTGCGGCATCT
>JAFSFU010000303.1 GCA_017435025.1 Lachnospiraceae bacterium | reverse complement strand
TGCTTTTTGCAGGTGCACAGAAGAACCTTGGTCCTGCAGGTGTTGTTATAGCGTTTTAGGATCTCTTCGTACGGGTGCGGGTGCCCGAGACCATACTTAAATCCGGCAGTATTGCACTCCAGAGCTTTGCCCTTATGGATCAGTACATGGAGAATCTCATCAATGATATCCATGTAATCAGCAGGTCTGTAATTTTTATTTTTATCCGGGCTGTAACGGATGATGTAATCCAGATGTCCAACGGTGTCGTAGCAGTCCAGAGAACGGATACGGTTCAGCGTGGATTCAAAATAGCGCATGAAGGTATCATGTTCACTTCTTCCCTCATACAGAGCCCGGTCGTAAATATCATATCCATCGATGAAATGGCTGGAGCCGATCACATAATCGACCGGAATCTCCTTCTCTAACTTTACCAGATAATCCTGTTCGCGCATCATGAGACCAAGTTCGATACCGGTACGGACACAAATCTTATCGCGATATTCCTCAGCCAGTGCTCGTATTGCCGGCAAATAAGACGGAATATCGAGGGTAAAGTCCTTAACACACATATCGCGGGTACCATAATCGTGGTGATCGGTGATGCAGAGTTCTTTCATTCCCAGACGGATCGCTGCCTCGATCTGTTCACGGGCCGGGGTCTGGGAGTCGGCAGAAAAGCTTGTATGTACATGAAAATCAGATAACATTGTATACCTCCTGAAGTTGTTCACGATCAGTATCGAGAGCGAACATCGATAACTAAGAAAAGTATAGATTGGAAACCTTGGAAAAGCAACAAAAACAGACGATTTCTTAGCATTATTTTACCTATAATTTACAAAGATTTGAATTAGAATTGAAAATACGACAGCTTTTATGTTATGATATAAAAAGTGGTAAAAATTTTCAATTGGGGGAGAATCATCATGTCAATTGACCTTTTGGGCAATATTTTTATGTTCCTTGGTGGTCTTGGAATGTTCCTTTATGGAATGAACATCATGGGCGACGGTATGCAGAAGGCCGCAGGCAGCAAAATGAGCAGTGTCCTTCGTCTTGTAACAGACAACCGTCTTCTGGCTATTGCGCTTGGTGCATTCATTACAGCAATGGTGCACAGCAGTAGTGCTACGACCGTTATGGTAGTAGGTTTCGTAAACGCCGGTATCCTGAATCTGACACAGGCAGTCGGCGTAATTATGGGTGCCAATATCGGTACGACAATTACCGCATGGATGGTATCCATGAACGAGCTGGGCGATGCAATGAAAATTTTCCAGCCGTCCTTCTTCGCTCCGTTATTTGTAGGTCTCGGATCTTTCGGACTGATGTTCGCAAAAAAGAAAGACAATCTGGTTGCTGAAATTTTGATCGGTATGGGTCTTCTGTTCTGTGGACTGACCTATATGTCCGGTGCAGTGAAGCCGTATGCAGACTCTCCGATCTTTGCAAATGCGTTTGCAGTCCTCGGCGGCAATCCGATCCTTGGTATACTGGTCGGTGCCGGTGTAACCGCTCTGATCCAGAGTTCCACAGCTTCCGTTGGTATCTTACAGACACTGGCAATGAGCGGTATGGTAAATACAAGTGCAGCGATCTATATTACACTTGGTCAGAATATGGGTACTTGCGTAACTGCGTTGATTTCCAGTACAGGTGCCAACCGCAATGCGAAGCGTGCGTCTGCGATCCATCTGCTGTTCAACGCGACAGGTGCAGTGCTTTTCGGTATCGGTATGTTCGCACTGACCTTTATCGCTCCGGAATTTGCAAATGCACCGATTGATTCCCTGAAGATTTCCATTTTCCATACAATCTTCAACGTGACCAATACAATTATCCTGTTCCCGTTCGCGAAGCAGCTGGTTAAGATCTCTGGTCTTCTTATTAAAGAAACACCGGAAGAGAAAGCCGCTGAGCAGGCAGTGGAGAAGGAAGAAGATGTTCTTCAGCTGGATCAGCGTATTTTCCAGTCTCCGCCGATGGCTCTGGAAGTTGCTGCTATGGAAGTGGTTCATATGGGTAAGATGGTTGAGAAGAACCTGAAACTTGCAATTGATGCGATTCTGAACAGCGACTACGATAAACTTCCGGAAGTACATAAACATGAAGCTGCGATCAACGCAGTAAACAAGAAACTGACAGAGTATCTGGTACAGGTCAACAACCTTTCTCTGACGGATAAGCAGAAACGCGAAGTGAGCAACCTGTTCTATACAGTCAGTGATCTGGAACGTATCGGTGACCACGCAGAAAACCTGGCAGAGTCCGCAGAGTTCCTGCAGGAGCATAAGCTTCAGTTCTCTGAGGTTGGCCTGGAAGATCTCAAATGGATTACGGGTGTTGCCAACAGCGTTGTATCTTACGCGGTTACAGCACGTCAGGATATGAACCTGGATGCTGTTCGTAAAGTAAGTAAATTAGAGGATGAGATGGATACTCTGGAAGAGGAGATGCGTGAGAAACACATCGAGCGTCTTTCCAAGCAGATCTGTAATCCGTCTTCCGGCGTTATCTTCTTAGATATCGTCAGCAACCTGGAAAGAATCTCTGACCACGCGTATAATGTGGCAGGATATGTGAAAGATGAATTATAATAATATATAATCATATAATAAATAATAAAAGAAAAAGCAAAAAAGACTTGCTATTTCCCTTATAATTAGGTACAATAAGATTAAGGTTGATTATTATTTAACAATCACATTACTAGGAGGAAATGTAACATGGCAGTTAAAGTAGCTATTAATGGTTTTGGCCGTATCGGTCGTCTGGCTTTCAGACAGATGTTTGGTGCAGAAGGTTTTGAGATCGTTGCTATCAACGACTTAACATCTCCGGAGATGCTTGCTCACTTATTAAAGTATGACTCTACACAGGGCAGATATGCTCTTGGTGACACAGTTTCCTACGGCGAAGATTCCATTACAGTTGATGGTAAAGAAATCAAGATCTACGCTAAGGCAAACGCAGCAGAGCTTCCGTGGGGCGACCTTGATGTTGACGTAGTATTAGAGTGTACAGGTTTCTACACATCTAAGGAAAAGGCTTCTGCTCATATCACAGCAGGTGCTAAGAAGGTAGTTATTTCCGCTCCGGCTGGTAACGATCTTCCAACTATTGTTTACAACGTAAACCACAATACATTAAAGGCTACAGATACAGTAATTTCCGCTGCATCCTGTACAACAAACTGCTTAGCTCCTATGGCTAAGGCACTTAACGATTTAGCTCCAATCCAGTCCGGTATCATGACAACAGTTCATGCTTACACTGGTGACCAGATGATTCTTGACGGCCCACAGAGAAAGGGCGACAAGAGACGTGCTCGTGCAGGTGCTCAGAACATCGTTCCTAACTCCACAGGTGCTGCTAAGGCTATCGGCTTAGTTATCCCAGAGTTAAATGGCAAGTTAATCGGCTCCGCTCAGCGTGTTCCTACTCCAACCGGTTCCACAACTATCTTAGTTGCAGTTGTTAAGGGTAAGGTTACTAAGGATGAAATCAACGCAGCAATGAAGGCAGCTGCTACAGATTCCTATGGTTACAACACAGATGAAATCGTATCCTCCGACGTTATCGGTATGACATACGGTTCCCTGTTCGATGCTACTCAGACTATGGCAATCGCTATGGAAGATGGCAACACTCAGGTTCAGGTTGTTTCCTGGTACGACAACGAGAACAGCTACACATCTCAGATGGTTAAGACAATTAAGTACTTTGCTGAATTAGCATAATTTTAATTGACTCAGTGAGGGTCCGGTCTTTAGGGACCGGACCCTTTCTTAATAGTAAAAATAAGAAAGGCAGGAATCTACACATGTTAAACAAGAAATCCGTAGATGATATCAACGTAAAGGGCTTACGCGTTTTAGTTAGATGTGACTTCAACGTGCCATTACAGGAAGGCAAGATTACAGACGATACCCGTCTTGTTGCAGCTCTTCCTACAATCAAGAAGTTAATTAACGATGGCGGCAAGGTTATTCTTTGCTCCCACCTTGGTAAGCCAAAGGGCGAGCCAAAGCCGGAACTTTCTTTAGCTCCTGTAGCAACAGCTTTAGAAGCTTTACTTGGCCAGAAGGTTACCTTTGCAGCAGATGCAACTGTTGTTGGTGACAACGCTAAGGCAGCTGTAGCAGCTATGAACGATGGTGATGTAGTTCTTCTTGAGAACACACGTTATCGTGCAGAAGAAACAAAGAACGGCGAAGCTTTCTCCAAGGAACTCGCTTCCCTTTGTGACGTATTCGTAAATGACGCATTCGGTACAGCACACAGAGCACACTGCTCCAACGTTGGTGTTACTGAGTATGTAGATACAGCAGTAGTTGGTTACTTAATGCAGAAGGAAATCGATTTCCTTGGCAATGCAGTAAACAATCCTGTAAGACCATTCGTAGCTATTCTTGGTGGTTCCAAGGTTTCCTCCAAGATTTCCGTTATCAACAACCTGCTTGACAAGGTAGATACCCTCATCATCGGTGGTGGTATGGCTTATACCTTCATGAAGGCTCAGGGCTACGAGGTTGGTAAGTCCCTTCTTGAGACAGATTACCTTGACTACGCTAACGAAATGCTTGCAAAGGCAGAAAAGAACGGCGTTAAGTTATTACTTCCTATCGATACTGTAGTTGCTAAGGAATTCTCCAACGATGCACCATTCAAGACAGTAGGTCTTGGCGAAATCGCTGCAGACGAAGAAGGTCTTGATATCGGTGAAAAGACTCGTGAGCTTTACGCTGACGCTATCAAGAGTGCAAAGACCGTTGTTTGGAACGGACCAATGGGCGTATTTGAAATGTCCAACTTTGCAAAGGGTACTATCGCAGTAGCAGAAGCTTTAGCTAACATCGACGCTACAACCATTATCGGTGGTGGTGACTCCGCAGCAGCTGTTAACCAGCTTGGCTTCGGTGACAAGATGTCCCACATCTCCACAGGTGGCGGTGCTTCCTTAGAATTCCTTGAAGGTAAGGAGCTTCCGGGCGTAGCAGCAGCTAACGACAAGTA
>JAFSFU010000302.1 GCA_017435025.1 Lachnospiraceae bacterium | reverse complement strand
TACGTGACACGATCGCAGCTGAGGTGGTTCGCATACAGAGTACAGCGAAGGCAGTAGCCGGAATTGATGTGTTTACATCTCTTTCTGCGGTGGCTATGCGTAACAATTATGTAAAGCCGAAGATCAATGAGCGTGGTACGATCAATATCAAAAACGGCCGCCATCCGGTTGTTGAGAAGATGATCCGTGATGATATGTTCGTTTCCAATGATACGTATCTTGATAATAGTAAGAATCGCATTTCTGTTATTACAGGACCGAATATGGCAGGTAAGTCTACTTATATGCGTCAGACTGCGTTGATCGTTTTGATGGCGCAGATTGGAAGCTTTGTTCCGGCTGATGAGGCGAATATCGGTATTTGTGACCGTATTTTTACTCGTGTTGGAGCGTCGGATGATCTTGCATCCGGACAAAGTACATTTATGGTCGAAATGACAGAAGTTGCAAACATTCTTCGCAATGCTACCAGAAACAGTCTCCTGGTTTTAGATGAGATTGGACGAGGTACCAGTACCTTTGATGGACTTTCGATCGCATGGGCTGTGATCGAACATATCAGTAATACGAAACTTCTGGGGGCTAAGACCTTATTTGCTACCCATTACCATGAACTGACCGAACTGGAAGGTACCATCAATGGTGTGAATAATTATTGTATTGCTGTAAAAGAGCAGGGTGACGATATTGTTTTCCTCAGAAAGATTGTAAAGGGAGGCGCCGATAAGAGTTATGGTATTCAGGTTGCAAAACTAGCCGGAGTGCCGGATTCCGTAATCCGCCGTGCCAAAGAGCTTGTTGAGGAGTTATCCAGTGCAGATATCACTGCACATGCGAAGGAAATTGCAGAGATGTCTGCAAACGTCTCCCAGCATAAAGCAGTTGCAAAACCGGATGAAGTGGATCTGAATCAGATGTCGATATTTGATACAGTAAAGGATGATGACATTATTAAAGAACTTGGTGATCTGGAACTTTCTACCATGACGCCAATTGATGCACTAAATACGTTGTACCGGCTTCAGACAAAGCTAAAAAATCGTTGGCAGTAAGAGCCGGGTTTGAAACAGGAAGGAGTCTTTATGGCAATACAGGTATTGGATCAAGCCACCATTAACCAGATCGCTGCCGGTGAGGTGGTGGAACGTCCTTCTTCTGTAGTAAAGGAATTGATGGAAAACGCCATCGATGCCGGAGCTACAGCCATTACAGTTGAAATTCGTGATGGTGGAATTGGCTTTATCCGAATCACAGATAATGGATGTGGAATTTCAAAAAAAGAACTTCCGCTTGCTTTTTTGCGCCATTCAACCAGTAAGATCCGAAGTGCAGAGGATCTCCTGACTGTTTCTTCTTTGGGATTCCGCGGTGAGGCGCTGTCCAGTATAGCTGCTGTTTCACAGGTAGAACTGATCACGAAAACTGGAGACAGTCTGACCGGAACCCGTTATCAAATTGAGGGTGGAGTTGAAAAGAGCCTGGAAGAAGTCGGTGCACCGGATGGTACAACTTTTATTTCAAGAAATCTTTTTTTCAATACACCTGCAAGAAGAAAGTTTTTGAAGACAGCGACGACTGAGGGGGCTCATGTTGCCGATTTGGTAGAAAAGATTGCTCTGTCTCATCCGGAAATTTCGATACGTTTGATTGTGAATAATCAAAATAAACTTCATACGTCCGGAAATCATAATCTAAAGGATATCGTATATACGATTTATGGTCGTGAAATCACTGCAAATCTGATTCCGATCCAGGTGGAGCATGATATGTTTCGTGTAACCGGATTTATCGGTAAACCGGTGATTGCGCGCGGCAATCGTAATTTTGAGAATTATTTTATTAATGGACGTTACATTAAAAGTGGTTTGATCTCGAAAGCAATTGAAGATGGCTACAAGAGTTATATGATGCAGCATAAGTATCCGTTTACGATGCTTCATTTTCAGGTGGAACCGGAGTATATTGATGTCAATGTACATCCATCGAAAATGGAACTCCGTTTTAAAGACGGAGAGACACTGTATCGTCTTGTTCAGGAAGCAGTCTCGGAGGCGCTTGGCGGTAAGGAATTGATTCCGCAGGTAACCTTGACGGAAAAACGTAAGGATGAAACGATACAGATTCCTGAGCCCAAAGCGGTTTCTGAGCAGAAAACGACTGGGGAGCCCAAGCCGGTCTTTGAGCCGAAGATAACTTCGAAGCCGCAGGTGATTCCGGAACCGTTTGAAGTGAAACGCAAAGCGGTTATGGGAATTTCGGAAAAACGTCCGGTTTATCCGCAACCAGCACCGAAATCAGAGCCAATACCGAAATCAGAACCAACATTGAAATCAGAACCAAAACAGATGGAGATGTTTGATGACAGGCTTTTATCCCAGAAAGCCCGGTTTCATCATCGTCTGATTGGACAGGTTTTTGATACATACTGGCTGGTTGAATACAATGATCACTTGTATATGATCGATCAGCATGCGGCACATGAAAAGGTGTTGTTTGAGAAAACATTTGCATCATTAAAATCAAGAGAATATACATCTCAGTTTATTAGTCCACCGATTATATTGTCCCTCTCTATGCAGGAGGCTGATCTGTTAAAAAGACATATGGATGTATTTTCACAGGTTGGATTTGAAATAGAACCGTTTGGTGGAAATGAGTATGCGGTACGTGCTGTGCCGGATAATCTCTTTTCTCTTGCGCAGAAGGACCTTCTTATGGAGATGATTGACGGTCTAAACGAGGATAGCGGAGCCGGAAGCTCTGAAACAATCTATAACAAAATTGCAGTCATGTCATGCAAAGCGGCGGTGAAAGGGAATCGGAGTCTGTCGGAGCGGGAAGCAAATGAGTTGATCGATCAGCTTTTAAATCTTGAAAATCCGTACGCATGCCCGCACGGAAGGCCTACGATTGTTTCCATAAGCAGATACGAAATGGAGAAGAAATTTAAGAGGATTGTATAATGAAACAGCCTTTAATCATATTGACAGGACCCACTGCGTCAGGTAAAACAGCATTGTCTGTGGAACTTGCAAAGAGAATTGGTGGAGAGATCATCAGTGCAGATTCTATGCAGGTGTATCGACATATGGATGTGGGTTCAGCGAAAGTTACGAAAGAGGAGATGTGTGGAATTCCCCATCATCTGATTGATGTTCTTGATCCTAAGGATGCATTTAATGTGGTTGTGTTTCAGCAATTGGCAAAGAGTGCAATGGAAGAGATCTATCAGAACGGTCATATTCCGATCATCGCAGGAGGAACCGGATTTTACATTCAGGCTCTTTTGTACGATATTGATTTTACAGAAAATGACAGCGATATGGAATATCGTCGACATCTGGAGAAGCTTGCTGCTGATCAGGGAGCAGATGTGCTTCATACTATGCTGAGGCAAGTGGATCCGGAGTCTGCCGATGCAATTCATGCGAATAATATAAAACGGGTAATCCGCGCACTGGAATTTTATGAAAAAACGGGAAGAAAAATTTCGGAACACAATGAAGAAGAGCGTGGAAAAGATTCCCCGTACAATTTCGCTTATTATGTGCTGAATATGGATCGAAAGATTTTATACGACCGAATTGACAGGCGTGTAGATCTGATGTTTGAACATGGACTGGAGGCAGAAGTACTTAGGCTTAAGGATATGGGATGCACAAGAGACATGGTATCTATGCAGGGACTGGGATATAAGGAAGTACTGGATTATCTGTGCGGCGAAATCAGTCTTGCGGAGGCATCCTATATCATAAAGAGAGATACGAGACATTTTGCGAAACGTCAGCTCACATGGTTTAAGCGTGAAAAAGATGTTACCTGGATCAATCAGGATGAATTTGATTTCAAACGAGAGCTTATCCTGGAATGGATGACGGAGGATTTGAAGAAGAGAGGCATTATATGGAATTAGCAGAACTTTACGGACAGCTTGGTATTTCTGAAACTGTCCTGAACTATGCAGCTGAAGTGGAAAGGTCCTTAAAGGAACGTTTTGAGGCCATTGATACAGTTGCAGAATTTAATCAGACAAAAGTGATCAAAGCGATGCAGGAAGCACGCGTCAGTGACATTCACTTTGCGGCAACAACCGGATATGGATACAATGATCTTGGACGTGATACGCTGGAAGAGGTGTATGCGAAGGCATTTCACGGCGAGGATGCGTTGGTGCGTCCTCAGTTGATCTCTGGAACCCATGCGTTGACGGTCGCATTGTCCGGTAATCTCAGACCGGGTGATGAGATTTTATCTCCGGTTGGAAAACCGTATGACACATTGGAAGGTGTGATCGGTATTCGCGAATGTCCGGGTTCCTTAAAGGAATATGGAGTTTCCTACCGTCAGGTGGACCTGCTGCCGAACGGTGACTTTGACTATG
>JAFSFU010000301.1 GCA_017435025.1 Lachnospiraceae bacterium | reverse complement strand
ATGGAATCCAACGGCTCCACATCTCAGGCTTCCATCTGTGCATCTTCCCTGTCCCTGATGGCAGCAGGTGTTCCGATTAAGTCCATGGTAGCAGGTATTTCCTGTGGTCTCGTAACAGGTGAAGCAGACGAAGAGTACGTTTTATTAACAGATATCCAGGGTCTTGAGGACTTCTTCGGCGATATGGACTTTAAGGTAGGCGGTACTCACAAGGGTATCACAGCGATCCAGATGGATATTAAGATCCACGGTTTAACACGTGCAATCATCGAAGAAGCAATCGCTCGCTGCCGCGAAGCTCGTCTCTACATCATGGACGAGATCATGGCTCCGTGCATCGCTGAGCCGAGAAAAGAACTTTCCAAGTACGCTCCGAAGATCACTCAGATCACAATTGATCCGGCTAAGATCGGCGATGTAGTTGGTAAGCAGGGTAAGGTGATCAACAAGATTATCGAAGAGACAGGCGTTAAGATCGACATCACAGATGACGGTGCAGTAAACGTTTGTGGCACAGACCAGGCGATGATTGACAGAGCGATCGAGATCATCAAGAACATCGTAACAGAAGTAGAAGCTGGTATGATCTTCACAGGTAAAGTTGTTCGCATCATGGAATTCGGTGCTTTCGTTGAGCTGGCTCCGAACAAAGATGGTATGGTTCACATTTCCAAACTTTCCGACAAGCGCGTTGCAAAAGTTGAGGACGTTGTAAATATCGGTGACGAAGTAACTGTAAGAGTTGCAGAGGTTGACCGTATGGGCAGAATCAACCTGACAATGAGACCGGAAGATATGACATGTGACGTTGAGAAACTTGCTCAGCCGGCAAAACGCGAAGAGCGTGGCGACCGTCGTCGTGACGACAGAAGAGGTAACGACAGACGCGACCGCGGCGAGAGAAGAGAGCGTTCCGAGAAGAAGGAAGACGCTGAATAAGGTTGATATTTCATTCAGTAATTATATAACAAAAATCGGTGTACAAAGATAGCTTTGTTACACCGATTTTGTTGTATAATATCGAATTAGATATTCTTAGGGATAATTTTTGCTGGATAATTGGTCGAAAAGTATCTATGTGCAAAAATATCATATAGATACTTATGTCTTGCGTAAACTTATCGACAAGAGTTTTTGGGCAAATGACTTTTATTTACTGAATAAAGTATTAAGATTAATCAGCGAGGAGGTCACATGAATACACTTGCTACCATCATCGGTCTTTTAGGCGTTATCATCTATATATCCAGCTACCAGTTCAAGAATCGGAAAACAATCGTAGCCATGTATACACTTGCGGATGTGATGTATGTTCTGCAATATATCTTACTTGGCGCCTATACCGGCATGGCAATGGATTTTCTGGGATTGATTTCTTCCTTTCTGGCAGGAAGGAAAAATAAACCGTTTATGCAGAAACATTACAAAGGTGTGATCACTGTTTTAGATTTTAGTATGGTGGTTGTTGGACTGCTTCTTTACCAGAATTTTTTCAGCCTGTTCGCGATCGTGGCGGTCATCGTTGAGACTTCCGCATTGTGGTGTACAGATGAAAAAATCATCCGGCGATTGACACTTGTAGGTTGTCCGCTCTGGCTGACCTATAATCTGGCATTCTCTGCATTCGGTTCGGCGCTTGGTAATATAATTAATTTTGTATCGCTTATCATTGCGATTTATCGGTATGAAAATTTGAAAAATTAAGCATTTTCGTGTAAAACATAGTATTATATGTGAACTTCGGCAAAAAATTAACAAAAAATATTTGATTTTAGTGCTTCCGTGTGTTATACTGTTGAACATTACATTACAAAAGTGTTGATTTGACACGGAAAGGAAGTTACATATGAATATAGAATTAATAGTTTTCGTAATGTATTTCATCTTTATGATGGGAATTGGAGTGTTCTTTTTCCTGCGTTCGAAAGAGGGCGGTGAGAAGGGGTATTTCCTCGGCGGACGTCAGATGGGACCTTGGGTATCGGCTCTTTCTGCCGGTGCATCAGATATGAGTGCCTGGGTGTTAATGGGGCTTCCGGCTTCCATTTATGCGGCTGGTATTGGTCAGGCATGGATTGCGATTGGTCTTGCCATCGGATATGCGATTAGCTGGACCGTACAGGCACCTAGATTGCGTCGTTTTTCCATTGTGGCCGGTGATTCTATCACAATTCCACAGTACTTGACGAATCGTTTCTTGTCCAAAAGCAAAGCTTTACAGGTTATCTGTGCAGCGATTTTCTTGATTGCCTATACGATTTATGCTGCATCCAGCGTAAAAGCGTGTGGAACCCTGTTCAATACAGTTATGGGTATTGATGCGACGACGGCTATGTATATGGCTGCGGTGATCATTGTCAGCTATACATTCCTCGGTGGCTTCAGCGCTGTTTGCTGGACCGATTTCTTTCAGGGACTCCTGATGCTGGCTGCTCTGCTCATGGCACCGCTTTTTGCTGTTGCACTGATCAACAGCGGACAGGCGGCCGCAACAGAGGTTGTTCTTCCGGAAGGTTACTGGAACCCGTTCACAAACTGGAAAGATGTGGTATCCGGTCTCGGTTGGGGACTTGGTTACTTTGGTATGCCGCATATCATTATTCGTTTTATGTCTGTAAGATCAGATAAAGATCTGAAGAAGAGTGCAAAGATTGGTATCACATGGAATGTGCTGATCGTAATCTTCTCTGTTGCATCCGGTTGTATCGGTCACATGTTCCTCGGTGAGATCGCAGACAGTTCCACCGTATTTATCCAGATGGTACGTGCAATCTTCCCGGCTCTGATCAGCGGTATCCTGCTTTCTGCTATTCTTGCAGCATCCATGAGTACTGCAGATTCTCAGCTTCTGGCCAGTGCCAGTGCGTTTGCCAGCGATGTGTATAAGCCAATTATCCGCAAAAATCAGGCATCCGATAAGGAAATGCTTTGGGCGGGCCGTTTCGTAGTGCTTGCAATTTCGATCATTGCAGTTATGATTGCATCTGATCCAAACAGCGGAACGATTATGGGACTTGTAGAAAATGCATGGGGTGTATTCGGTGCAGCATTTGGTCCGGCAATCCTTCTGTCTCTGTTCTGGAAGCGCTTTACATTCAGCGGTGCTGTGGCAGGTATTCTGACTGGTGCGATTATTGATATCGGTTGGCTGGCGTTCCTGTCCTCCACCGGAATCTACGAGATCATTCCGGGATTTGTACTTGGCGGCCTGGCTGCGATTGTGGTTTCCCTTTGCAGCAAAGCTCCGACTACAGAAGTGGAAGAACTGTTTGAGAGAGCAGTAAAGAGCGAAGTATAATATTAAAATGGTTGTATGATAAGAGGTCGAGAAATCGGCCTCTTATTTCGTATAAAACAGACTCAAAATAGTAAGAAAAATGAAAAAAACTCAGTCAATTCATGTGCTATACTATATATAATAAAGGAAAATATTGGTATGCGCGGATAAAACATGACAGGAGGGATTTTATGAAGACCTTGATCCCCAATTACACATATGAACCGGAGAAAATTGAATGTTGGCTGAACGAAAAACTTTCAGAAGGTTTCGCGTTGAAAAAATGGGGGTTCCTGTTTGCTTATTTCGAAGAAAATCTCTCCGGAGTTCAACGGTATCAGATTGATGTTGATGACAACCGCATGGAACCCAATTGTGAGCGTAGAAATCAGTTGTCTGATTGCGGTTGGGAATATGTAAAAACAATCTATGATAGCTTTCATATTTATAACACAACACTGCCGAACGTGGAAATGCCCCGTGAATGGCCGCTTTGGAAAGAAGGAGCGAAGCGGATTCGAAGAAACGCTGTCATACTGGGTCTGCTTACCATGTTTTATATGGCAGTTTTTGGGTTTCCGCTGCCTCTCTGGAGATTTTGGTTATTAGAAATTATGCGAGCGCATTGGTCCTTGGTTCTTGCCTACGCAACGCTTTTTCCATATATCGTTGGAAAGTTTGGATTTGGAGCGTTCCGATGCTGGAGACTGGCGAAGCGGATGATGGAGCAGCGGCAGGTATCCGGGCAAACTTCTTGGCATACATTAAAACCGGCAGATGATTGTAAAACGTGGTGGTCCGTTTGCGAGTATGTGATATTGCTTCTATTATGTATTCCTGTGTTCATGAGATTTTCAGGAAGACTAGAAACATATGAAAATGTGGATCAGATGAGTCCGCCGGTGAAATTTGTGGATCTCAGACAAATGGAAGAACCTGGGTTTGAAATTACAGAGATCACATGGAAGGATCATCCGGATATAAATTTTGGCAACCGAATGGAGCGTAAACCGGTTTTGTTTGCAAAACAGTATTATATTGTTGAGCAGTACGGTGATTATGGAACGAAAGAATTTGAATATGTGCAGCTGTCGGGAAAATATTGGAGTGTACCGTCAGAGTTTATTGCTGGGAGATTGTTTGAACAGTTGTATCAGCGTTATGTGGAGTTTGAAAAATTCGGACGGAACGGAATTCATGTAAAGAAGCTGACCACGCCGATGTGGGAAGTAGAACGAGAGGTTCCGGAGGGATTTTTGGACTTTGCGGTTGCGAGGGGAATGGAAGAAACCGGCCCTTATTCAACCACGCAGATCATTGCCAGAACAACGGATCATGTGATTTATCTGGAATATACCGGGGCAACGGGAGAAGCAGAAGTGAAAGACTTTGTGGAGGAATTGCAGCGTTTATTCGTCCACACGGATTCTTGGAAATAAGAAAGCGAGGGATGGCAGATGATAAACAAGACGATAACACAGGAGACGATCAACTGTCCGCGATGCTATGATTCGATGGGAATAGACAGCGCAAAAATAGGTGTATGTGACAAGTGCGCAGAAAAAGAACTGAAGGCGATTCCGAAGCGGATCGTGAAATCTTTTGTGATCAGTATTTTGCTGGTTACAGCTGTTTTGCTGCTGTGTCAATATTGTCGGACCCATGCGTATGTATCGGCTGACCCAAAAGAGCAGGACAATATCTTTCTTCCATATTTGTTTGGAACGATGAGATTCCGCAAAGCGGCATTCATGAATATGATCTATCCGACGAAACTTGGTGGAGCGATTTTTTTACTCATTTGTTTCTTTGCCCCGTTTTCATCCTTTATACAGATTCCGTACAATACCTACCGTCACACAGCAGAGGCAAAACTATTTTCCGGTGGCCTGATTTTTCGTGACCTGACCGGCACCAATGCGACCAAGATGGACGATGCAGGTATTTTCATTGTGAATGTATTGTTGTCGTTATTATCCGGACCGTTTATGTTTGTCTACCGGTTTTGGAGATGGAGAAAATTAAAACGCGAGATTCTCAATCGTAGTACAATAAAACACAGATCAAAATAATCATATACGGAAAGGTATTTGTGTAAATAATTAAGGGGTTTTTAGGATGGCCCTCTCTTTTTAGTTGTAAAACAATAGGAAATAATGTAGAATTGAATTAACAATTAGAAAGATAGGAGGCTTATTATGGGTAAATTTTTGGTTAGAAAAACAAATACTGGAGTGAAGTTTGATTTGAAAGCAACCAATGGACAGGTGATTGCGACATCCGAAGTATACAAAACCCTTGCAAGCTGCAAAAAAGGTATCAACAGTGTAGCTGTAAATGCCCCTATTGCAGCAATTGAAGATCAGACTGTTGAAGATTTTGCGGCAGCAAAGAATCCGAAATTTGAAATCTACATGGATAAGGCCGGTGAGTTCCGTTTCCGCCTGAAAGCGAAAAACGGTCAGGTGATTGCAACCAGTGAAGGTTATGTAACACATGCAAATTGTATGAAGGGTGTAGAATCTGTAAAGAAAAATGCTGCGGATCCAGAGATCGTAACAGAATAAACATAAAAAAAGAAAAGGGTGACAAATCAAAAAGATTTGTTGCCCTTTTCTTTATAAACGGGCTTGCCAATCGGACTAAATTTTCTTATAATAAGGGATAGTCCAGAAAAGAAAGGAAGTGAACACATAATGGAAGGTCGAAGTCGTAAGATGGAGGCGGACGCTCACCCTGAACCGGTGGCAATATGCATGATGAAATTGAATGAGAAAAAATGCATGATGGGCATGTTCCATTATGTGTATTGCCGACTTTAAGGTGTCCTTTTGTCTCCATATCCGCGATGAAGTGAATAAGGAATGGAGGAGAAAAAGATGTCTAATGAGATTATGGACAATTTCGACATGGATGAACTGGTAGAGGAATTGCTCCAGCTGGTGGAAGAAAAAAAATACCGTCAGTTGAAGGCGGCTCTGCTGGAATTAAATGAAGTCGATATTGCATTGTTTATTGAGGAACTGGAACCGGACCGCACGGTTGTGGTATTCCGTATGCTGCCGAAGTCTCTTGGTGCTGCTGTGTTTGCTGAGCTGGAGATCGAGGAGCAGGAGCACATCATCAATCGCATCACAGATAAAGAGCTTTCCGAGATTGTGGAGGACCTTTATGTGGATGATGCGGTAGATATGCTGGAAGAACTTCCGGCGACTGTAGTGCGCCGTGTTTTGGAGAATACAAAACCGGAGACCAGAAAGGTCATCAACCAGTTCTTAAACTATCCGGAGAACAGTGCCGGAAGTATTATGACTGCCGAGTATGTAGGCTTAAAGCGTAACATGACGGTAGAAGAATCCTTTGCTTATATTCGGAAACATGGTATTGATTCCGAGATGATCTATACCTGTTTTGTTATGGGCGAAAAGCGCCAGCTGGAAGGCGTTGTTACGGTAAAAGATCTTTTGATGCACCCGTACGATGCGATAGTCGGCGATATTATGGAAGACCATGTGATCAAGGTCTCCACCGCGATGGACCAGGAAGAAGTCGTGGATACAATGATCAAGTACGATCTGCTCAGTATGCCGGTTGTTGACAGTGAAGACCGCCTGGTTGGTATCATTACCGTCGATGACGTTATGGATGTTATGGAAGAAGAGGCCACCGAGGATATCGAGAAGATGGCGGCCATGCTTCCGAGTGAAAAGCCGTATTTGAAGACCGGTGTGTTTGAACTGGCGAAGAACCGTATTCCGTGGCTGCTGTTTCTGATGCTCTCCAGTACCCTTTCCGGAGCAATCCTGGAACACTATGAGAGCGCGTTTGCTGTGATCCCGCTGCTGGTTAGTTTCACCCCGATGCTTATGAATACCGGTGGTAACTCTGGAAGCCAGAGCAGTGCGATGATCATCCGAGGCATGTCTCTGGGTGAGATTGAGCCGAAAGATATCTTACAGGTTATCTGGAAAGAAATCCGTGTTGGATTCATTGCCGGAAGTATTTTGGCTTTGGCAAACTTTGCAAGACTGATGATCCAGTATCCGGGCAATACAATGATCTGTCTGGTAGTGGTGATGAGTGTATTTGTGACGGTTGTGATCGCGAAGACAATCGGATGTACACTTCCGATCGCGGCGAAAGTACTGAAAATGGACCCTGCGATCATGGCCGGCCCGTTGATCACAACCATCGTCGATGCAGTCAGCCTGATCGTATATTTCAATCTGGCATGTATGCTGTTGGATATGAGCGTTTGATTTGACAGGATAAGATCCTTTTAAATATGAAAAAACAGGAGAAAAATTATGGGAAAAGTTAGAACAAGATTTGCACCGAGCCCGACAGGCCGTATGCATGTAGGTAACTTAAGAACAGCTCTTTATACTTATTTGATTGCAAAACACGAGGGTGGTGATTTCATCCTTCGTATTGAAGATACTGACCAGGAACGTTATGTGGAAGGTGCAGTAGATATTATTTACCGTACAATGGAAAAGACAGGTCTGATCCATGACGAAGGTCCGGACAAAGACAAGGGATTCGGCCCGTATGTACAGTCTGACCGTCAGAAATCCGGTATCTATATGGAATACGCAAAGATGCTGGTAGAGAAAGGAGAGGCATATTACTGCTTCTGTACCCAGGAGCGTTTGGATTCCTTAAAATCCAGCGTAAACGGCGAAGAGATCATGTCCTATGATAAGCATTGCCTGAGCCTTTCCAAAGAAGAGGTAGAGGCAAACCTGGCTGCCGGCATGCCGTTTGTTATCCGTCAGAACAACCCGAAAGAGGGTACAACCACATTCCACGATGATATTTACGGCGATATCACTGTAGATAATGCAGAACTGGATGATATGGTCCTGATCAAATCCGACGGATTCCCGACCTACAACTTCGCGAACGTAGTAGATGACCATTTAATGGGAATCACACATGTAGTAAGAGGTAATGAATATCTTTCTTCTTCTCCGAAGTACAATCGTCTCTACGAGGCATTTGGTTGGGAAGTTCCGGTTTACGTACACTGCCCAACGATCACAAACGAGGAGCACAAGAAGTTATCCAAGAGAAGCGGACATTCCTCCTTCGAAGATCTTCTCGAGCAGGGCTTTATTACAGAAGCGATCGTAAACTTCGTAGCATTACTTGGCTGGTCCCCGGCTGGCAACGAAGAGTTCTTCACACTGGAAGAGCTGGTAAAGGAATTCAATTATCACAATATGAGCAAGTCTCCGGCGGTATTTGATATGACAAAGTTACGCTGGATGAACGGCGAGTACTTAAAGAAGATGGATTTCGACGCTTTCTATGAGATCGCTGAGCCGTACCTGAAGGAAGTGATCAAGAAGCCGTTAGATCTGAAGAAGATCGCAGCTATGGTGAAGACTAGAATCGAAGTTCTTCCGGATATTGCAGCTCAGATTGATTTCTTTGAGACACTGCCGGAATATGATCCGGAGATGTATACACACAAGAAGATGAAGACAAACAAGGAGAACTCCCTGGAAACATTAAAGGCAGTTCTTCCGATCCTGGAAGCACAGGAGGATTACTCCAACGATGCCCTTTACGCTGCTCTGTCCCAGTATGTGGCTGATGCTGGCGTGAAGACAGGTTTCGTTATGTGGCCGATCCGTACAGCGGTTTCCGGTAAACAGATGACACCGGCAGGCGCAACTGAGATTATGGAAGTGATCGGTAAGGAAGAGTCTATTGCAAGAATTAAGAAGGGTATCGCTCTTCTTGAGGCATAAAATTGATTGAGGCATAAGCCAAACGAAACAATGATTTTTAACGAAGCACAAAAAACGGCGCTTTCCCATGACAAAGGGCCAATGATGGTTCTGGCCGGACCGGGATCGGGAAAGACGACGGTAATTACACATCGAATCAAAGAATTGCTGGAGCGGGGCGTTCACCCCTCCGGCATTCTTGTTATTACCTTTACAAAAGCGGCGGCCACTGAGATGAAGGAGCGGTTTCGAACGCTTCTGGGACAGGAGCTGGAATCAAAATACGAGAGCGGAAAGGTGACCTTTGGAACCTTTCATTCTGTTTTTTACCAGATACTGAAACTGGCTTATCGGTTCCCGACCGGCAGTGTGCTGGGGGAAGAGGAAAAACGAGAGTACTTTAAACGATATCTGGATGAATCGGAACTGGAAGTGGAGGACGAGGGAGAGTTTATCTCTTCTGTGATCAATGAGATCAGCTATGTGAAGGGGAACCGAATCGACCTGAATTACTATTATTCTCAGAACTGTCCGGAGGAATGGTTTAAAAAACTGTATACGGGATACGAGGGCATGTTGAGAAAAGTGGGAAAACTGGATTTTGACGATATGCTGATCATGTGCCATGAACTGTTTACAGAGCGGAAAGATATTCTGGGAGCATGGCAGAGAAAATTTCGCTATATTCTTGTGGATGAATTTCAGGACATCAACCGGATTCAGTACGAGATCGTGAGGATGCTGGCATTGCCGGAAAACAATCTTTTCATTGTCGGAGACGATGACCAGTCCATCTATCGGTTTCGCGGTGCAAAGCCGGAGATTATGCTGGGGTTTGTGAAAGACTATCCGGACGCGAAACAGGTTCTGCTGGCAGAGAATTATCGCTCTACGAAGGAGATAGTAGAAACATCGCTGCGGCTTATCAACCATAACAAGGTTCGTTATCCCAAGAATCTGGTACCGGTTCATGGCCATGGAAGGCCGGTGGATATTACGGTTTTTGAGAACCCTCTTCGGGAGATGGAGGATGTCGCCAGAAAGCTTAGGCAGTACTTGCAGGCTGGATATCAATATAAGGATATGGCAGTCTTATTCCGGACGAGTACAGGTTCCGGACTTCTTGCCGAGAAACTGATGGAGTATAACATTCCTTTTGAGATGCGGGATGTAATCCCGAATCTATACAGTCACTGGATTGCCAAGGACATTTTTGCATATCTGACGTTGGGGGCAGGCGGGCGTAAGCGATCCGATTTTTATCGGATCATGAATCGCCCCAACCGCTACTTCAGCAGAGATGCCTTCGAAACTTCGGAAGTTTCTCTTGATATGGTAAAGTCCTTTTACCAGGACAAAGACTGGATGGAAGAGCGGGTCTGTGATCTGGAAAGTGACCTGCATACCATCGGGCGATTAAAACCGTCTGCAGCTATCAATTATATCCGAAAAGCAGTTGGTTACGACGAATATCTGAAAAATTATGCAGAATTCCGTCGCCTGATACCGGAAGAACTTTTTGAGGTCGCAGACCGGTTGGCAGAGGGTGCATCCGGATTTGAGACGTATGCAGACTGGATGGAACATGTGCAAAAATACGAGGAGACCCTCAGACAGCAGAAAATAGAAGAATTGCGAAAACGTGAAAAGGGAAGAATGGACGAAGCGGAGCAGGCAGATGCTGTGACATTGTCAACGATGCACAGTGCAAAGGGGCTGGAATATCGGGTCGTATTTGTAATCGATGCAAATGAAGGAATCGTGCCGCACCACAAGGCTGCGTTGGCAGCAGATATCGAGGAAGAGCGTCGTCTGTTCTATGTGGCAATGACGCGTGCAAGGGAACGACTGCATCTATGTGCAGTCAGAGAACGTTATCATAAGAAACAGGAAATTTCCAGATTTGTACAGGAATGCAGGGAGGTATAGATGGGACTGGTTCATATTTATTGCGGTGATGGAAAAGGAAAAACCAGTGCAGCGATGGGACTGGCGGTTCGTGCGGCCGGTCGTGGATTCCGCGTGGTAGTTGTCCAATTTCTGAAGAACGATGATTCGGGAGAAATAAAGGTGTTAAAATCGATTCCGGAAATGACCGTTCTTCCGTGTGAAAAAGAGTTCGGTTTTGTGTTTGCGATGGACGAAAAAACAAAACAGGAAGCGAGTCAGTATTATCATGAACTGTTTAAAAAGGCAGCTGCGATCGTTTACGAATCGAAGGCGGATCTCCTGGTGATGGATGAGGTTATGTCTGCCATGTATTATCACATGGTACCGGAGCAGGAAGTTCTGGATTTTTTAGCAAACAGAGCTGAAAATCTGGAAGTGGTGATGACAGGTCGAGAACCGTCAGAAGCAATCATGGCAGCAGCTGATTATATCACGGAAATGAAAATGATCCGCCATCCGTATGAAAAAGGAATTTCAGCCCGTTTGGGAATTGAGTATTGATTTTTACAGGGTTTATTGATATGCTTGAGTGAGACCGGCGGCAGACGCCGGAAACAGAGAGGAAAATAACTATGGCAAAGGAAAAGAATACAAATATGGAAAATCAGGAAGCTGAGGAGATGACAGTGACTCTGACTCTGGACGATGGTTCTGAGCTGGAGTGCGTGGTTCTTACAATCTTCGAAGCTGGTGATAAGGATTATATCGCGCTTCTTCCGTTAGACGGCAGAGAAGCTGAGGATGGAGAAGTATTCCTGTACCGTTATAAAGAGGTTAATGGTACACCGGAACTGGAGAATATTCTGGATGACGAAGAGTACGAGATCGTTGTGGATGCATTCGACGAGATGTTAGACGAGGCGGAATACGATGAGCTTGTTGGTGAAGACGAGCTGGATATGGAATAATCCATATAGAGTTGCATAAAAGTAGGGATGCTGCAAAATTGCGGCATCCCTTTTTTGCGCCTGGTGGCGAAACTATTTATAATAATTTGTTCAATTCTTCGATTCCCTGCTCATATCCCTTGAAGCAGATCGCATTTAATCCAAATTCCCTTGCGGCGTCCACATTCTCCTGTTTATCATCGAAGAATACAGCCTGCTCCGGCACGATTCCATAGCGTTCACATAAAACTTCATAAATCCGGCGCTCCGGTTTCAGAAGCCGTTCCTGATAGGAAAGTACGGCGCCATCCACTTCTTTGAGGAAACGGAGTTTGTCGTCAAGATTGTCCAGATGAACCAGTTCCGGGATATTGGAAAGGATGTAAACTTTATATCCATCGGACTTCAATTGACGAATCCAGTCCATGGAATAGTCGTAAAGTGTTACAATCTTATCCATATTTTGAAAAACGGTTTCGATTTCGGTTTTATATTCCGGTGCATTGGCCACAAAACGACGAATCAGTTCTTCGGTGGACCATGTTCCGCGGTCAAAATCCTGCCACAATGGATTCCGCATGGTTGCGTCAGCAACCTTTTCAAAGGTTTCACCTTCAAAACCGAGGTTTTTCAGCATATCCTGCCAGCAGAAGTCCACCAGAACCATACCGATATCGAAAATAATCGTATTGATCATATTATACGTTAAAGCGGAAGAGAACTACGTCACCGTCTTTGATCACGTATTCCTTACCTTCGATGCGAACCAGACCTTTATCTCTTGCTGCGCTGTAGGAACCGCAGTCAAGAAGATCCTTGTAGTTGACTACTTCAGCCTTGATGAAGCCGCGCTCGAAGTCAGAGTGGATCTTGCCGGCTGCCTGCGGAGCTTTTGTACCCAGCTTGATAGTCCATGCACGTGTCTCATCTTCACCGGAAGTGAGGAAACTGTGGAGACCAAGAATGCGGTAGCTTGCAGCGATCAGCTTGTCCAGACCGGACTCTTCCAGACCAAGATCTTCCAGGAACATCTTCTTCTCATCGTCGTCCAGCTCAGCGATCTCCTGCTCAATCTGTGCACAGATCACGAATACTTCGCAGTCGTTTTCTGCGGCAAATTCGCGAACTTCTTTTACATACTCGTTACTTGCAGCATCATCAGCCAGCTCGTCCTCAGCTACGTTTGCAGCAAAGATTACCGGTTTCCATGTAAGAAGGTTCAGAGAATTGATAAAGGTAAGGGTATCTTCATCTTCACACTCGAAGCTCTTAGCCAGTTTGCCGTCTTCCAGGTGTGCCTTCATAGCTTTTACGATTTCCAGCTCTTTTGCGATTGCCTTATTGTTGGCAGCGCCTCTGGAACCTTTTGCGATTCTTCTGTCCAAAATTTCGATATCGGAGAAGATCAGCTCCAGATTGATTGTTTCGATGTCACGAAGCGGATTTACAGATCCGTCTACATGGATCACGTTGGAGTCTTCGAAGCATCGAACAACATGTACGATCGCATCCACTTCACGGATGTTGGAGAGGAA
The DNA here is from genome assembly GCA_017435025.1 of Lachnospiraceae bacterium. The sequence goes on along the minus strand of JAFSFU010000301.1, from coordinate 1,526 downwards.
CTGGTTGCCAAGACCTTCACCCTTGGAAGCGCCTTTTACAAGACCGGCGATATCTACGAACTCGATCACAGCCGGAGTTGTCTTTTTGGAATTGTAAAGATCAGTCAGTAATTTTAAACGGAAGTCCGGAACCGGTACGATACCTACGTTCGGGTCAATGGTACAGAACGGGTAGTTCGCGGATTCTGCACCGGCTTTTGTAAGGGAGTTGAACAGTGTACTTTTGCCTACGTTCGGAAGGCCTACGATACCTAATTTCATATATGTGTATTCTCCTTTGAATTATTTCTTCATTCTTTTGATAAGCTCCATTTTTGTGCAAAAATATAGCATAGAAAAAAGAGCAAACTACAACATGATAATTATAATATAGAATGTGTTTTTTCTCAAGCGGAATCGCCCCGTTGTCGAAAATACCCGATGTATGTCATGCGAAATAGTTTGATTTTTGTAGTATTTAGCAGTAAAATAGGATTCACAAACGAGAAAAGGAGCGTGTACATGGCAGCAGGAGCGGATTTAAGTTTTGTACATTTGGGGATATCGATCGAAAATATGGTCAAGAGTTTTTCAATTGGTGGGATATCGTTCGCCTATTATGGACTGATCATTGGTATCGGTATGATCGCCGGACTTTTGGTGGCGCAGGCAGATGCGAAGAGAAGAGGGCAGGATCCGGAGATTTATATGGATTTTATGCTGTACGGTGTGATCTTTGCGATTATCGGCGCAAGACTGTATTATGTGATCTTCCAGTGGGAATACTACCAGAATCATCTGGGGGAGATTTTTAATCTGAGAAAAGGCGGTCTCGCCATTTACGGTGGAATTATTGCTGCAGTGATCACTTTATATGTATTTACGAAGAAAAATAAGATATCCTTCCTTTCCATGGCGGATTCGGCGTGTCTTGGCCTTATTACCGGCCAGATCATCGGTCGCTGGGGAAATTTTGTGAACTGCGAAGCGTTCGGCTGTTATACAGACAGCCTGCTTGCTATGAGGATCAAGAGGAGTATTGTGAATTCCAATATGATCAGCCGGGAGCTTTTGGACAATCTGATCGTAGAAAACGGGATCGAATATATTCAGGTTCATCCGACGTTTTTATATGAGTCGCTGTGGAATCTGGGTGTCCTGATGTTCATGCTCTGGTATCGCCACAGAAAGAAATTTGATGGAGAGATGCTTCTGATCTACTTTATCGGTTATGGAATCGGCCGTACATGGATCGAGGGTCTCAGAACTGACAGTCTTCTGGTTCCGGGAACAGGTTTGGCTGTGTCACAGTTGTTGTCGGTAGCACTGGCAGCCGTTTCATTGCTGCTTTTGATGTATCTTCGCAAAAGGAATGCGGAGGAAAGAAAGGTGGAATCCTAGATGGATAAAGCTCAGGAGAAGCGAATGCTGATCGAGAAGATTGAGTGTGCAAGAAAACGAATGAACGACAGCATCGATGCCAAAGACGATTACGATACGATATATCGATATAGTGTAGAGCTGGATCGCTTGTTGGAACAATATAT
>JAFSFU010000300.1 GCA_017435025.1 Lachnospiraceae bacterium | reverse complement strand
ATGGCCGTATTCGGGCAGCGAACACTTCCTGCAGGGCTTATCGACACCGATGTCGTTGCACTGGTAATATTCCTGACCGGATTTCTTATCTTACGAAAATGGAAGCTGAACCCGCTGCATGTGATGGCAGGATCCGGACTCGCAGGCATCATCCTTTATTCGTTTTTTTAAAATATTCTATTCGTCTTCATAAAAGGAGGTCTGTTATGAGGTATACAATAAAATCAGGTGCTCTGTATCAGGAGCCGGAACATCAGGTACTGGCAAAAATACGAAGTGCTTTGCCGGGGCCGATAAAAACAATTTCACACCCGGACAATCACCCCTTCTTGAAAACAGACATTCAATATCCGGATACCACAGACAAGTCAGCAGTGGATGTGCGATTAAAAAAATATGTCATGATCGATAACAGCGATCATCCCATTGCCATCGCGCAGCCCTTCTACGCCAAAGGTGAAGATCCATCGGAAACCGGATGGCCGGTCTGTCGACTACCGAAGGTCAATCAAGCAGAGCTTACTATACACGGTGCACATTATGTCCTGATCATGCATAATACACAAAACTTTTCCCTGCAAAACGCTGATGGAAAAGACATCGTAAGACTCCTCCACAAAGGTATTTCCGGCGGCTGGAATCTGGAAGATGAACATGGTTTTTCCCCTGCAATCCTCGGCGGACTGTTCGCATTCTGCCGATATCTGGAGCTGGAAAACGAATTTCTGATTGTATAGCGGTCTCATCCTCCCTATCTTTTAACCGCCTTCATACACAGAAAATCCCGGGACATCACTCATCCCGGGATTTTCCTCTCTCATTAATTTCCATTCAAGGAAATATATTTTTCTTATTTATAGAACGCACAGAACGCCTTATAAGTATTGTAAACATCCAGCTTGGAAGCCAGCTCGAACGGTGCATGCATGGAGAGGATCGGCACACCAAGATCCACAACGTCCACGTCCATATGAGCCACTAAGAGAGCGATGGTTCCGCCGCCGCCAACGTCTACAGCACCAAGCTCGCCTGTCTGCCAGTAAACGCCGTTGGCATCCATGATGTTGATCACTTCTGTCATTGTCTCAGCGCTGGCATCGTTGGAACCGTTCTTACCTCTGGAGCCTGTGTACTTTGTGAGAACACAGCCTTTGTGGATGTAGCTTGCGTTTCTGTCCTCGTATACGGAAGACCATGTCGGATCGTAAGCTGCGTTTACGTCGGAAGATAAACACAGGGAATTGCGAAGTGCTTTTCTTGTATTGGCACCCTGGTTGTCACAGATATCCTCAACGATGTGAAGAACGAAATCGGAGTTGAGACCTGTGTTGCCTGTGGAACCAATCTCTTCCTTGTCTGCAAGGATTGTAAGAGTTGTGTGCTCCGGCTCTACTGCTTCCATCTCAGCCATTAAAGCAGTATATGCGCATACTCTGTCATCCTGACCGTATGCACCGATGAGGCCTCTGTCAAGACCGATATCCTGTGCCTTGTAAGCCGGTACCATCTCGATCTCAGCACGTGTGAAATCTTTTTCTGTGATGCCATACTTCTCGTTGAGAAGTTTCATAGCCATCAGTTTCACCGGCTGTTTGATCTTATCTTCTTCTTCGCCCATGAACGGGATGGAGCCAACGATGATGTTCAGCTCTTCACCTTTCACACCTTCGCCCAGCTTTCTGCCGTTCTGGTCAGCAGCAAGATGCGGAAGAAGATCTGTGATACAGAACTGCGGCTCGCCCTCGTTCTCACCGATGGTGATCTCGATCATCTCTCCTGTCTTTGTGCCAACGATACCATGCATAGCAAGCGGCACGGTTGTCCACTGATACTTACGAACACCGCCGTAGTAATGCGGTTTTAAGTACGCGATATCGCCTTTTTCAAATAACGGGTTTGGCTTTAAGTCCAGTCTCGGAGAGTCGATATGAGCACCGTTCATACGGATACCTGCCTCCGGGCTCAGCTTACCGAAGGTAGCTGCAACCAGCGCTTTGCCGCGGTTATTCCAGTATACTTTATCACCAGTCTTGTAAGTTACTGTCTCATCAAACTCCTTGTAACCGGCTGCAGTGAGCATTGCGATCGCTTCTTTCACGCACTCACGCTCTGTTTTACCTTTGTTCAGGAACTCTTTGTAGCCTTCGCAGAATGCATGTGCTGCCTCTAACTGCTCCGGAGCTTCTTTCGCAATATGCGGAGTTTCCCATAACAGCTCTTTCTCTAATTCCTTACCTGCCATTTTTCTTCTCCTTTTCTCTTTATGATTCCATGATTCGCTAAACAAATCTTTGTTTACTTTGTAAAAAGATCTTTGCTGTCCAGCATAAGGGTAAACGGACCGTCGTTCACCAGAGAAATCTTCATATCTGCGCCAAAGATGCCATGTTCCACCTTTTCCACATGGGTCTTGCAACGTTCCATAAAATACTCGTACAAACGATTTGCCTCTGCCGGTGCACCCGCACCGATAAAGCTCGGTCTGTTGCCCTTTCTGCAGTCTGCATACAGGGTGAACTGACTCACAACAAGAAGTTCACCGCCCACATCTGCAAGGGACAGGTTTGTCTTTCCGTTCTCATCTTCAAAAATACGCAGTTTACAGATCTTATCTGCCAGCTTGTCGGCAACTGCTTCATTATCTTCATCGGATACGCCGAGAAGAATAAAAAATCCTTTGCCGATGGAGCCGACCACGTCGCCGTCCACACGGACGGACGCTTCTATCACTCTCTGAAGTACTGCTCTCATGTCAATCCTCCGTCAAAAAGTTTTTGTACATTTCGCTACTTGTCGTTCCCCAGTTCGGCGATCGCCTGATTCAGGGAGAACATCTTCGCGTCCAGAATATCCACCATATCGGCACATGCCTTTAATTCTGCCTCCAGATTCTCCGGTGCCTGACCCTCGAATTTATAGGCAATCTTGTGCTCAAGGGCAGCCCAGAAATCCATCGCGATGGTGCGGATCTGGATCTCCACCTTCGTATCCACCTTACCGTCGGACAGATAAACCGGTACACTTACCACCATGTGGTAACTCTTATAGCCGTTCGTTTTAGGGAATTTAATATAATCCTTCACATGCAGAACTGTGATATCGGCCTGCTTCGCGATCATATCCGCGATCGGGTAAATATCCGACATAAACGAGCAGATAATACGCACACCCGCAATATCATTCAGATGATTCACCATATTTTCGATGGTCACATCAACGCCGTCATTCTGCAGTTTCTTTACAATACTGTCCGGTGTCTTCAATCGGGATGTTACATGTTCGATCGGTGTATAATTATAAAGCTGGATAAATTCATTGTTCAGGATCTCAATCTTTGTGTTGATAGATTTGAGTGCTGAACTATATAAAAACATCGTTGACTTCCACTGGTCAACCTGATCGGTCTTGTCAATTTTACGATTCAAAATACAATCCTCATTTCTGCACAGGATCGTACTCTGAAATCACACACGCAAAAACTAGTTAAATTTCAGACCTTTTAAGAGGGCGCCAAGTCCTGTGCTTGCCTGACCTTCCTCTTTGTAATCAAATGTTTCATGGGACTCTGCCTCTGCCTGTTCCTCTGCGAGAACTTTCATGCTGAGACTGATCTTATTATTTTCTGTGGAAATGATCTTAACAGTCACTTCCTGACCTTCTTTCAGCACTGCACCCGGATGTTTGATTCGCTGGGTGCTGATCTGGGAAATATGAAGGAGACCGGTAAGTCCGTTTTCCAGAGCCACAAATGCGCCGTAGTCCTTCAGTGTTTCAACAGTACCACTCATCACTGCGCCAACTTCACACTTTGCGATCTTTTTACCCAACTCTGCCTGTTTTTTCTCTCTTGCAGCCTCGCGACCGGACAGTACAAGACGGCGGGATTCCTCGTCAGCTGTGATAACCGTTACCTCGATGGTCTTACCGTTCCACTCTTCCAGTTCTTCCACATACTCATCAGAGAGACGGGATGCCGGAATAAAGCCACGGATTCCCTCCAAATATGCGATCGCACCGGCATTCACCACTTCCTGGATCTTTACTTTTACCATTGTGCGGTCTTCCATCATCTGTTTTAATTTATCCCATGCGAGAACAGCATTCGCTTCTTTCTTGGAAAGAACCATATTGCCCTCTCCGTCGTTGGTCGCCATTACAGTCGCGGTGATCTCATCACCCGGGTGAATCTCTAAAAGCATATTGAATTCCGGATCATCACTCAGATCTTCTTTACGGATAATACCATCCGCATAAGTCTTTAGATCCACCAGGACAGCATCTTCTTTTACATCAATAACGGTGCCTGTGATCACATCACCAATTCTTACTTTTTTTAAGGACGCTTCCAGTTCTTCTCTGAAATCAGCCATTGTTTCCATATCAAAATACCTTCTTTCTGCAGCAATTCATATTATCTCTATTTAACCATATTCCGGCCAATTTTTCCACTCTTTTCTCGTTTTCGGCGGTGCTGCATACCCAAATCCCAACAAATGATATTTATGCGTTTTCATCTGACTTTATTCCACTTTTATCTGAAACAAAGGATGCAAAACAAAAGAGCAGGTTTTCATTGCCTGCTCTCACATTCGGGGGATTCTTTCTTCAAGATCAGATCCACTTTCTTCCAAAGTGCAGTGATCTCCTCCTGGTCTTTCAGCCAGTCTTTCTGGATACGGATTACATTCTCCAAAGCTGCATTCGCTCCGTCCGCATTCAGTTTTTCATCACAGATCTTCTTCGCCTGCAGATACGGATCCATACTCTCACGATCTTTTGCCTGCTCTGCTTCCAGCTTTTCAATCTTTGTCACGATCTTTTTTGCTTCCTTCGGCTGTGTTTCCGCCAACAGCCAGTTTAACAAATATGTTTTATTATCAGCGCTTCCTTTATCAAGTGCTATACTGCCTTTTAACATTTCCGTCAGATTTGTTTCAATCGCTTCTGCGTATTTCTGTTTCTCCGCCTCGGTCGGTGCAGCGAATCCCACCAGAGTCATACTTAGAAGACAGAACACCAAACTAAATAAAAATACGAACTTTCTCATTGGCACCCTCCTTTGTAACTATAGCATATCACAAATCTTTCCAGTCTTCTGGGGCAAAGCTGCGGCAATCATACGGTAAAGTCAGTACAAATACAGCCCCAGCTTCAGAACTGACTGCATGCACGGAGCCGCCCATATATTCCAGGGATCGCTTAGCGATCGCCAAACCAAGTCCATGGTTTCCATTCTTTCCTTTGTAGAACCGGTCAAAAATATGCTCTGTTTCTTCTGCCGGAATTCCCGGTCCATCGTCAGAAATCGTAAGTATAACCCTGCTCTCCTGCGGTTCGATCGCAACTGTTACCGTATCCTCCGCATACCGGATGCAGTTGGATACCACATTGGAAAATGCACGCTCCAAGAGCATGGCATCCAGGATCATCGTCTTTCTCACACCGGGAGTAAACACCAGCTTCTTTTTCTGGGAATAGGCAAATCCCTCCAGAAGCTCCAGTCGTTCTTCCGCAAACCCGTTGATATCCACTTCCACCGGAACCAGCTGGTAGCGGGACTGATCCATACGGGTCAGTGTAAGAATGCCGTCAACCACTTCCGTCAGACGAGTGCTCTCGTCCATGATCACTCCGGCAGCCTGAGACACATCGTCAAAAATACCGCACTGGATTCCCTGAGCATAACCGCTGATCGACATCAGAGGGGTACGCAGTTCATGGGATGCATTCTGGAAAAAGGTCCTCTCAGCCTGATCCGCCTGGGCCAGTTTTTCCTGCATTCGGTTGATCTCGTCCTCCAATTGACACAATTCCTTCACGGTTGCTCCAGTCTCAACTTTCTTAAACCGTTTTTCACCGATACCTCTGGCTGCCTCGCAAAGTCGGATCACCGGTCCGGAAATACTTCCGGCCACAAACCAGAACAGCACGATCGAAACAGCTGCGGCTGCAAGAACAACCATAAATACAAACTGGGACACATGGGACATAATCCTGCTGGTATCGTACAGCGGAGAATATAGGACCACATAATTCACCTGTTCATCGGTCTCTTCTGTCAGATCCTGATAATAAAGAAGGTATTTTTCTTCCCCTACAGTTTCCTCCACCGTCACACCGGTCGTCCAGGAATCCTCTGCTCCGGTTGCCTTCGTCAGAAACAGAGTATACAATTCATTCAATTCCGGATACGTGCTGAAATCCATCGGATACAGAAGACGATATCCATCGCCAACCGCCATCATCCGGGTTTCCACACTCTCGCCGGCCAGTTCCTCTCCGAACTCCCCGATCAGATCCTCATCCTCTTTCAGGATCTCCACCACACGTCCGATGGCCCAGTCCAGATTTCTTCTGGCATTATAGTTCATATGGACATCCAGCGCATACCGAAACACCAGCCATACAGCCATAGGAAAAATGACTAAAAGAGCCATGACCGGCAGGAATATCTTCATTCGGATACTTAGTTTCATCGTCTCGCCTTTCTCATCTATTCACCACTGACAGTCAATCGGAAGCCGTATCCCCACACAGTCTCAATCTTTACCGAACTGCCCTGCTCTTTCAATTTCTTTCTCAAACGTTTCACCATATCATCGACTGCTCTTGTATCCACTTCTTTGCTGTCCACCTTCCAGAGCGCTTTCAAAAGATCGTCTCGGCTGGCAGCATGTTCCGGGTGTTCCAGCATATGGCACAGGAAATCAAACTCCAACGGAGTTAAAGCAAAATCTGCTCCTGAAAGCATTGCCACGCGGCGCTTCGGGTACAGGCGGATATCGCCGAATTCCAGATCCTCGCGCACTTCCTCTTCCTGCGCTGAAAACGCCTCCACACGGCGGAATAATGCTTTCACACGGGTCACCAGCTCCAGCGGAAGAAACGGTTTCACCAGATAATCATCACTTCCCAGTGTAATTCCCGTAATGCGGTCCAGCGGCGAATCCTTAGCCGAAACCATAATGATCGGAACATGACTCTTCTTTCGAATCTGGGTGCAGACTGTCAAACCATCCATTCCCGGCATCATAATATCAAGAATACACATATCCGGCATACTTCTCTCGCAGGCCGCCAAAATCGATTCTCCGTCTTCGAAACACTCTACTTCATAGCCCTCTTTCTCCAGAAAATTTCGGATCAGAAAGCAGATATTCTGTTCATCGTCAGCTACGTAAATGCGTTTTGCCATGCTGTCATTCCTCCTTACCACTTCTTTCTCTAGTATAACATTTTGCACCATTTCGGTAAATACTACGCCACAGGTTTGCCTCGAATTGACCTTGTACTTTACTCTGAAATGTAGTAAACTCACCATAGTATCACTTTATCAGGAGGAATGATCATGAAAGTGACGATCGCGATTGACTCCTTTAAAGGCAGTCTCTCTTCTCTTGAAGCGGGACATGCCATCGAAACCGGAATCAAAAATATCTATCCGGACGCAGATATCTGTGTTCGTCCGCTGGCAGATGGCGGTGAGGGAACCGTTGAGGCCCTGACCTTTGGTATGGGCGGTACCTTACAGACAATCACCATAACCGGTCCGCTTGGAGAACCTGTGACTGCAAAATACGGAATTATCGATGATCTTTCCATGCCCGGTTCTGCGGGAATAAGCGGAAAGACCGCCGTTATGGAAATGGCGCAGGCGGCCGGTATTACCCTTGTACCGCCGGAACTTCGCAATCCATTAAAGACAACTACCTACGGTGTCGGTGAGATGATCCTGGATGCGATCCAAAAAGGTTGCAGAAAATTTATCATGGGCATTGGCGGAAGCGCCACCAATGACGGCGGTGCCGGCATGCTGCAGGCCCTTGGATATGGTTTGCTGGATAAAAACGGATCCCCCATCCGTTTCGGGGCATATGGACTGTCTGATCTGGCTGCCATCACCACCGAACATACTGTACCGGAGCTTTCTGAATGTACCTTCAAGATCGCCTGCGATGTCAACAATCCGCTCTGCGGACCGCTCGGTGCCAGCGCGATCTATGGACCGCAAAAAGGAGCTACACCGGAAATGATCCGCGATATGGATTCCTGGCTTGGCAAATTTGCTGCGATCGCCTCAACGGTATTTGCTGACGCAGATGCCGAATACCCGGGCACAGGAGCAGCCGGCGGGCTTGGTTTCGCCTTCTCCACATTTACCAACGCAGTTTTGGAATCCGGCGTTTCTATTGTGCTTACAGAAACGAGACTGGATGATTATGTGAAAGACGCTGATTTCGTCATCACCGGTGAAGGCCGCCTCGACGGACAGACCGTTATGGGAAAGGCACCGATCGGTGTGGCAAAAACAGCAAAGAAATTTGACAAAAAAGTTCTGGCATTCTCCGGCTGTGTGACGGCAGACGCAACTGCCTGCAATGAACACGGAATCGATGCCTTTTTCCCGATCCTGCGCGGTGTGGTATCTCTGGATGAAGCAATGGATACTGAAAATGCCCGCAGCAATATGATCGCAACTGTGGAACAGGTTTTCCGCCTGATCCACACACTAATCTAGGAGGTACAGTTTTATGAGAATGGTCCTTCTCACTGCACTTGGCGTGGGTGGCGCCACAGTATTTGGTGCAGTTATTGGTTTTTTATTTAAAAATATCTCCCATCGTTTCAGCGATATCGTCCTGGCGTTCGCCGCCGGCGTCATGCTTGCAGCCGCGGTGATCGGTCTGATTCTCCCGTCCCTGGAATATGGTGGGGAAACCGGTCTCCCGGTCACAGTACTTGGAATCTTTTGCGGTGCCTACTGCCTAAATCTGCTGGACAAACTGGTTCCCCATCTGCACCATTTGGCTGGTGTGGACCAGGAATCGCACCCGCAGAAAACTGATCAGCTGAACAAAGTTCTTCTGTTTGTCATGGCAATTGCGATCCACAATCTTCCGGAAGGAATTGCCGCCGGTGCCGGCTTCGGTACCGGAAACACCGGTGAGGCGATCACCATCGCCTTAGGTATCGCTCTTCAGAATATCCCGGAAGGTATGGTCATTATTGCCCCGATGCTGGCAGCCGGACTTAGTCCGATGCGCACCTTCGTTGCCGCTATGATGACCGGCGTTGTGGAAGTGCTGGGAACACTTCTCGGCTATTTTGCAGTCAGCCTCTCCTCCGCGATTTTGCCGTTTGCTCTGGCATTCGCCGGTGGAACCATGTTATACGTGATCAGTGACGAGATGATTCCGGAAACCCACCACGACGATGCGCGCGGCGTAACTTACGCATTGCTTGCCGGTTTCTGTCTGATGCTGGCAATGACTTTTTATTTAGAATAAAGCAAATACTGCGACCCCGAGGGTATTGGTTACCTTCGGGGCCGTTTTTTGTATGTATTTAATTATTTTCCGGTTTTTGAGCCGTAATCGCAGAGGACATCACATACTCACCAATGGCAAGTCCCCGTCCCCACTGCTCTTCATATTCTTTTGAAACCGGCTTTGTTTCGATATTCACATCCACAAATCCCGCAGTCTCAATGATTCTTTGCAATTCTTCAACTGAAGAAGCTCCGGACACTCAGCAGGAGTGCATGGCTTCATCCTTCTGCATCTCCTCCGTCAATTCCTTCATGATCACAATATCGCAGATGGAAATTCGTCCACCCGGTTTCAATGCACGGTAAATCTCCCGATATACCCGCGGCTTGTTGTCAGAAAGATTGATGACACAGTTAGAAATACAGACATCAGCCGTATTGTCTGCCACCGGCAGATTCTCAATCTCACCCAGGCGAAACTCCACGTTGCGGATCTTGTTTTCTTTTACCAACTGTCTTGCCCTGGAGATCATTTCCGGTGTCATATCCACACCGATGGCGCGTCCCCTTCTGCCTACCGCTTTTCCGGCAAGGAAACAATCCAGACCGGTTCCACTGCCGAGATCCAGCACAATTTCCCCATTCTGAATATTGGCCTTCCGATGCGGATTGCCACATCCTAAACCTTTATTGGCGCCCTCCGGTGCCAAAGCCAGCTCTTCTTCTGTATAGCCGACGCTGGCAGACATCTCTGCTGTTGTGCGTGTCACATGCAGGATGGTCTTATCCATATCACCGGCTGCGATCTGGCTATAGTCATTTCGGACACTGTCATGGACATCTCTATTATTTTCATCCGGAATCATCTTTTCATTTTGCATATACTTATCCTATAAATGGGGGCTGTCGCTATTTCGCAACAGCCCCTGTACTACATCGTTATTACTCTTCTACTACTGTTTGGGTTTGCCATCCCAGGAACCATCTTCTCTTACATAGTAGCCGTCCGGTGTTCTGGTCGCTGCGTACATGCAGCCCTTGCGTCCATCAGATACTTCATGGAGATAATACCACAAATTATCAATCTGAATCCAGCCGGTCATCATACCATGTTTCACATGGACGTAGAACCATGCCTGATAGTTCGGGTCAAATACCCATCCCATCTTAGCATAACCCTTGGAATCAAATACCCACCATTTGCCGTTGTCCTGCTCCCAAAGGTAATTTTCTTTCGGCTGACCGTTTTCATCTACAGATGTGCTGCCCTTCGCCACAGAACCATTCGGATACTGAAGCTGCCAGTAATCATCCTTATTTCCACCCCAGATCAGAGCAGAAATCTCATCCACTTTCCATGTACTGTGCTTATCCTGGCTATCCCTTGCCATAATACCATAGTTGCTGCTCACATAACCCTTCACCGGGTCCAATGTGATCACACCCCAATCGATCGGTTCGGAATTGTTCGGATTTGTGTTCGGATCCGGAATTGCCGGCGCCTGTCCGCCGGTGCTTCCACCGCCGGTACCACCGCCGCCTCCACCTCCACCGGAGCCGCCAGAGCCGCCGGTACCAAGCGGAGCATCGTTTCCTGCTACGTTAATTGTGAATTCAACCTGATTAGCAGATGTCGCAGATGTATGATATCTGTCACCGTTGTAAATTGCTTTAACTGTGTAGTTGCCGTTGTAAAGATTATTCCAAGTATACTCTACAGATGTTGAAGACCCATCCATCTGGATATTCTTTACAAGTTTCACCTTGTTATCCTGCAATACCTGGATAGTCATAGTTCCATCATAACCGGAACCCACGCCACCGGAAACTTCTGCAGTTATAGTTACATTGGTCTTATCGATTGTTGGCTGGCTGGCAGTAACAGTTGGTGTTGCTTTACCGATGGTGAAGTTCTTGCGAGCGGTTCTTCCAAGGAGATTGCCTCCATCTTTTACTGTTACGATTACTGTCGCTGTTCCAGTACTAATGTTATTGGAATATGTAACTTCATAATCTGTATCTTCAATATAAACAAATGTCTGACCACCAAATTTTACTGTAACTGTCGGTGTTGGCTTTATTTCCTCACCAGAATGTGCATATTCATCAACATCCGGTAGCTGAATCATAGAGGATTTCAGCGTTGTGATCAAATTAATATTACCAGTAACTCCTCCCTCTCCGGTCACACAAGAAAGATCCGGTATATAAATAGTTGCGTAACCCTCGTTTGGTCCTGCAATTGTTCCGTTCAAAGCAAGTGAACCAGATACATACAGCGTTGCATCTTTAGCAAGGTTGATTGTTTCATTAATTGTTTCATTAGTTGTTTCATTAGTTGTTTTATTAATTGTTGCAGAACTGCCAGCCGGTATTGTTACCTCTGCATTCTGACCGATATCGCCGGTAAGCATAGCACCATCATCTACCGTAACAATGGCTCCCGGTTCAACATCTGCAAAACCGTCCCAAGAAGTTTCTGGAATAGTGTTGTTATCGATACTTGCTACAAGCATCAGCTGAACTATAGAACTATCAGTAATAAATCTTGTTCCTTTGCTAAACGCATTTGTTCCAACACTAGTAATGTTTTCTCCGGCATACACTGTGTTCCACTTTGTACACCTGTAAAATGCACGAGAGCCAATTGTGGTAATCGTAGACGGAAGTGTGCATTCAGGCACAGAATCATCTTCGTTATAGATAATATCAAAACATTCATTCCCGTACTCATCTTTATAATTTTCATACTGCAGTAGCATATAAAACTCACGACAGTTCTCAAATGCACTCGCACCAATTTCAGTTACTGTATCCGGTATCTTTACACCAATCAAATTTTTACAATCCTTGAACATCCCCTCCGGAACCATTACAATTTCTTTGGTATTTTCATAATCCACAGAAGTCCCTCTGTCTAATTCAATATATTTCGGATTGGCAAAGGTTACATACTGCAGATTTCCACATTCTGCAAATACTTCTTTCCCCATATTCTCAACAGAATATGGAATTTCAACTTCATAAAAATAATCACATCCTGCAAATGCACGATCACCAATAGTGTGAATTCCCTGAGGAATCACAAAATTGCTTCCTCCTGATGTCAATGGAACAATATTTAAAAGCGATTCTTGACCTTTAGGTTCGATTCCGCTTAATGATGTACAGTTTTCAAATGCGCTCTCACCAATTGCCAAAGACTCTGTATTTATATAGACATTCATTAAGTTACTTTCATCTTTGAAAGCATTGTTGCCAATATATTCAATCTCATAATCAAAATAAACATCGTATGGAATGTCGTATAAATCGATATTGAAATCATTGCTGATACCGGTCACTTGATAATCGTATAAGTTTCCATATGTATCATACTTCTGAACAGGTCCCCAAACATAAATCTCTAAATAAGCCGGCTGAGGTGCATCACAATCTTCAGGTAAATACTCAACAGAAATCAGTTCTGCCTTTCCTGCTTTATCATAAGATGCATACTCATTAATTTTATAGACATATTCTATTTCATATGACTTGTAGTAACCTTCAGAATCAGGAGCATAAACTGTATCTGAATCAACTATATAACAATCCGTGTAAAAAGAATTGTATAATGCGACACTATTTTCAATACAAATAAGAGAACAAAAGCCATTACTAGCATTCGCAATCATATCTGCGATTCTATAAGCATATCCTGTTGCAGAGTCATTCGTACATACCACTTTTGTTACAATATCAGTGGAATCTGTTACATCAAATGCTCCGGTTCCAATACTTTCGATAGAATTTGGAATCAACATTACAGATTTCAAACACTCTGCACATACTTGGCCGTAATAGTCATCGTACTCATCCCAATATTCGACGTCGCAACCATCACACACTAAAACTCGATCTAAAAAGCCGTCTTCAAGTCCGATACAATTTGCAAATGCATAACCACCAATCGTTGTGAGCCCATCACCCAAAAATGTGTTCGGATCAACTGCAGTAAGTTTAGAACAATTGTAGAAAGCATAGTCACCAATTTCTAATAATCCACTAATGTCAATACTCTCAAGAGAACTACATCCCTCAAATGTATGAGCTGGTAATATTGTAATATTGCCCAAATCAACACTTTCAAGTTTTGTACAATTTTTAAATACACCGTCACCGAGCGATGTCACCTCATTGGGAATCTCAATCTCCTTTAATGACTTACATCCCTCAAACGCGCCATCACCAATGCTTGTGACCGTATTCGGATACGTTACAGAAGTAAGATTTCTACATCCTGCAAACATTTCATCTTCGATTTTGGTAATTTGAAATATAGCATCATCTTCTTCAAATTCTTCTGCAAATGTAACGGAAACAATATCATCATTATCCTTGAAAACACCTTCTGCTATGGATGTAATCGTGTATTCTTCTAATGTCTCCGGATCTGTTACTTCTGATTCGATTTGAATCGCACCGGCAACATCGTCTAAAGTATCCTCATCAACCGCATATACCTGCGCCTTGCCAGGACCAATCTCTTTATAACAAAGACCATCTACGGCAAATCGATCATTAATCACCCACGGTGACACACCTTCACCTTCGCCTCCCAGTTCCTCCAGCGCAATGCACTCTGCACATGTGAACTCACACTCTGCACCCGCACTTGCTTCCACATAGCCGCACTCATCGTCGTGTTCATGATGGCAATCCACCTCTAGTTCATAGCACTCGTCGTCATGAATATGCGCAGAATTACCGTCAGTCGCAGTTACATCTTCCTCCAAACCACATGTCAGAACTTCACGATAGCAAGCTTCATCATGCTCATGTCCGCACGGAGTTCCAGGCGTCGGCGCAACATAACTACACCACTCTTCATGCTCCGTATGATGCTCGCACAGACCCACTTCCGGGTCGATCGGTTCCGCCATGACATCCGCGTACACCGGTGTGCTTGTAAGAAGCATTGCTGCAGAAAGCACTACGGAAAGAATACGTCTCTTAATCCGCTTTTTCATACTTATCCCTCCTGATACATCATTCTTTTGCTTTCTATATGCATAAAAATGTCTAATCTTTTATATTATAACACAGATATAGGAAAATACGATAACGAATCTTTTCGTTTTTTCATATCTTATCTTTTTCGTGGTGCGTTTATTTCCATTCTAACTGCATCCGAAGTATCTATATAGAAAAAGGCACAGCCTATATACCCAAAATCAACCAAACGGGTATTTTTTCTCCCTCTTCTTGTCTATAGATACTTCAAAACGCAAAAATCGATGAAATATGGTCTGAAAATGCTAAAATGAGTATATGGAATCATAATAATTTTCTATAGATACCGCCCGCACCTTACACTGACATGCGACTGACAAATCTATCTCCCAGCTCTTGACAAAGAGCCCGAAGCCCCCCGCAAATTGCACGCAAAAAAGCCCAGAGGCATAAACCTCTGGGCTTAAATTCGCATTTATAACGCTTGTTAAGGTGATCGTAGATCTAAATCCAAGGATTAGTCAAGGATCTTAGCAACTCTACCGGAACCTACTGTTCTACCACCCTCACGGATAGCGAAACGAAGACCCTGCTCCATAGCTACCGGATGGATAAGTTCGATAGTCATTTCTACGTTGTCACCCGGCATGCACATCTCTGTGCCTTCCGGAAGCTGGCAAACACCTGTAACGTCTGTTGTTCTGAAGTAGAACTGCGGACGATAGTTGTTGAAGAACGGTGTATGACGGCCACCCTCGTCTTTTGTCAGAACGTAAACCTGAGCTGTGAAGTTGTTATGGCACTTTACAGAACCCGGTTTTACGAGACACTGACCACGCTGGATCTCTGTTCTCTGAACACCACGGAGAAGAGCACCGATGTTGTCACCAGCCTGAGCCTGATCAAGGAGCTTACGGAACATCTCGATACCTGTACATACAGTTTTTCTGTTCTCTTCCTGGATACCAACGATTTCAAGTTCGTCGTTGAGCTTAAGTGTACCACGCTCTACACGGCCTGTAGCAACTGTACCACGACCTGTGATTGTGAATACGTCCTCTACCGGCATAAGGAACGGCTTATCTGTGTCACGCTCCGGATCCGGAATGTAGGAGTCAACAGCGTCGAAGAGCTCAATGATCTTGTCGCCCCACGGACCTGCCGGATCGTTAAGAGCCTGAAGAGCGGAACCTTTGATGATCGGAGTGTCATCACCCGGGAACTCGTACTCGTCAAGAAGCTCTCTGATTTCCATCTCTACCAGCTCAAGAAGTTCTTCGTCATCAACCATATCACACTTGTTCATGAATACAACGATGTACGGAACGCCTACCTGACGGGAAAGAAGGATGTGCTCTCTTGTCTGAGCCATAACACCATCTGTAGCAGCTACTACGAGGATAGCGCCATCCATCTGAGCAGCACCAGTGATCATGTTCTTTACATAGTCAGCATGGCCTGGGCAGTCAACGTGTGCGTAGTGACGGTTTTCTGTTTCGTACTCAACGTGTGCTGTAGAGATTGTGATACCACGTTCTCTTTCTTCTGGAGCCTTGTCGATGTTTTCAAAATCAACTTTTACGTTTCCAGCAACTCTTTCTGCTAATACTTTTGTGATAGCAGCTGTTGTTGTTGTTTTACCATGGTCAACGTGTCCGATTGTACCAATGTTAGCATGTGGT
>JAFSFU010000299.1 GCA_017435025.1 Lachnospiraceae bacterium | reverse complement strand
TGTTTGGTTCTGAGTGATACCGATGCAATATTCTTCCGCTGGATGCATGGCTAGGAGAGGAGACAGGATAGATTCATGACTGTCAAAGAGTATGAAAAGTTATATGATGAGATGATGGAAATTGCCGATGAACTGGAACGCTGCCGCGCATGTATTCAGGATGTGGAATGGGAGTTTAATGGTGAGCATCCGAACTATGCAGCAAGAGAAGGCTGTATGGGACTACATCACATGTATGGAGTTCTACGGCAGAAAGAAAGTTACGGATTCTGGCAGGGACAGAGTGCGGATGCATTTGAACATAAGCTGCGGGAATTATACAATGAATTTGTCGGAGCGAAGGACGATATCCTTGCAGGACTTCATACGATCGAAAAGCAGCTTGAAAAGAAGTTTGAGAAAAAGCGGGATCAAGTCAGCGCTGCAGAGAAAGCACTAAGCGATGCTCAGAAAGTTGGCAAAGTCGTGAAGGACGATGCTGTTGACCTTTTTGAATGGATTTGGGGAGGAAAATGATGAAAATACCGGAAATGGTAATCGTGACGGTTCGCTGGAACGGACAAGAGGAGGATTTTGAGATTCCGTCCATGGTTTCGGTGCAAAACTGGCTTCCAATGTTCAAAGCTGCAGCAAAATTGAAATTTCAGGGAATCACCCTTCAAAACAAAGAAGTTCAATTATATTTCGACGGAAGAAAACTGATGCCGGAGTGTACAATGGAACAGTGTGGAATTTATGACGGAAGCATACTGGAAATGCAGATTGTATAGAGTCGCAGAAAGGAGGGAGACCGGTGGGAACAGTAGAATATCTGGATAAAGAACGATTTGTAAAGAATCAGGGATTTCTAAAGGAAGCCGCGCAGTGCTTCAGCGACTGCAATATTCGGATGTTTGGTTCGGCAGACCATTATTATCTCCAGGAGATGATGAATCATTATGACTCATCGGGAGAAGTAAGTGCCGGAGTTGCCCGATTCAAAGAGGCACAGAGACGTTTGACCGATCTTAGAGAAGCAATGGATGCCTATCTGAAAGACTGGGAGCAGGCGCAGGAAGATGCGAAAAACAGAGCGGATCAGATTGACGGCGGATCCGATACCTATAATGGCCCAAGTTTTGCTGAAATTTATGAGGTTGAACTGGAAGAGGGACCGGATTATGATCTCTCACCGGCGTATAATATGCTGC
The DNA here is from genome assembly GCA_017435025.1 of Lachnospiraceae bacterium. The sequence continues at coordinate 8,591 of JAFSFU010000299.1, read as the reverse complement.
AGTCCGGAAAGTCTTTCTCGGTGGATTACAATGATCTGGGTGCATTTATCTGGAATTCTGAATATGGAAAATCTACACGTAATAAATGGGGTGCCACACAGTTTTCCAATAAAGAGAATTACTGGGAGTTTATTGGAAATGGACTTGGCATTGGTGATGGAAATTACGAATTGATGAATAATGCTCTGACTGCTTCTCTGGAAAGTATGTTAAAGGAACTTCCGGGATATGAAGGTGCGGATGTGGATTATGAAGTAGTCGATTGGGATGCTCTCGGTGAAAAAGTTGGTATTCAGGGCCTGGGGCAATTGATGAAGATGTTCATAAAGACATTAAAAACGATTGACGAGGCAAATGGAACTGTTGATCCGGACATGTATGAGGGACTCTTAGATACATATAAGGATATGCAATATCAATTCTATAAAGTGCCTGGACTGGCTACTTTTTTTGAAAATCTGATCAATGGAGTCGTTGGAGCCGGATATGTGGTCGAGAATTCAAAAGGATTTGTCAAGGGTGCCGGCATAGTGATGGATATCCAGGAATATATGGAGTTTGGAACAAAAATGATCTTTCATTTGATGAGTAATCATTCTGTCCAAGTGGGGTATCTGGAGTCTTTCCGAGAGTCATTAGAAATCAGTGGATTTACCAGTGGTGTTGTGATTGAAAAGATCGAGGAGCTGGAACGTTTGTACTCGGACAACATGGAATATTTTACGGCTAAGATGTGCGAAAATATGTATGATTGGAGTTTTGGCGAAGCTATGAAGCTGGTCAGTGAGATTCCGGGATTGAAAGAGGTAACAGTTGGTATGGATCTGATCAGTGGTGCAGCTAAGATTGCCTGGGGCGAAGAAACCGGAGCAATGAATACACTAATGGGCCTGTATCAGTACGATGGAGTTCTGACCAGAACCTTCGAGAACTATGTTTCGCTGATGGAGCAGGGAGTTGCGACGGCGGAAGATGTGGAGCGTGCCAATGACCTATATGATATTCTTGTGATCACAAAGAAACAGGAATATGAGAATATTCTGAAGATCGTGGATGATAAGAAATCGGAATGGTATATTCTGGCAACAGAGAAGCTGGAGGAACTCAACAATCTCCCGACGGAGTTTGAACTGACATCAAAGCATGTCTTTGATCAGGTAAATATGGGCGACCTTGTAAATGCAAAGTAGTTCCCGTTTTAATGACAACAAGTAAAGTAAATGATGCGAAAAGCATTCAAATAATGAAGAATGAGAAGGAGAATGATTATGGGTACAAGCAGTGTTAATATTGAAGGATTAGAAAGTGCAGCAGCTCGTCTGGATGTAATTGCAGGAAATTTTGAAGCAGAGATGATGGCACTCGGAAATCTGGTTCGTGAAACAGCAGACTGCAATATGCAGGGTGGTCCGCAGGCAGCTTTTGAGGCAAAGCATGAGCAGTTCAAAGCTACAATGACAAACTATATCGGTGCGTTAAATGCATTTTCTCAGGCTATGAAAGCATACGCACAGGATCAGAGAAACGTGATCGCAGGCGGTACACAGCGTTTCGAAAATATCTAATTTCGCAGAAGCAATCTTATATTTCTATGGAAAAATGGCCCGGATGTGAAGGTTCGGGCCTGCTTCCATCGAGAAAAGGGGGATGAGAGATGTCCGTGATTCAATTCCAGAGTACAAAAGAATTTGTTCATATGCTGGCAATGTATAAGCAGGCCGGTAGCTGGCTGCTGCCTCAGTGGACAAAAAAGATTGCCCTTACATCCGATGAATATTTGGACGTGCGGGATCGTTGGGAGTCCAATGATATGGTGGTTTTGGATTTTGACGGTCTTCTGCATCCGACAAGAAAGCTGGCCCGTATGATGTATAACGTAAAGAATGCGCGTTCGGCAATGAAGTTTGAGAACGAAAAACGAACACAGTATTATATTTTAGGACCGGTGGATATTTTATATCTTGAAAAAGACGGAGATTTCTGGTCTATGACGCTTGTCAGTGCCGCCGGATGCCGGAGGTTTGTCATGGAAAGCCTGAAACAGGAGACAGATGGACTTTTGGTTACAATGACACTGGACGAAGAAGGGAATCCGATTGAAAAAAAGTGGCAGCTTGACGGAAGCGAGGAGCAGGAATCGGTGTTTTCTGAGCATATGGACCTGTTCTATGAACGGAAATGGTTGAAAAAGGCAATGGCCTAAATGGGTGAAATAAGATGAAACTGAACTATGCGGTGCGTACTCACCAGGGAAAAATCCGAGAGAACAACGAGGACAATTTTTACTGGAATGGGAAGATTCGTACAGACGTGAATGAAAATCAGGTTTGTTTTCAAGGGTCGGAAACTGCGGGTCGGGTTCTTGCGGCTGTTTGTGACGGCATGGGCGGTGAAACGCAAGGGGAACTGGCATCCTTAATCGCGGTTCGAGCATTAAAACCATGTCCGGTAAAGCAGGTGAAGGAAACGGCAATTGCCTGTATTCAGAGGGCAAATGCAGAGATCTGTAATGAAATAGAAAAGAATAACGGCAAACGCATGGGAACAACGTTGGCCGCTTTGTATATAGAAGAAGATAAGGCAGTCTGCTGCAATGTGGGAGACAGCCGTGTATATCGAATGCATGATGGAAAACTGGAACAGCTTTCGGTAGACCACAATCGGGTAAGCCAGTTGGTTGCCATGGGAGTATTGACGCCGGAGGAGGCGAAAACCCATAAAAGCCGTCATGTTTTAACACAGCATTTGGGGATTTTTGAGGATGAGATGAGGATTGAACCGGCATTTACAGAGGAAATCTGTTTGAAGGGCGGGGATATGTTTCTTCTGTGCAGTGATGGATTGACGGATATGGTAACAGATGAGGAAATCGTGAACATCCTGCAGCAGGGAAGTCCGAAAGAACAGGCAGATCGTCTGGTAGAACAGGCACTGGAACATGGAGGCAGGGATAACGTGACGGTGATCGTGTGCCAGGTGACGGAGGAAAAACAAGAGCAAGCCGGTTTTTTCGGTAAATTGAAATCGCTACTAAAATCTTGCTGATATAATTTGGTATATGAATGAAAGGATTCTGGTAACTGATGAGAGCAATGAAAAAAGTACTGGGTGTTTTGCTCATGATCTTCGCGGGTGTGTTTTGTGTGAGTGCTGTTATCTGTTTTTTTGCAGCAGTTACGGGAAAGCTTGAGAGTTCTGTGGCTGGTGAGACTGTACCCCCTGCGGTATTTTTTGCGGGATACGCAGTGATGTCTGTTTATGTCGTGAAATTTGGTTGGCGTCTTTGGAAGGGAAATTCAACTCTGCAGAAACAGGAACTTAAGCCATGTATAAAGGATGGAGAAACGAATTCGGAAGAATGGGAAGCTCAGGGAGAAGAACTGAGAAAGAAATTGAAACCATTATTGACGGAAGATCGAAAGCCGTTTGCGGCGTATGACCTTGAGACAATTTATTATAATAAACTTCAGGACGATACAGATGTGGATCAGTTTTATTATGTTCCAAATGAGGCGTCGGTCCAGCTGGCGATCCGCAAGTATCAGGCATATCTTGCGTGGAGAAAAGCACATCCTACTGGCAAAGACTTTGCTCCGAACAAAGTACATATTCGTGTGTCTTCGGAAAAGTCATTGAAGGGATGTGATGACTTCTATTATAAACAGTGCTTAAAAGAGGGAATGCATATTGTGATGCATACAGGACCGTATACATTCTTGGATGTGACTGAAGACAGGGAATACGAGGTTACGGTAAAGACGATGAATGACCGGGTGCAGGATGTTGAACTGATCGGTACGTGGTCATTTTCGTAATGAGGGTATGTGATGGAAGAATATAAGTATAAAAAGTATTTAAAACCTAAAAAAGGATATCTGGATGAGAAACAGATCGATATAAACCGCTATGACGGAATCGAGGATCATACCTTTGACCAGTGGTTTGATCTGAAAGAAGATATTTCTTTGGATGATGCGGTTTTAGCATTGGTTGAGGAAATGGACGGATTCGACAGAACTTGTAACAGTTTTGCAATCTGTGTGTCTGAGAAAGCTGTAAATGGACTGGGGGAGAAAAAAGAGCCTCTGCTTCGATTGTGCGAAGAAAAGAAAATTACGATCCTTCGTGAGGAAGACGATGTTTACTATAATTATCATGATGACAGGGAGTATCGTATCCGTGCAGATGTCGGGTATTTCGGTTCAGCGGATGATGCGGAAGAGTATTTGTACATCTGGTTGCAGAAGGTTCCGACTCCGGAAGAAGCGGAAAAAGAGCGACTCCGTCAGGAAAAACAGGATCGAAAGAGGAGGTTGGAGAGAGGAAAAGCTGCCTGCAGAAACTATTGTCTAAATCACATCGAACAGGCGGAACATCTGGAAAAACGGTCACAGGAAATGATACAGGATCTGGAGGCGAGAATTGAAGCGTTGGGGCATGCGGAAGATACGGTGTTTTTAACAAGGAGGATGAAGCTTCGCGGTAAGATTCGAGCACTGGAAATGAATTTGGAGAGGTTCGCAGATGCCAGAGAATATCTCCTTGCGCCGGAGGAACTCAGTGAGAATGAGTAAAGAATTAAGAAGAAGCAAGAAATTGCTTGCATTTTTCATTACCTTGTGATAATATAGCTATGGTATTATATGTAACTGGTTGTAAAGAGTGGACGAAACAAGAAGTCCACTCTTTCGTTTTATATCTTTTTCCAATCCGATGGAAAGGGTCTGTCTGGGCGGCAGATTGTGATTTTCCATAAGACACGCACGGATGCGGGGGAAGAACAGTGAAAAATGAAAGGTGGTGGAGCGACGATGGCCAAAAGAGACACATATGAGAGCCGGGTTGAGGCATTCTTACTTCCGATCATGGAAGAGAATAACTTTGAACTGGTTGACGTAGAGTATGTGAGAGAAGCAGGCACATGGTATTTGAGAGCCTATATCGATAAAGAGGGCGGATTTACCGTAGATGACTGTGAGATGGTTTCCAGAAAGCTCAGTGACTGGCTGGATGAAAAGGATTTCATCGATGACAGTTATATTCTGGAAGTGAGTTCTCCGGGTCTTGGAAGACCGCTTAAGAAGGAGAAGGATTTTAAGAGAAGCATGGGTGAACAGGTTGATATCAAGCTGTACCGTGCAATCGACAGACAGAAAGATTTTACCGGAACACTTTCCGCTTACGATGAGGAAACGGTAACGATCCAGTATGAAGATGGATCTGAAAGTACATTTAATAGAAAAGATATTGCCTTAATTCGTCTGGCATTCGATTTTTAAAGGAGGATAAAAAATGAACAAGGAACTGTGGGGAGCAATGGATGTCCTGGAAAAGGAATATAACATCAGCAAAGAAACATTGCTCGAGGCCATCGAAAATTCCCTTCTGACAGCTTGCAAGAACCATTTTGGTAAAGCTGACAATGTGAAGGTAGTGATCGACCGTGAAGGCTGCGACTATTCCGTATATGCAGAAAAAGAAGTTGTTGAGGTTGTTGAGGATCCGGTTATGCAGATCAGTCTTGCGGACGCAAGAATGAGAGGCGGTAAGTTCGAGATCGGTGACGTGGTTCAGATTCCGATCGATTCCCGTGAATTTGGCCGTATCGCAACTCAGAATGCAAAGAACGTAATTCTGCAGAAGATCCGCGAGGAGAGCAGAAAGTCCCAGCTCAATGAGTGGCAGTGCAAGGAAAAAGAGGTTGTAACAGGTATTGTTCAGCGTTACATCGGCAGAAACGTAAGTGTTGATCTGGGCAAGGTAGACGCGATTTTACCGGAATCCGAGCAGGTAAAGGGCGAGGTGTTCCAGAGAACCGAGCGTATCAAATTATACATCCTTGAAGTTAAGGATAACCCGAAGGGACCGAGAATTTCCGTATCCCGTACCCATCCGGATCTCGTTAGAAGACTGTTCGAAGCTGAGATCGCAGAGGTTCGTGACGGCACTGTAGAGATCCGTGCGATCGCACGTGAGGCAGGTTCCAGAACAAAGATCGCAGTAAGCTCCAAGGATCCGAACGTTGATCCGGTAGGCGCATGCGTTGGTTTAAATGGTGCCCGTGTCAATGCGATTGTAAATGAGCTTCGCGGTGAGAAAATCGATATCATCAACTGGGATGACAACCCGGCATTCTTAATCGAGAATGCATTAAGCCCGGCTAAAGTTATCCTCGTTGCAGCTGACGAAGATGCAAAGGAAGCACAGGTTATCGTTCCGGATTACCAGTTATCCTTAGCGATCGGTAAAGAAGGTCAGAATGCAAGACTGGCAGCAAGACTTACAACATACAAGATCGATATCAAGAGTGAATCTCAGGCAAGAGAACTTGGCCTTTTCGATGACCTTGAGTTAGAAGGTTATGAAGAGGGCTATGTAGAATACGAAACAGAAGACGGCCTTAACGTTCCGGCAGAAGAAGACTATACAGAGGATGCTGAGTAATCTTTCGGTGTATCCGGATGATTGCAGCTCCGAAGAATAAGGAGAGATGGGATTTAGTGGGTACAGAGAAGAAGATTCCGCAGAGACAGTGTATCGGCTGCGGAGAAATGAAGAATAAAAAGGACCTGATTCGTGTCCTCAAAGATACGGAGGGTCTGATTTCCATCGATGTGACAGGCAGAAAAAATGGCCGTGGGGCATATATCTGCCCGTCTGTGGATTGCTTTAAGAAGGCAGTGAAGGGCAAGGGTCTGGAGCGTTCCTTCAAGATGGCAATTCCGAAAGAAGTTTACGAGAGTCTGGAAAAGGAGATGGAGCAGATTGGAAAATAAAAGCAGAGTGTTTGGTCTTCTGGGACTGGCAGCGAAGGCAAGAAAGGTGCAGAGCGGCGAATTTGCCACAGAAAAGGCGGTAAAAGCAGGCACAGCTTTTCTTGTGATCGTTTCAGAAGAAGCATCAGAGAATACGAAGAAGGCATTCCGGAATATGTGTACTTACTATGAGGTTCCTTATTATGAGTTCGGAGGAAAGGAAGAGCTTGGTCATGCATTAGGTAAGGGAATGCGTGCTTCCTTGGCTATTCAGGATGAAGGCTTTTCTAAGGCGATTCTGAAGTATATGTAGTGAAAGCGAGGGTGAACGAGTTGGCGAAAGATTTAGAAAAGACAAATAAAGAGGGTAGTGATATCTTGCAGAAGAATAATGAAGAAGTAAAGAATCCGGCTGGCGCTGCAGGCGAGCAGGCAGCTCCGGCAAAGAAGAGAATTGCAGCGGTATATCGTCCGCAGAACAGTGCGCAGCAGAAGAGCCGTCCGGCAGGTCAGAAACCGCAGGGACAGAAGCCGCAGGGCACTAGACCGGCAAAACCGCAGACAGAGACAAAGACTCCGGAGGCAGCTCCGGTTCAGACAGAGACTCCGGCAGCAAAGCCGCAGGTTGAAACAAAAGCACCGGTACAGGAAAACACACAGGCAGCTCCGGCAGCAAACCGTGAGGGTGGTCAGAGACGTGAAGGCGGTTATCAGAACCGTGACGGCCAGAGAAGAGAAGGCGGCCAGAGACGCGAGGGCGGTTACCAGAACCGTGATGGACAGCCGAGAGACGGCCAGAGACGCGAAGGTGGATTCCAGCCGAGAGACGGTCAGAGAAGAGAAGGCGGTTTCCAGAACCGTGACGGACAGCCGAGAGATGGCCAGAGAAGAGAAGGCGGTTTCCAGCCGAGAGATGGTCAGAGAAGAGAAGGCGGTTTCCAGCCGAGAGACGGTCAGAGACGCGAGGGCGGTTACCAGAACCGTGATGGACAGCCGAGAGACGGCCAGAGAAGAGAAGGCGGCTTCCAGCCGAGAGATGGCCAGAGACGTGAAGGCGGTTTCCAGCCGAGAGACGGTCAGAGACGTGAAGGCGGCTTCCAGCCGAGAGACGGTCAGAGACGTGAAGGCGGTTTCCAGAACCGTGATGGTCAGCCGAGAGATGGTCAGAGACGTGAAGGCGGCTTCAATAAAGACGCTCAGCAGGGCAGAGAGGGCGGTCAGAACCGTGGCGGCCAGAGACGCGAGGGCGGTCTGAGCATTCCGAAGCCAACTTTTGAGACTCCGATCAATCAGAAGCAGCAGAATACAAAGGCATCCAAGAATGCTTACAAGAAGGAGCAGGATGCGAAGAAAGACCGCGATGACGAGATGAGAGGCGGTAAGAACGGCAAGGGCGGAAAGGGCTTTAAAGCTCCGGTTATGCAGGCGCCGAAGAAGGAAGAGGCGAAGGTTGAGGAAGTTAAGACCATCGTAATTCCGGATGTTATCACAATTAAGGATCTGGCTGACAAGATGAAATTGCAGCCGTCCGCGATCGTTAAGAAATTATTCTTACAGGGCACCATCGTAACCATCAACCAGGAGATCGACTTCGAAAAGGCAGAAGAGATCGCAATGGAGTACGATGTACTTTGCGAGAAGGAAGAGAAAGTTGACGTAATCGAGGAACTCTTAAAAGAAGAAGAAGAGAGCGAAGACGATATGACTGCAAGACCGCCGGTTATCTGTGTTATGGGTCATGTTGACCATGGTAAAACATCCCTTCTGGATGCAATCCGTCAGACAAACGTAACTGCACGTGAGGCAGGCGGTATCACACAGCACATCGGTGCTTAC
>JAFSFU010000298.1 GCA_017435025.1 Lachnospiraceae bacterium | reverse complement strand
AACTCCCCGGCTGTACGGACCTGCTTAGTATAAATGAAATCAAAGCATTTGTCAAGCCTCCGCCTGTTTTGCCTCAAGTTTCTTACGTTTTCCTTCCTCGCGAAGTTCCTTAAAAAACTCTTTCAGAATCTGCGAACACTCTTCACCTAAAAGGCCTATCTCGGTCTCCACCTGATGATTAAAACCATCTTCATGAAGCATATCCAGAACAGAACCGGCACAGCCCGCCTTCGGATTCATGCATCCGATCACAACCTTCGGAATACGGGCCTGCACGATCGCTCCCGCACACATCGGACACGGCTCAAGGGTTACATACATGGTGCACTCCTCCAGACGCCAATCCCCCATGACCTTACACGCCTTTCGTATGGCTGCAATTTCTGCATGAGCCAACACATTTTTATCAATCGTACGACGGTTGTAACCGCGTCCGATAATTTTACCCTCATGGACGATCACACAGCCAATCGGCACTTCTTTCAGCTTTGCGGCTTTTTTTGCCAGGCGGATTGCCTCGCGCATATATTTTTCTTCCAGTGTCATCATAATGATATCTCCTGTCTGCTATTCCTTCGTTCAGTTTCTTCTTTCTGATTTATAAAGAGTATGTTATACTCTATAAATATACCAAAATTCATTAAAAAGTAAAGATTACGAATATAGAAACGGATGATGCAAATATGAAGATCTGTGGTTTACAAAAAACAACTCTTTTAGACTTTCCCGGCCACGTGGCCGCGACCATATTTACCGGCGGATGTAATTTCCGATGTCCGTTCTGCCATAACGGAGACCTGTTAGGCAGTGACATTCCTGAAGCCTTTTCTGAGGAAGAAGTTTTAAACTTCCTGAAAAAGCGTCGTTCCATTCTGGAAGGCGTTGCGATCACCGGCGGTGAACCAACTCTTCAGCCGGATTTACGAAAATTTATCGAAAAAATTCGCGACATGGGATACCGGATCAAACTGGATACCAACGGATACCGCCCCGACGTGCTGAGATCACTCTGCGAGGACAGTCTCATCGATTATGTGGCAATGGATATCAAGGCATGCAAAGAACGATACCCGGTCGTTGCCGGAGTACCGTCCCTGCAAATAGATAAAATTGAGGAAAGTGTTTCTTTCCTGAAAACGGGCAGCATACCTTATGAATTCCGAACCACCGTAGTGCGCGAGCTTCACTCTGCCGATGATTTTGAAAAAATTGCAGACTGGATCTCCGGATGTCCGAACTATTTTCTGCAGAACTTCACCGACTCCGAAAATGTCCTCTATTCCGGATTTTCTGCATGCACGAAAGAAGAGCTGCTCAGTTATTTGAAACTGGTGGAACCATACGTAGGTCATGTGGAGATCCGCGGTATCGATTACTGATCTGTTCTCCCATCCCTATTGGTTCATCCGCGCATTTTAATTTCTGTATACCAGTATCCAAAGCGGCCATCGTTGGGTGGCTGCTTTTTTGATAAAACAAAATTAGGGAATCCGAACATGGTAGCCATATACTTTTCGTTGCTGTAATAATGTCCCGGAATTCCAAGCAAATAGCGCACCTCTCCATTGTTATTCTCCAATCGCACAAGAATCAGATAACGAAAATTATAGTATCCGTGCATCAAAAAGCTGTTATTTCCATAAACCCATACTTCCCTCGGCAGACGCCCAATATCCTGCGGCCGAATTGTCAGCACCTCGCTCCTACCGTCGTAATCAAAGGGATCGATCTTCGGGTAGTTTTTTCTCAACTCCTGCCATAGCTGTTCCGGGTCCATCACTGAATCTTCTGTCTCCTGCAAATATTTCAGTACGTCCGGATCTTCCAGCTCCGGAGACGGAGAGATCGGCTCCGATTTCTTTGGAACTTCCGGCTGTGTCTCTGCAGACTGTGCGCCATCCTCCTGTTCCAGCTCTGCTTCGATTTCTTCTGCCACAGACAGCCTCATTTTTTCTCCTTCCACATCTTCTGCCCCCGGCAAAACCTCCTGTGCCAGTGGCGAACCCAGGATTTCCGGCACTGCCGCCGCATCCTCCCAGATTGTCGTATAGGATCGCCACGAATTTTTTACATCATGAACGGTCATCCCGTAATATGTATCCAGTTCATTTCCGGTTCCCTCCACATTTTTCACATCCACAGTTGTGCGAAATTCACCATTTCCACCACGCACAAACACATTCCCCAGAAATGTCTTCACTCCATCTTTTCCCAACAGATACACTCCTATCGCATTGCCACCAACATAGATATTCTTCACGCTGAGATTCATACGGCACTGCCCGTTCCGGGCCTCCATTTTCACAAATCCAACATTTTTTCCTTTCTCTTTGTCTTCATATTCATAAATATACGAGATCAGTCTTCGATAATCAGACATAAAAATCACCCCTCTGATACTCATTGTATGCGAGAGGGGTGATAAAATATTCCTGCTGTTCAGTTTTTGCACGGAGTCTTTTATGACAGATTATTTGCGGATCGCACCGGATCTTACAGCTGCCTCAGCCACACGCTTTGCCACATGTGCCGCAACGCCCGGCTCCAATGCGCCCGGAATAATATACTCAGCACAAAGTTTATCTTCTGTCACCAGCTCAGCGATCGCGTGAGCGGCAGCAACTTTCATCTCATAGTTGATGTCTCTGGCTCCACAATCCAATGCACCGCGGAAAATACCAGGGAATGCTAAAACATTATTGATCTGGTTCGGGAAATCGGATCGGCCTGTTCCCATAACTTTCACGCCCGCAGCCATGGCCTCGTCGTACATGATCTCCGGCGTCGGATTTGCCATCGCAAATACGATCGGATCCTTCGCCATAGTCTTGATCATCTCCGGCTTCAGCGCACCTCCGACAGATACACCGATGAACACATCTGCACCGACAACGGCATCCTCCAGCCATCCACGCTTATCCTCCAGATTGGTAATCTCACAGAGCATCGCCTTATGATCCTGGATTCCAACACCGCGGTCTTTATAAAGAATACCATTTTCATCACAGGCAATGATATGTTTCACACCCGCTTCTAGCAGCATCTTGATGATTGCAGTTCCCGCAGAACCTGGGCCATTCAGAACCACATGAATCTCATCGATCTTTTTATTCACAACCTTCAGGGCATTGATCAGCGCTGCCGTCACCACAACTGCTGTACCATGCTGATCGTCGTGGAACACCGGGATCTCCAGTTCTTTTTCCAGTCTTGCTTCCACCTCAAAGCATTTCGGAGATGCAATATCCTCTAAATTAATACCGCCAAAACATGGGGCAATGGCTTTTACTGTCTTAATGATCTCCTCTGTATCCTGGGTATCCAGGCAAATTGGAAACGCATCCACACCACCAAACTCTTTAAACAGGATTGCCTTTCCTTCCATAACCGGCATTGCAGCCTCCGGTCCGATATTTCCGAGACCAAGTACAGCTGTACCATCTGATACGACTGCCACCAGATTTCCCTTCGCCGTATATTTATACACATCCGCTTTATTCTTGTGAATCTCACGGCATGGTTCTGCCACGCCCGGCGTATAGGCGGTGCTCAGATCATCTCTGGTTTTCACCGGAACCTTGCTCACCACTTCAATTTTTCCTCTATGCTCTGCATGAAGTTTTAATGCTTCCTCGTTGTAATTCATATCGGTCTCCTCTTACTTGTACTTTATCATTCTGTCAGCTGATTTTTAATCCATTCTGCCGCGGGCTTCGATCGGCCACACATCTTCCACAATCCCGTTTCGCACACAATAATAACGGTCATGGAGATTCGCTGTCGTACAACAATGGCCAGGCACCAGAAGCACCGAGTCTCCCACTTTCAGATCTTTCAATTTCTCTGTTGTATCGATCTTGCAGTGTTCTTCGTGCATCGCTACCTTTGCCTCCGGATCCAGAACCAGATGCGGAAGTCCCTGATCGATGCCGATGCACTTTTCACCGGAGTCTGTCACGATCCGGCGGCCGCCGTAAGTGCTGATCACCTTCGCGTGAACATATAGCGCCTGTCTGAAAGGAATCATGATCTCTGCTTCCGTATAGCCGGTCTCCATAAATGCGTAAGTGCCCGGCTGCAGTTCCGTTACACCGTCCACTTCTGATACAGCGGTAGCGGTACCGGTAGAGGAACCGCTGAAAATTTCAAACTCAAATCCGGCGTCTTTCAGTGCTTGTTTGATCGCGATTGCTCTTCCGACCGTCTCTCCTGCATATTCCATCTTCGCCTCAGCCGTTGTACTTCCGTTTCCGCGGCCTTCGTATGCCTGAATGCCCTTAATATAGATATTTTCCAGATTGGCAATTCCCTTTGCCAGCTCGATAGCCTCCTCAGCAGTGCGAACACCACATCGGTCAAGTCCGATCTCAATCTCCAAAAATACCGGAATAGTCACTCCAAACTCTTTTGCTATTCTTGAAATCTCTCTGGCATTATCCAGATTGTCCACGCACGGCATCACGGTTCCATATCGGTTCAATCCCGCCAAAACTTTAATCTTGCCTTCGCCCACCACCTGGTTTGCGATCAGAATGTTCTTGATTCCTGCATGGCTCATAACAATGGCCTCTCCCAGTTTTGCACATGTGATGCCAACTGCCCCGGCATCCATCTGCATGTGGGCAATGCGCGGGGATTTATGGGTCTTGATATGAGGGCGCAGCGTCCGACCCTTCGAATCGGCCAGTTCCTGCATAGTCTTAATATTATATTCCAATGCCTCCAGATCCACCAGCAAGCACGGGGATGGAAGCTCGCTGTAATGCCTTCCTACGATATTTTCTGTGATCATGACATGCCTCCTGTACTTCTTCCTGAGATGATGTCCTTCATTCGCTTCATCTGTTTATCATTATAAAGAGGCTATTTTCCGGTGTCAACAAAGGATTCGTCGATTTCTTCGGTTGCTTCCAGGTAATCCAAAAGCGCAGCCAGATACATGGTACTGCCAGCCGGATGTCGGCCGCACTCTCCGCTCATAAACCACAGCTGCTGCTCGGCCAGTTTCCGGTAATTCTCCGCGCCGGTCATGACGAACAGTTGGACCAGATTGTAAGCCATAGCAGAATTTCCGCTGAACACAGCTCCGTCGTAGGTTTCTTTGGGGCGGAAGATCAGCTGCTCACCTGCGTCTCCGTACATGAAATATCCACCATTTTCTTTGTCGTAAAAATTCTCCTGCACCCGTTCGCAGATTCTTTTTGCCTGCTCCAGATATACTTTTTCCTCCGTCACCTGATAAAGAGTCAAAAGCGCAAAAATTTCATTTGCGTAATCATCCAAAAATCCTCGCCCGGACGCCGCTCCTTCTCGCCAACTGACTGCCAGCTGTCCATTTCTGTACATGGTTTCATCTATGAACTTCTGGGCCTGCACGGCTGCATCCCGGTACTGATCTTTTTTTGTAATGCAATATAAGTTTGCCATAGCCGCAATCATCAATCCGTTCCAGGAAGTCAGCACCTTATCATCTCGATGCAGATTCATTCTTGCCTTTCTATATTCATAGATCCGGTCCATATCATCCCTGAAATCCTCCGGTTCTTGTTTGTTCTTTAAAAGATTGGGAATATTCTTTCCCTCAAAATTTCCCCGCTCTGTAATATCAAAACAGTGACAAAAAGCACGCCCTTCGCGCTCGCCTAACAGCTGAATGATCTCGTTGACCCTGAATACATAATACTTTCCCTCTTCACCCTCGCTGTCTGCATCCTGCGCGCTGTAAAAGCCGCCTGCCGGATCTGTCATTTCCCGCAGCACATAATCGGCTGTCCTCTCTGCGATTCTTCTGTATATCCCGTTTTTCGTCCGCTCATATGCGCGGACATATGCCAGAATCAATAATGCATTGTCATACAGCATCTTTTCAAAATGTGGAACCAGAAAGTATTTGTCTGTAGAATAACGGCAAAATCCGCCGCCAATATGATCAAACATGCCGCCGCGATACATCTGCAGCAATGTCTTTTCCGCCATATCCATTGCTTCTTTATCATTCATCTTCCCGGAATACCGCATCAAAAACAGAAGATTGTGGGGGGACGGGAATTTCGGTGCACGGCCGAAACCACCGTTGGCGGCATCGAAAGTTCTCTTAAAGTATTCAATGGCCTGTTCCACTTGCGAGTCTGCTAATTTGCGGAATCCCATCGTTTGGATTGAAAGTTGTCCGGAATTACCCTTTGCTGACGAACATTCAGAACTTCCATTCAGCGCCGCAACAACTGCATCTGCCGCTTTCAAAAGCGATTCTCTGTCCGTCTGCCATTTTTTCCACGCCACCTGCAGAATCTCGATCAGCCCCATATAACCGTTCTTTGAAACCTTCGGGAAATAGGTTCCTGCAAAAAAAGGGCGCTGATCCGGCGTCAAAAGAATTGTTGTCGGCCATCCGCCGCTTCCTGTAAATGCCTGACAAACAGACATGTAGACACTGTCAATATCCGGTCGCTCCTCTTTATCCACTTTAACAGCAATAAAATATCGGTTTAAAAGCTGTGCCACCATCTCATCTTCGAAGCTTTCCTTCGCCATCACATGGCACCAATGGCAGGTGCTATATCCGATGCTCAAAAATATCGGCTTATCCTCTCGTTTTGCCCGCAAAAATGCCTCCTCGCACCATGGATACCACGCCACCGGATTGTCTGCATGCTGTAAGAGATACGGGCTTGTCTGACTTTTTAAATGATTTGACATATGATTCATTCCTTTCTGCATTTAGTATCGGCAAAAGGAAATCAAAATACTCCATACTCTGCTTTAAAAACATTTGCTTTTTTGCAGGAACCGGAAATGAAAAAGACCATCATCCAATAGATTCTTCCTACTGAACAACAGTCTTTTTGCCGTTTATTCTTCTGCATTGACGATTCGCCGCAAACGTTCGTTTAATTCGTTTCGCTCGCTTATCAAGTTATAAACACCGTCCTCCGATAATACACCCCGCTTCAGATCTTTCGGAATCTCTCCGGCACAATCCGCCTCATAATCTTCCATCCACTGCGGACTCTCATAATATCGAATCAATTCTGCAAGCTCATTCTGCACCTCTTCATATTGATTCAAGGATTCGTTCAAACATTTAACCGCTGCAGTTACCTTATCCATAACCGTTTCCATATATTGGATCCGTTCATTTCGCACTCTGTCCATGTTAATACTTCATCACCAGCTTTACAGCCTTCTTCGCCACACGATACAGCGGACCTTCCAGTTCTTTTCTGGCATTCTTCAGCTCCTGACGGATTGCGATTCCCTGCGGGCAATGCTTTTCACACAGACCGCATTCCACGCAGTTGGACGCAGATGTGGAGTCACTTCTCAGTGCGGTACACATGAAATATTCCTTCAAACCTACGAACTTGCCGTCGGTATAAACTTTGTTGTATGCAGAGAATGTTCCCGGGATATCCACCTTCTTCGGACATGGCATACAGTATCCGCAGCCGGTGCATCCCACTTTCATCTTTTCCTGAATGGCCTGAACCACGTTTTGAATCAGTTCTTCTTCTTTTTCTCCGAAGTCACCAACGCGTGCATCCGATGCGGTCTCTGTATTCTCGCGAACCATATCCAAAGAATTCATACCGGACAGGACACAGGTCACTTCCGGCTGATTCCAAAGCCAGCGGAACGACCACTCTGCCGGAGTTCGTTTGCTGTTGAAATCCGCAAGCAGCTGCTTTGCCTTCTCCGGAAGATTGTTTGCCAGTCTGCCGCCTCGAAGCGGTTCCATGATCATGACCGGGAGTCCTTTTGCCGCTGCATACTGCAAACCGCGTTTTCCCGCCTGAGAATTCTCATCCAGATAATTGTACTGGATCAGACAAAATTCCCAGTCATAAGCATCGATCAGCTGACAGAACATATCGGAGTTTCCATGGTAGGAAAATCCCACCTGGCGAATCGCTCCGGATTCTTTTTTCTCCCGAATCCAGTCGTCGATTCTCAATGTCTTTAATCGCTCCCATGTTTTCACATCGGTCAGCATATGCATCAGGTAATAATCCACATAGTCGGTGCGAAGGCGTTTTAATTCCTCCTGAAAATACTTTTCCGCATCGTTTCTGGATTTGATCATATAGTGAGGAAGTTTGGTCGCGATATTTACTTTATCGCGCAACCCATTCCTCTCAAGAATCTCTCCCAGCGCAGCCTCACTGCCCGGGTAAATATAAGCAGTATCAAAGTAGTTGACTCCCGCCGCAAATGCCGCCAGAATCTCTTTTTCGGTCTTTTCCATGTCAACACGGCCCCCCCTCTGGGTAAAGCGCATGCAGCCATAACCTAATACTGAAAGTTTATTTCCATATTTGTCATTACGATATTGCATGTAATTTCTATCCTTTTTTCACTTTAATTGTTGCAGCATACGCACTGTTGCAAAGTCCAAGCACCGCGGATGCGATAAACAACAGTTCCATACCAAGAGTCTGCCAGATCCAGCCGCCAAACAATGCGATAAAAATAGTGATTACATGGTTGATGGATACGCCGGTGGAAATGGTCGCTTTCATCTCGTCCGGACTATCGGACAGATCCTGCACATACAGGTTCGCAGCCATGGATGCCAGGGAGATCACAGAATCCAGTATGTAGTTTGCACAGCACACCAGGAACGCCACATCCATCGGGAAAATACGATGGGCAAATCCATAGCAGAAGCACACGCCTACAAGAATCAATGTATCAGAGATCATCACAATCTTGTATCCCAGTTTATCAATGATTCGACCCACAATCGGTGCCGCATAGAAACATGCGATAGCCGAAACTGCATGAAGCAGGCTGATCTGAGCTGCATTGGCACCGTAAAACAGGATCAAAACGTACGGGCCGAACGTAAAGAATACCTGCTTGCGCGCACCGTAAAACATTTCCAGCATGTAATACTTGGAGTATTTCTTATGGAAATAGAAGCGGCGCTTATGTTCATCGGTTTTGCTGCTGCCCGTGATCCGTAAAGAACACACCGCACTGACGCCTGCAAGTACCGCAGCAATCGCAAAGAAAATCGTATACGGCTGGTCTTTTGTAAAAATGGAGAACACCAGCACGATCACCAGATAGCCAACCAGTGTACCAATCTGGCTGGTGGAACTGAGCATGCCAAGCGCCACACCGCTGTGACCGGGCTTTGCGTATTGCAGACCCAGCGTATTCTTCATGCCAAGCTGAATATGTTCGCCTAAAGAATACATACAGATTGCCAGTGTGATCAGAACTTTTGTCGGCGGCAGTACTGCATGCATCGCCATACCCGCCAGCATGATCAGTGCACCGGCTTTGTAGAGCGTTTCAGCAGATAACATGTAAAACGTCGCCAAAATGAATACCAGCAAAATTCCCGGAAGTTCACGGAAGAATTCGGTGATACCGCGGTCCATCTCGCCCATGCCAACCACTTCCGCCAAGAAGTTATCGATCATTCCCTTGTACAATCCGTAGGAAAGACCTGTGATCACAATAGATAATAAAAATACTTTAAATTTGGAATCCTCACGGAAGGATTCTTTAATCTGTGTCAATAAGTTTCCCTGTTTCATTTGTATACCTCGATGTTTCTGAGATTATTTCCTGATTTTGTCTTTTACATACGAACTTTCGCTACAGTCTTTACCCCTTGCGATCCAGTCTCACAACTGTCTCCACATGGCCAGACATCGGGAACATGTCAACCGGACGCACACGCTTCACTTCGTATCCGTTCTCGCACAGATATTTCACGTCGCGGGCCAGCGTTGAGGAGTCACAGCTCACATACACCACCTTCTTCGGTGCCATTTTAAGAATTGTCTCGAGGCACACAACATCGCAGCCTTTTCGCGGCGGGTCCACAACGATCACGTCCGCGTAAATCTGATTCTTCTCATACTGCTCCGGCAGAACCTCCTCTGCCTTACCCACAAAAAATTCTACGTTCTTGATTCCATTGCGCTCTGCGTTGGCTCTCGCATCGTCGATCGCCTCCGGAATGATCTCCACACCGTACACCTTTCCGGCTTTTTGTGCCAGGAAGGACGAGATCGTACCGATTCCGCAGTAAAGATCCCAGACCGTCTCACCGCCGGACAGATCCGCAAATTCCAGAGCTGTTCCGTAAAGGCGCTCGGTCTGCACCGGATTCACCTGATAGAAGGATAACGGAGAAATCCGATACTCAATATTTCCAATCTTATCGGTAATATAACCCGGACCATAAAGATTGATGATCTCCAGGCCCATGATCACATTCGTCTTTTCTTTATTCACAGAGAGTGACACGCTGGCAACGCCCGCCGCCTTCATTCGCTCCACAAACTCATCTGCGTGTGGCAGTTTATTTCCGTTGATGACCAGACACACCATCAATTCGCCACTGGAAAAACCTTTGCGGAGAAGAACGTGTCGAACAAGACCTTTATGAAGGTTCTCATCATAAGCACTGATTTTGAATTCTCTCATAAAAGTAAGCACAATGCTTAATAGAATCTTATTCTCTTCGCATCCCAGCAGACAATCCAGATCCGGAACCGGGATCAAAGAGTGGGTACGTCCCGCATAGAAACCGGCAACCGGATATCCGTCTTTTCCTGTCCCGATCGGGAACTGAGCCTTATTACGATAGCGCCACGGGTGCTCCATACCGATGATCGGTTCCATCGGAATGTTCTCCAAACCACCGATGCGTTTCAGGTGATTATAAACTTTCTTCTCTTTGAATTTTAACTGCTCCGCATAAGACAGTTCCTGCATCTGACAGCCGCCACATGCGCGGGCAACCGGACATCTTGCTTCCACACGTCCCGGTGCCGGCTCTAAAACTTTCACCAGGCGGGCAAAGCCGTAATTTTTCTTCATTTTCATGGCGGATGCCTCGATCTTATCTCCGATCAGCGCATCCTTCACGAACCAGATATAACCATCCAGTTTTCCGATTCCGGCTCCGTCCTCGCTCATGTCCTCAATTATCAGCTCAAACTTATCGTTTTTCTTCATTTCCATATTAGAACTCACTTGTCTTTCTCAGATTGCTGTCCATGAAACGATTGAATCCCAGCCAGCCATTGTTGTCGCCGGCGCTGTGAAGGATCTCCGTCATCGTTTCCAGTTTCGCGTCCGCATTATCTGCCAGATTCAGAGCCATCGCTTCGATCAAAGCCGGCTTCTTCGGAGAACCATACTCCAATTCACCGTGATGGGCCAGAATGCAGTGCACCAGTTCATTCTCCAGTTTCTTTGGAAAGCCCGGAATCTGAGCCACACGCTCCTGCACCATCTGTGCGCCGATGATAATGTGTCCGATCAGCTGACCCTCATCCGTATAATCATTCTCCGGGAACGCAGAAAGTTCCTTTGTCTTACCGATATCGTGGAACATAGCCGCCGTCAAAAGCAGATCGCGGTTCAGCGCCGGATACTGCTTGCTGAAATAATCGCAAAGCTTTACAACGCTTAAGGTATGTTCCAGAAGACCGCCTACAAAGCTGTGGTGCACACTCTTTGCTGCAGAATGTCCTGAGAAGGCCTTAAGGAAATCAGCATCCTGAACAAAATAGCTGGCTGCCAGTTTCTTCAAATACTCATTGCGGATCGATGCAATGTACTGTCCCAACTCTTTCTGCATCACCGCCACATCCTTGGAAGTCACCGGCAGATAATCGCCCGGATAATACTCTCCCTCGTCCGCTCTTCTTGTACGGCGCACATTGAGCTGGAAAGCCCCCTGGAAAACCGTCACTTCCGCATCAATATAAATATAATCCATGGCATCAAAATCACCGATACCCGGAGAGCCAAGATCCCAGATCTTCGCATCGATCGTACCAGTCCTATCCTGTAAAGTCAGAGATCCATACTCTTTTCCATTTTTGGTCAGCGCGATCTGTTTCGTTTTACAAAGGTACACATCGGAAATCCGCATACCTTCGCGAAATGTTTCAATATATCTCATACTGTTTTTGTCTCCCTTCAAAAGCCGAGCCAGGCAAATTACCTGGCTCCTATGGTCACTTGATATTCAATCTCCTTGTATTCGTCAATTCCTTTTCTCTGAACGACAACGGTCACTTCCATCTCATTCTGCAGATTTTCCAGGCAGCTCTGGAAATCACGGAATGTCCGAATTTCCTGACCGTGAATCTTTTTCAGGATATCGCCATTCTGGATTCCGGCTTTATATGCCGGTCCGTTTGCGATCGATTCCGTAATATAGATTCCGATCGGAACACCTTCCCTCTGCATATAAGCATTAACTTCCTGTCCCATAATTCCCAGATACGGAACGGGTATTCCGTTTCCAAGCTTCTGCAGACTTCCTTTGTATTCCGAAAGAGACATGATCTTTGTCATTCCCTCTGTATCTTCCAGTTCATATAAATCTGTCGCCCAACCGATCAGCTGACCGGACAGATTCAAAAAGAAAGTGCCTTTATCAATATCACATGAGATATCAGAAAGAAAGACCCTTGTCTGTCCGTCTACCGTCTGCACATTTTTATTCACATAACTGACGGTTCCATGTTTCACAGAATATACGCGGCCTGCAGGACTTCCCACGGCAACCAGAAGATCGCCGGCATTGACACTATAGGAATTTCCCAGCTCCATCGTACCGATCCAGTTCTTTGTTGTCTCTGTAACCGCCTCTGCATCCACAGCGATCACTGCCATATCAAACGCCATATCCTGCGCTTTCACTGTTCCGTCTGCGATGCTTCCGTCACCAAAGATGATGCGCACAGAATCTGCATCTTCTACTGCTGCAACTCCTGTCAGGATCACAATTTCACCCGGATTGGACGCCAGTATCACACCGGCATATCGGCCGGTGTTGACCAACGGGTTATCAAACCAGTCTTTCTCATGCTTTTCCGAGGAGACCGTAACGATGCTTCGTTCCGCTCCAATGCCGATATCGGTGATAACCTGATTGATCGCCGCCACCTTTTCTGCGGTCCACGGGTCCTGTTTGATCTCATTTCGAACAATCTCGCGGATCTCCTCCATATTCGGCTCCTGCTCCATCGTTGGCTCCGGAGCTGTCACTTCCATTGTCTCCAGCACAGCTTCTGCTGTTTCCTCCTCATCACGCTCGATCGTGATCGGTACCGTAGACGGCTCCGTTTCCTCTGCCAGGTATTTTTCTGCCAGCGGTTTGGACACCACAAAGGTCACTGCAGCTACAACGCCAAAAATGACCGCAAAAAGGAAAAGGCAGAAAATCTTCCCTGCCACCTGCCGTCCGGTCTTTTTCGGCTTCACTATTTTTTCTCTCATGAATTTCTTTCCGTTTGGCGAATCGGTCATGTTTCCGTTACTCCCCTCTCCATACTATTATAAATTTTTTAGCATCATTATGCAAGAAAAATCTGAGGTGCTAGACGGCAGAACCCGAACATGTTATACTTTGGGGTATAGAAAGGATTTGACTATGAATCAGAAAGTATTAAAGACCTTAGAATATTATAAAATTATAGAAAAACTTACCGAATATGCTGCATCTGAGCCCGGAAAAAAAATATGTCGTGAGCTGGAACCATCCTCTGACTTTGATGAGATCGTCCAGAATCAGACGGAAACCGCTGATGCAGTTACCCGCGTGCGCATGAAAGGCAATCTTTCCTTTGCCGGTGTCCATGATGTCCGCGATTCCTTAAAGCGTCTGGAGATCGGAAGCTCCTTAAGCATCCACGAACTGCTCTCCATCAGCTCCCTGCTGACATGTGCAAACCGCGCAAAAGCGTACGGACGCCATGCGGAAAATACAGAGCTGCCGGACGATTCCCTGGATGCCATGTTCCGTGCTCTGGAGCCTCTCACTCCGGTAAACAATGAGATCACCCGCTGCATCATCTCCGAAGAAGATGTTGCCGACGATGCAAGCCCGGGGCTCCGCAATGTGCGCCGCCAGATGAAAGTTCTTGCAGACCGCGTGCACAGCCAGCTGAATCAGATTTTAAATTCCAGCAGAAACATGCTGCAGGATGCCGTGATCACCATGCGCGACGGCCGTTACTGTCTGCCGGTTAAAGCGGAATACCGAAGCCAGTTTAGCGGCATGATCCATGATCAGTCCTCCACCGGCTCCACATTATTTATGGAACCGATGGCGATCATCAAACTGAACAACGAACTGCGCGAGCTGGAGATTAAAGAACAGAAAGAGATCGAAATGGTACTGGCAGCATTAAGTCTTTCTCTCGTGCCGTACCAGGAGCAGATCATCAATAACTTCCAGATTCTTGCAAAACTGGATTTTATCTTTGCAAAAGCGGCTCTCGCAAAACACTACAACGGTTCCATGCCGAAATTCAATACCCGCGGCTATATCAATATCAAAGACGGCCGCCATCCGCTTCTGGATCCGAAAAAAGTGGTTCCGATCAATATCTATCTGGGAAAAGACTTTGATCTTCTGATCGTGACCGGTCCGAACACCGGTGGTAAAACGGTTTCCTTAAAAACCGTCGGTCTTTTTACCTTAATGGGACAGGCCGGCCTGCAGATCCCTGCCTTTGACGGCTCGGAACTTGCTGTATTTAACGAAGTATTTGCCGATATCGGTGATGAGCAGAGCATTGAGCAGAGCCTCAGTACTTTCTCCGCTCATATGACCAATATTGTAAAAATTCTGGAGCAGGCAGACAGCAATTCCTTATGTCTGTTCGATGAGCTTTGTGCCGGAACAGACCCGACGGAAGGTGCTGCATTAGCCATCTCCATCCTGACTTTCCTCCACAATATGAAATGCCGCACCATGGCTACCACCCACTACAGTGAGCTGAAAGTCTTTGCACTGTCTGCTGCCGGAGTGGAGAATGCCTGCTGTGAATTCAATGTGGAGACCTTATCCCCGACTTACCGTCTGTTGATCGGTATTCCGGGTAAGAGTAACGCATTCGCAATCTCCAAAAAACTGGGACTTCCGGAGTACATCATCGAAGATGCGAAAGCCCACCTGGAGACCAATGATGAGCAGTTCGAAGATTTGATCGCCAATCTGGAAGCGAACCGCGTGACCATCGAAAAAGAACGCGCGGAAATCGCCGAGTACAAGGCTGAGATCGCTCGATTGAAAAAGAATCTGGAACAGAAAGAAGATCGTCTGGATGAGCGGAAAGAAAAGATCATCCGCAACGCCAACGAAGAGGCGCAGCGAATCCTCCGCGAAGCAAAGGAAACCGCTGACCAGACCATCAAGCAGATCAACAAACTGGCTCAGGGCGCCGGCACCGGAAAAGGCAAAGAACTGGAAGCCGAGCGTACCAAGATCCGCGAAAAGCTGGAAAAAGTCGACAAGAGTCTGAGTCTCAAGAATGACAAGGGACCGAAGAAAATGATCTCCCCGAAGAAGATCAAGATTGGTGACGGTGTCAAAGTTCTGTCCATGAACTTAAAAGGCACAGTCAGCACGCTGCCGGATGCCAACGGCAATCTCTTTGTTCAGATGGGTATCATGCGCTCCCGCGTCAATATCAAAGATCTGGAAATGCTCGATGAGCAGTCCGTATCCGGACCGGGTCTTGAAAATGTGAAACGAAACAACACCGGCAGCGGTAAGATCAAGATGTCCAAGTCCTTCTCCGTATCTCCGGAGGTGAATCTGATCGGTATGACCGTTGATGAAGCGATTCCGGTACTGGACAAGTATCTGGATGATGCTTACCTGGCACACCTGCCAAATGTCCGTGTGGTACATGGACGCGGCACCGGTGCATTAAAAGCAGCCGTTCACAAACATGTGAAGAAATTAAAATATGTAAAGGAGTTCCGTCTGGGTGACTTTGGCGAAGGTGATACCGGCGTAACGATCGTTACATTCAAATAAAGGAGGTTATTCCTTATGGTTGATAAGCAGAGAATCCTGATCGTAGACGACGATGCCAATATCGCGGAACTGATCTCTCTTTATCTTATGAAAGAATGCTATGAAACCAAGATCGTCGGTGACGGCGAATCTGCCCTCCGGGAATTTCCGGTATTTCGGCCGAATCTGGTCCTGCTGGATCTGATGCTTCCGGGTATGGACGGATATCAGGTATGCCGTGAACTCCGCATCTCCTCCCAGGTCCCGATCATCATGTTATCCGCTAAGGGTGAGATTTTCGACAAAGTGCTGGGACTGGAACTGGGTGCCGATGACTATATGATCAAACCGTTTGACTCCAAGGAACTGGTGGCCCGCGTCAAAGCAGTGCTCCGCCGCTACCAGACTGCCCCGGCTGCTGCTCCGGCTACACCGAAACAGCAGGGCGAGTTTGTGGAATATCCGGATTTGATCGTAAATCTGACCAACTATTCCGTTCTTTACAAAGGACGTTCTGTTGACATGCCGCCGAAGGAGCTGGAACTTTTGTATTTCCTTGCAAAGTCTCCGAACCAGGTATTCACCCGCGAACAGCTTCTGGATCATATCTGGGGCTATGAATACATCGGTGATACCAGAACCGTTGACGTGCACATCAAACGTCTCCGCGAAAAGATCAAAGACAGTGAAAACTGGTCGCTTTCCACAGTCTGGGGAATCGGTTATAAATTTGAGGTCAAGCGATGAGCCGTTCGCTCTACAGCAAATTCATCCTGGGATATCTGCTGTTCGGTCTGATCGGTTTTATCACCATCGCGACCTTCTCATCCCACACTACCTATGTGTATCTGCTGGAAAAAACAGCCGATTCCATGTACGATGAAGCCAATCTTCTGGCCTCGGCCTACAGTGATATTTATCAGGGAAAAGATCTCAGTCTGGACATTGCCAGACCGCAGTTAGAGGCAGTCGCCACCTATCTGAATACACAGGCGTGGGTACTGGATAACCGAGGTACTGTAATAGCAGAGACATCGCCGGCCACCCATGTAAATATGGTCATCGACGGGTTTGATCCTACCATCACCGGCAACGAATCTTATATGATCGGTCAGTTCTTTGGCATGTTTCCCAGTGAAACCTTGTCCGTCTGGGCACCGATCACCGGTAACTTTAATACCTATGGCTACGTGGTGCTGCACATGCCTATGACCCAGGTGCAGCAGGGACAAAACGAGATTCTGAACCTTGTATATATGACAGCGCTGGTGATTTTTGTTCTGTCGCTGGTGATCCTTCTGGTGTTTACATTGACCGTATACTTCCCGCTGAAGCGGATCACTGCCGGTGCCATGGAATACGCCGACGGCAATCTGGACTACACGATCCAGGTTCACACCAACGACGAGATGGGTTATCTGGCCAATACATTAAATTACATGTCCGATGAGCTGAACAAGATGGAGGAATACCAAAAATCCTTCATCGCCAACGTGTCCCATGACTTCCGTTCTCCTCTGACTTCGATCAAAGGCTACCTGGAAGCGATTCTGGACGGCACGATTCCGCCGGAACTGTACGATAAATACTTAAACATCGTAATCGCCGAGACGGAAAGACTGAACAAGCTGACGCAGAGCATGCTGGCGATCAGCTCCATGGACAGCAAAGGCTTTTTATCCCGCAGCAATTTCGACATCAACCGCGTGATCAAGGACACGGCTGCAACGTTCGAGGGAACCTGCAATGCGAAAAACATTGTTCTGGACCTGACCTTTACCAACGATACCCAGATGGTATACGCAGATCTCGGAAAAATTCAGCAGGTGCTCTACAACCTGATCGACAACGCGATCAAGTTCAGCCATCCGGATTCAGTTATCTATATTCAAACCTACCTGAAATTTGAGCGTGTGTTTATCTCTGTCAAGGACACCGGTATCGGTATCCCGAAAGACAGTATCAAAAAAATCTGGAACCGTTTCTATAAAACCGACCTCTCCAGAGGCAAAGACAAGAGAGGAACCGGTCTTGGTCTGGCGATCGTAAAGGATATCATCCAGGCCCACGGTGAGAATATCGACGTGGTAAGTACTGAGGGTGTTGGTACCGAGTTTATCTTTACACTGTCTAAACCAGGAAATATGTAACAAAAAAGCTGCCTTGCAAGCCATGTCATCATGACCTGCAGAGCAGCTTTTCTTATTAGTTATCGTTTGCCTGAAGCTCAGTAACTGTATATGTGAATCTCTTTCTAGCCATTTCATCGCTAGCCAGGTATTCGTCGTATGTTGTGATCTTATCAACCAGCTTGCCGTTGATGATCTCCATGATACGGTTTGCAGTTGTCTCTACAACCTGGTGGTCACGGGAGGAGAAGATCATAACGCCCGGGAACTTCTTCATACCATTGTTGAGGGCTGTGATGGACTCCATGTCAAGGTGGTCTGTCGGCTCATCGAACATGAGAACGTTTGCACCGGAGATCATCATCTTGGAAAGCATGCAGCGAACACGCTCACCACCGGAGAGAACTTTAACCTTCTTCACACCGTCTTCGCCGGCAAACAGCATTCTTCCAAGGAAACCACGAACGTATGTTACGTCCTTCTCCGGAGAGTACTGTGTCAGCCAGTCTACGATGATGTCATCGCTTGCGAACTCATGGCTGTTGTCCTTCGGGAAGTAAGCCTGAGTAGTTGTAAGACCCCACTTGTAGGAACCGGAATCCGGCTCCATCTCACCGGAGAGGATCTTGAACAGAGTTGTCTTTGCAAGCTCATTCGGTCCAACGAGAGCAACCTTATCCTCACGGTTCAGGATGAAGGAAATGTTGTCGAGAACCTTTACGCCGTCGATGGTCTTTGTAAGACCTTCAACGGTAAGAACTTCGTTACCGATCTCGCGGAACGGGCGGAAGTCGATGTACGGATATTTTCTGCTGGACGGTTTGATCTCGTCAAGCTCGATCTTCTCAAGAGCACGTTTTCTGGAAGTTGCCTGCTTGGACTTGGAAGCGTTGGCGGAGAATCTCTGGATGAACTCCTGTAACTCTTTGATCTTCTCCTCTTTCTTTCTGTTTGCTTCCTTCATCTGCTTGATCATAAGCTGGCTGGACTCGTACCAGAAGTCGTAGTTACCAGCGTAAAGCTGAATCTTGCCATAGTCGATATCCGCAATGTGTGTACATACTTTATTTAAGAAGTAACGGTCATGGGATACTACAATAACTGTGTTCTCAAAGTTAATTAAGAACTCCTCTAACCATGCGATCGCATCAAGGTCAAGATGGTTGGTCGGCTCGTCGAGGAGCAGGATATCCGGGTTACCGAATAACGCCTGTGCAAGAAGAACCTTGACCTTCTGCGGACCTGTCAGATCCTTTACTAATTTGTAGTGGTGCTCTGTCTCAACGCCAAGACCGTTTAACAGGTTCTCCGCGTCAGACTCTGCTTCCCAACCGTTCATAGTTGCGAATTCACCTTCTAACTCAGCGGCTCTGATACCGTCCTCATCAGTGAACTCCTCTTTCATATAGATTGCGTCTTTTTCTTTCATAATATCGTAAAGACGCTGGTTACCCATAATAACTGTATCAAGTACCGGGTATTCGTCGTACTTGAAGTGGTCCTGCTGTAAGAAGGACAGACGCTCGCCCGGTGTGATCACGATATCACCGTTTGTCGGTTCCAGCTGTCCGGACAGGATTTTTAAAAATGTAGATTTTCCGGCACCGTTGGCACCAATAAGTCCATAACAGTTACCTTCTGTAAACTTGATGTTTACATCTTCAAATAATGCTTTTTTGCCCACACGAAGTGTTACACCATTAGCACTGATCATTCTTTGAAATCTCCTTTTTGTGTATCCGCCGCGCCAAACCGGCCGGCCTGTAAATGTTTACGTTACCAAATTCTAAACGCCGCAAAAAAGGGGGCATATGCTGCTCCCTCTTAGTTACGTTCTTATTCTAGTCGGAAATCCTTGATTTTGCAAGGTTTTTTCGAAAGTTTTTTATTTAGAACCTGCGATTCTTACAAAATACCCCAAGAAAACAATCCATCTCTGTTACAATAGAAATAAAACTTCCTTACTCCTCTGATCTGAAATCTCGCCTCCGCATTTCCCTCCGGATACAGCTTCACCATCTGGATCTTATCGGATGACAGTGCTGCAATAAAGGAAATATAATGCTGCTTCGTCATGTCATGTTCGACACGGACATAATATTCATCTTCCACCCGTTCAATATAAAAATGGTGATTTTCATCGGTTTCCTCTTCCTGACACGGCGAAAGCAATATCCCATGACAATGAATGGCAGCCTCGCCCATGCTGTGTATGATATTTCCGCAAATAGGACATACATAAAACTTTGACCGCAGCATATTCGCCGACACATTTACATTGCTGATGGCATTTCCAGAAATTAATTCCGCGATTGAAACTCCAAACACCTTAGCAACCGGCTCCAACAAGGAAATATCCGGGTATCCCTTCGCAGTCTCCCATTTTGAAACCGTCTTATCGGACACACATAGTATTTCTGCCAGTTCCGCCTGTGTCATATGGTGTTTCTCACGCAGTTCTTTGATCACTGCACCTGTTACATACGGATTCATGTTTATCACCTCCATGCCAACATCATAATCGCAAGAGGTTGTTTTTACTACCTACGGAAAGTAGAGCTAATTTTTCCAACGACCACGAAGATTCCTCAGAATCACCACAGACACCACAGCCATAACGACCAAGATTGCATAAATAATTGGATACGCAATATTTTGAGGCAGTACCATGGAAATACCTGCCGTCAGATCCATCAGCGTATGAATCCCCAGGCACAACAAGACACAACTACCCACTTTCCTATGCGCCACTCCATAGCAGACAAGAACACTCATGGCCGCATGACCGGTCATCGCCAGCAAACGCTCAAAACCTGCCAGCAGGAACATTCCCGGTGCCGTGCCAACCAACTGTGTTCGGATCAATTCTAACTGGCTCACATCCGCTCCCGCTCCTGCAGCCTGGGCGATCATCGTGTCAAACTGGCCGCTGTTGATCATGATAATATAGATCAGATTGTTTACATAAGTCATACCAATGAGCAGCATCGCCTCGATGCCTCCGTGGCCCAGTCCTGCTGCCAGAGATCTCTTCCAGGTCAGCTTTTTCTCCATAATCTTCGCCACCAAAAACCGTCCTGTCAGTTCAAAGAGTCCGGCAGTAAAAGCAAGACCAAAGGCATAGATAAACAGATGGTTCTGTGCAAAGTCCATGAACCAGCTCCGGCTTTGAAGCACCGTCAGAATGGGCAGTCGAATCAGCATCTGTGTTACAAAGAAACCAGCGGCGCCCAGCAGCCAGGCTGAAAAAATTCCTTGTCTTTTACTTTTTACCGCAAACCCGATCATAACCGCCACCGGCAGCACCAAACTGATCAGCAGCGTGATCACGCAAGCGACAATCGTCATAATGGAAACCATGCACATCCTCCTTTATTTTGATGGTTTAATCTCAAATTCTTACCTTTCGTACAAAAAACCTGCCACCTCAAACTGATACAACATTACCGGTTTTCCATGGACTTCTACCTCGGTTCCTTCCGCCTGCCCTGCTAAAATCTGCTTTGCCGCCTCGACTAACTTCGGAATGCAATCCGGTTTCACCGGGATTTCGCTATGAGACGGGTAAATTTCATCGAACTCATCGATATGGTACTTCATTTCAACCATACTCTCAATATATCTCTTCATATTTCGATGTGCTCCGAACATATAGATTCTTCCCGCCTGAATGGAATCACCGCTAAACAGCACGCGATACTTCTCATCAAGAATCGCAATACTTCCTGGAGTGTGTCCCGGAAGATCCACAATTCTCAGCGGACGTTCACCCAAATCAATGACGTCCCCATGTCTTAACGGAATCACTGCATTCTCCCCACCTTTGGAGCGATATAACTCCTCTTCCATCATACCCATCATAACCGTATCGAAGGATGCATTTCCAGAGATATGGTCGATATCCACGTGAGTATTCAAAAGCATGAGCGGCAGATCTGTGATACTCTCCGCAATTTCCTTCGCGTTTGGCGTATTCATACCGCTGTCGATCATGAGCGCTCGCTCTTTGCCGGTCAAAACAAAAAATCTTACTCCATTGTCCTCAATTCTCCATGTATCTTCACGCATCTGGATAATCTCGCTCATATTGCTTCCTCCTTTGAGACTTCATTCCATCATTATAATCTACCTAAAATTTCCTGTCGTTTATTTTCATACTCTTCTCGCGTAATCAGCTCCTGCTGATACAAACTCTGCAGCTGTCGCAATCTGCCCTCAATATCCCCGCTGTCTGTTTCCATATGCACATCGTGGGATGTACGAAAATCATCAAACGCTCCCGTTCTCACGGTCGCAGAACTGCCGTCATCCTCAATTTCAATCACTCGGTTGCTGATCGGCTTATCTGTAAAACCATTTCGATAGTGGGAATAGGTAATCCAAACTGCCACTCCCGTCCACAACACACCAAATAACCCCGCCATCGGAATTGCCACAAATATTCCAATCAGGCAGAACATGATACCAACTATAAATCCAGCCTTGGACTGAGTCTTCCCCGGTCTAACTTTAATTTTCTTTGACATCCTTTCCCTCCTAACATTACACTTCTACAAAAATCATATCGCCCAAGTGATAAATCTCCACAATGCATTCCCAAGTCTTTCTTTTTACTGTCAGATAACCCATATATTTCGTCTGGTTATATCCATAGACTTCGTCCATGATCGAAAATCCGAACATCGGGTACTGAACGATAAAATCCCTTAGCATCATCTTCTCTCCACAAAATCTTCCGACATTTCCATTATGCTCCAGCAGATATATGTAGCAAAAATCCCAGTCGACATCATGAAACTCCACATAACCGTCCACCTGAGCTGACAATCCTTCCGTTCGAATAATTCCGGACTGGGTCTTCATAACCATGTTATTTTCATGAACCTCAAATTCCATCACATTCATATCATGCAGACTATATGGGGCTATGATATTTTCTCTAATCACTCGTTTCATTTTTTTCATAGATACATACCCCTTTAAGCAAATAATCGCCCACTATTTTCAGTTTATTCCATTATATCACAGCTTTATTGCCGCAAATATAACATTTCCCTTACGTTATTATAACTTTTCTCCATTTTCAAAACCAATTATCTCTATGCCTTGATGAAACTATGCCTGATTGGTGGGCGTGAATATAATATTGGTTCCTCTGGTGCCCACTAGTATGGGCATGGAAGCACCTTTTTTGTTCTAGTACCCAATCAAAAATGTGCTTTGGGTACCACCACTTCAATTTGCACTCTGATACCCAACAATATGGGCATATATAATCTATTTTTCTTTCTACACCCACAATGTGGGCATACAGCAAATCTGTCAGGTTTCCACGCCCAATCTCCTAAACAAAAGCTGCAAGCCAACGCACCAAACCAAACGTCAAAAAAAGACCGGAGCTGCATAAACAACTCCGGCCTTCCTAAGTCACCTGTAATCTATTCAATTATGAATCTAATTAAGCATCAATTGTAGAAATTGTAAGTGTTGTCTCCTCGAGTACGTCCAGAAGCACTTTTACAGTATCGAGAGCTGTGAACAGTGCTACGTTGTGCTCGGTTGCAATCTTACGGATTTCTGCACCATCCTCGTGGGAGCTGCCCGGATCCTTTGTATTGATTACGTAGGAGATGTAACCCTGGCGAAGTGCGTTCGGGATCTCGTCACTGCCGTTGCTGATCTTGTCAACTGCATGTGTACGGATTCCGTGGGACTTCAGGAACTGTGCAGTACCATGTGTCGCCTCGATGTTGAAGCCAAGCTGGTAGAAGCGGCGGATCAGCGGAAGTGCCTCTTCTTTATCCTTATCTGCGATTGTTGCCAGGATTGTACCATAGTTCTGGAGGCGCATACCGGATGCCTGCAGAGCCTTATAAAGTGCACGGTTTAAAGTACGGTCATAACCGATCGCCTCACCTGTGGACTTCATTTCCGGAGACAGGTATGCATCAAGGCCGCGGATCTTGTTGAAGGAGAATACCGGTGCCTTAACATACCAGCGTTCTTTCTCTTCCGGATAAATGTCGAAGATACCCTGCTCTTTCAGAGTCTTACCAAGGATAACTTCTGTTGCGATATCTGCCAGAGAGTATCCTGTTGCCTTGGAAAGGAACGGTACTGTTCTGGAAGAACGCGGGTTAACTTCGATGATATATACGTTATCATCTTTATCTACGATGAACTGGATGTTGAACAGACCAACGATGCCGATACCAAGACCCAGTTTCTTTGCGTACTGAAGGATAATGCCCTTAACCTTATTGGAGATGGAGAAGGACGGGTAAACAGATACAGAGTCACCGGAGTGTACGCCTGTACGCTCAACCAGCTCCATAATACCCGGTACAAATACATTGTGACCATCGCAGATCGCATCGATCTCGACCTCACGGCCCTCGATATACTTATCAACCAGAACCGGCTTGTCCTCATCGATCTCTACGGCTGTTCTTAAGTAGTGACGAAGCTGCTCTTCGTTGGCAACGATCTGCATTGCACGACCGCCAAGTACGAAGGACGGACGAACAAGTACCGGATAACCGATCTCTGCTGCTGCCTCGATACCATCTTCAATCTTTGTTACTGCACGGCCTTTTGCACGCGGAATATCTAACTCATTGAGGAGGTTCTCAAACGCATTTCTGTCCTCTGCTCTGTCGATCGCTTCACAGTCTGTACCGATGATCTTAACACCACGGTCTGCAAGCGGCTGAGCCAGGTTGATGGCTGTCTGGCCGCCAAGGGAAGCGATAACGCCGTCCGGTTTCTCGAACTCGATGATGTTCATAACATCTTCGGTTGTTAACGGCTCGAAGTACAGTTTGTCAGCTGTTGTATAGTCTGTGGAAACTGTCTCCGGGTTGTT
>JAFSFU010000297.1 GCA_017435025.1 Lachnospiraceae bacterium | reverse complement strand
GACGATGAAGGTATGATTGATGCACCGGTCGGACGCCATCCGCAGGACCGCAAAAAAATGTGTATCAACCATCAGAATGGAAAACATGCGGTGACACACTATAGAGTACTGAACCGTTTCAAGGGCTATACACATATTGAATGTCGTTTGGAGACGGGCAGAACCCACCAGATTCGTGTCCATATGTCAAGCATTGGTCATCCGCTTCTCGGAGATCAGGTTTATGGACCTGCAAAATGTCCGTTTAAACTTCAGGGACAGACACTTCACGCAGGAATTCTGGGATTTATACACCCCAGAACAGGAGAGTATATGGAATTCGCGGCTCCTTTACCAGAATACTTCACAAAATTATTAGATGTTCTTTAAAATGCGAGATATTGCAATACAAAATGTTTGCTTTTGTAACAATTCCTGTTAAAATGTTGCAATTATTTGAAAATATCTCTATAATATAATTATAGAGATCAATTGCATATGCGGAGAGGAGTTGTGGCGTATGAGTGATAAATTGATTATTACGATTGGAAGAGAGTGTGGAAGCGGCGGAAGGCACATCGGAAAAAAATTAGCCGAAGAGTTGGGAATCAAGTATTATGACAAGGAGTTATTGACCGAGGCAGCAAAAAAGAGTGGTCTGTGTCGAGAATTGTTTGAAACCCATGATGAAAAGCCTACCAGCAGTTTTTTATATTCACTGGTGATGGATACTTACTCAATGGGATATTCCAATTCTGCATATATGGATATGCCGCTCAATCACAAAATCTTTCTTGCGCAGTTCGATACGATCAAGCAGATTGCATCGGAAGAGTCCTGCGTGATCATTGGACGCTGCGCAGATTATGCATTAGCGGAATATCCGAATGTCATTTCTGTATTTATTACAGCTGACGATGATGTAAAAATCAAAACCCTTATGGATCGTCATCAGATTTCTGAATCAAAAGCAAAGGATCTGATGATGAAAACGGATAAAAAAAGAGCCAGCTACTATAATTATTACTCCAACAAACGCTGGGGTGATTCAAAGAGCTATGATCTCTGTATCAACAGTTCAAAGGTTGGCAATGATGGTGTTATCGAATTGATCAAAGCATATGCTGCAGTCAAACAAGGTTATATGAAAAAATAGAATATGTATATAGAAAGAACCTCACCAGCGATTTATTCCAATGGTGAGGTTCTTTTTGTTGAGAGAGTGTTGACAATGCAAACAAAAATAGGTATAATAACTCACATCTAACTATTCGCGAAATTACAGTTTAACGAAGAATTGAGA
This sequence comes from Lachnospiraceae bacterium, assembly GCA_017435025.1. Next base: position 9,510 of record JAFSFU010000297.1, on the reverse strand, counting down.
CAAAATAGAAAGGATTAACCATTATATGAAGCTTCAAAGACTTTTAAGCCTGGTCCGCAAGGCCTGTGATGATTACTTTTTGATCGATGAAAATGATAAAATCGCAATCGGAATTTCCGGTGGTAAAGACAGTTTAACTCTGCTTTATGCACTTCATGAAATGCAGCGTTTTTATCCAAAGCATTTCGATATTCATGCTTTTACGGTAGACCTGGGCTTCGGTATTCAGGATTTTGGCGCGATAAGAGCCCTTTGCGACGACTTTTCTATTCCATATACAGTTATTCCCACCGAAATCGCAGAAATCGTTTTTCAGACCCGTCAGGAGTCCAATCCATGCTCCCTGTGTGCGAAGATGCGTAAAGGCGCTTTAAATCAAGCTGCAAAGGAAGCCGGATGCAACAAAATCGCGTATGCTCATCATCGCGATGATATTATTGAAACGATGATGCTTTCGTTGTTGTATGAAGGTCGTTTTTATACGTTTTCTCCGAAAACTTATTTGGATCGTATGGAACTTACCGTGATTCGTCCGATGATGTATGTATCGGAATCCGAAGTGATTGGTTTTCAGAACAAATATTCGCTTCCGGTATGCAAGAATCCTTGTCCGGTTGACGGCAAAACAAAACGAGAATATGTAAAAACATTAATCCGAAATCTGAATCATGAAAATCCTGGTGTAAAAGAAAGAATGTTCCGGGCGATTTTGGATGGTAACATTCAGGGATGGCCCTCTCCTGCTCCATCGATCAGAACTAGCAAAAAGGGGGATGTATTATAGATTATGGCAAACCTTACTTACCATGAACAAAAAGATATCGAAAATATTAAGCGATTAAGACAACTAATTAAAGAACTTCCGCCTTTTTGTAAGGATTTCTTTCGTGGAATTGAGCCGAGAACCTCTACAAGAACCCGAATTGCGTATGCATATGACTTAAGAATATTTTTTGAATTCCTTAGAACCCAGAATTCAGCGATTGCCGCAATGGGTGACAATATTCCTCTCTCAGTGTTGGAACAACTGACAGTTACTGATCTGGAGGAATATCTGGAATACTTAAAATGTCATCCATCCGAACTGGGCGACGAGGTGATCAATACGGAACGTGGTATCATGAGAAAATCCTCTTCTTTAAAGAGTTTTTACAACTATTATTACCGCAATGAGCGTATTGAAAAGAACCCTGCTGCTCTTCTGCGCAATCCGAAACTTCATGAAAAGGAAATTATTCGTCTGGAAATTGATGAGGTTGCTAAACTTCTGGATCAGGTTGAAGAAGGCGATAAATTGACTGACAAGCAGAAAATATACCATGAACGGACAAAAGTTCGTGATCTGGCCATGATGTCTCTTCTGCTTGGCACCGGAATTCGTGTTTCTGAATGTGTCGGATTGAATATCAATGATGTGGATCTTGAAAACTGTGGAATCAAGATATTCCGAAAAGGTGGTAAAGAGGCTGTTGTATATTTCAGTGATGAAGTGTGCGATGTGCTGGAAAAATATATGGAGGAGAGAGAAATGATCGATCCTTATCCGGGACATGAAGAGGCATTCTTTCTGTCGATGCAGAGAAAGCGCATGAGTGTTCGCAGCGTGGAGAATCTCGTTAAGAAGTATTCAAAGCTTGTTACACCGTTAAAAAAGATCACGCCGCATAAGCTCCGAAGCACATACGGCACCAGCTTATACCGGGAAACCGGCGATATTTATCTGGTAGCTTCTGTTCTTGGGCATAACGATGTCAATACGACAAGAAAACATTATGCAGCACAGGAGGATGAACGCAGACGCAGTGCAAGAAATGTGGTTCGACTAAGAGAAGAATAAATGGTAGACATAAATATATTATGTAAATCGAAAGATGATTTGAGTAGTAAAATAACCGGCATGTTGAAATTTGTACATGCCGGTTATTTTCAGGATGTAATACATGTATTTATGTTTAAAATTTTCCACTACGACCGGAACCGCCGCCGCTATGAGAACTGGATCTCGAACCGGAGCCAGATCGTGTTGAACTTTCTATTCTTCTGCGGGACTGCGTTGTATAAAGATAATAGTCACCAGAGTCAGTCAACTGAAGTCCATCGTTTGTCGCATAAGATATTGTACTTCCGCCAGTATGGACACTTCTCATTCTCGATTCCATAATTTTAGTTATTATAAATGAAATTACAATCGAAACAGCGACCACTACAACATATGTAGATGTATGACTTTCGCGCACTGGATCTCCATCCTCCGCAAGACTCAAAAATTCATCACATGTATGGATGTAATCAGTGAAACCTTCATACCAGTTGTTATTGACGAAATCATCTAAGAACTGTTCTTCCAGCTGGATCTGACCATATTCATTGAAAGCATACTCTGCATTTTTACCATAAAAGAAAGTGGCATAGTCACGATCTTCCATACTAAGCATCAATAGGATGCCATCGCGATCTTCACCTTTGCCCATAGTAAGACCGTGGTACATTTCTGTTGCGGTTGTGAAAACATCACCTTTACTGTATTTCTGATAATCATTTACAATAATTGCATAAATACCGCATCCATGTTTTTCTGAAATGGAAGCTGCTTCTGCATCGAGAGAAACCAGTTCTTCTGCTTCAAGAAGGCCGGCTTCGTCGTACACGTACATACCGGACGCCAAAGACGAGAAGCTCATCATTCCGATCATTAATACGGTTAAGATTAACTGTATGTATTTCTTCATCTTTGTTCCCTCCTTAAATGAATAATGTTACAAGGATCGAACCGATTACACTGAATCCTGCTGCCAGACCCGCAAACATTGACCAGAATTTTTGTTTGCTCACTGGAAGGTCCCCTACTGTTCTTCCAGTCTGTCCATTTACTGCAAATAGAAATGTCTGCCCATCCCATTTTGTAGATAATAGCCATACTGGAAGAAGAGCATAATGAACTTTTCCACGTTTCATATTGATCCATTCGCGTTCAGTCACGCAGGTATGATATCCGTTAACCGTATTACGGAGCGCAGCCTTGATCGTTGATTCACATCGATGATCAGCTCTTGTCCAGCTGCTTTCCACGGTAACATCGTATTTATCAGCCAGAAAACCAGGAAGATAGGCAGTTGAAAAATCTTTTAGTTCTTTGTAATCATATGGTTCCAAGGAATCCATATAATCATCCGGCATCTTAGAAGAAGCATCTACAGGAATTTTTTCGAAAGATATCGTTCCTGCACGCTTTACACGATAGTGGGTGGTGGTCGTAATCTCCTCTGTCGATGTTTTATGCATAGTAGATCTGGTCGCATTGAATGTAGCTGATGCATCTGCCTTACCGTCAAACATCCAGAACGGAACATACACGCCTTTGATCTCCTGAAGATGATGGGTGGATGTAAAAGTATCTGGTAAAAAAACTTTTCCTTTGCAGTGTTCTTTCAATAACTGAATAGCTGCATCCTTATCAATCTTAAATGGTATCACATAGTTCGGTTTTAAAGCACCGGAAAACTGTCCTGGTACAACGGTCGGATTACCGCAGTATGGGCAGGATGTGGCACCTGTCGAACTGTCGCAGATCAGTTCGGCACCGCAAGATGGGCAGTTGTACGCTTTCATTCCATCGGCTTCTGAACCCCAGTTGCTGTTTAGTGCTGTAGTATCCCAATCACCGGTAAACTCCGTTCCTTCCTGGTTATCTTCAGGTTCTTCCGAATTAGCCTGCGCTGCTGCCGCTATGGCATCTTTTTCAGCATAGATAGCTTCAATTTCTTTTAATTCAAAAGTGGAACCACAATAATCGCATACAACGTTTCCTGTTTCAGGCGAAAAATGTACCGGACCAGTACAAGCTGGGCACTGATAATTCGTTACTTGAGCTGCCATAGATTTATTTCTCCTTTACGTTTTGAAATATAAAATCCTCATTGGTTAATAAACCATCACGCTTACATATTTGTCTCAATACTTCTATTTCGACAGTAAGGTCAAGAATATCATCTTCGAACAGGTTGTTATATAGTTTTTCCATTGCAGTCTTGATATCCTGAAGGCATGTGATCGTACTTTGAGTGATTTTAGCTGAAGGCAGGCCTTGTGTTTCAAAGCTCTTGTATTTTATAAGAATCTTTTCCAAAGTCGGGAGATAATAATGGAAAAATTGTCTCAATGAGTCGATTTGTTCAGGATGTTCTTTTAATGTCCGAAAGATTCTTTCGATTATATTGCAAATATCATTATTGATCTTACGAACATGCGAATTCTTAATTTCCATGGATAGACTGCGCAGTTTGATTAAACTTTGGCGTCCGTTATTCATTAGTGGTTTGATTTTATCAGAATCATTTTGGCTATTTGACGTTTTTGGATTTCGTAATGCAAAGTACATGACAATGCTTACAAATAATAGGAGAAGAATCATACATGCTCCAATAATAATAAACAATGCGTTTGCCAAAGATGGCACATGACTGCGAATCACAAATAATAGAATGAAAGTACAAATCATCCCCCAAAAAACAAAAAGTCCAGATGAATTCTGATTCATATAATCACCGTCCTTTTATGATATGTATTTTAATAAAATAAAGGGAAACTACTTGATTGTAATTCCCCTTCAGTTTTTAAGATGGTTTTTCTGAGCCATCAAGTATCTTTAAAATCATACTATTAATTTTATCTTCCGGATAGTTTCCAAGTAATTCAAGGTTTTCTGATTTAATGATGCCGCCGGCCATTGAAGAATGACCGCCACCATCACCGAATCCTTCAAGTGCCATCTTTAATACTTCACCTGCATGTACATTTGGTGTCTCTGAACGTAATGATATTTTAATTCCATCCGTACGTTTTGAAGATACGAGTGCTACATCAACTTCCTGTAACGACAGAATAAAATCTGCAAGGATTGCAATTAATGCATCAGGACAAGGAAATGAAATATGCGAAAATCCAATCTTACCGTATAGTTCAATACTTTCTATTGCTTCACCATAGGCTCTAAGATCAGTAAATTCCATATTATTACGTTCAAGTCGACTTAATTTTTGATGGTCTGCCAGCGGGTACAAAAAACCGAACATTTCAATGTCAAGAGGAGTTACACCTCTTGAAAATTGTAATGTATCCATTTTAATTCCATAAATCAAAGCAGTTGCTGTATCCTTATCCGGAATAGTATCTGATAACATATAATACTCTGCAATCATCGAAGCGCAGGCTCCTGTTATTCGGATATCGGAATATAGATATTCATTTTCTACAAAAGTAGGATGATGATCGATGCATGCAATTTCATTGCCAATAAAATCCTGAATATTTCCTGCGTTTTTTTGACTATCGATACAAATGATGTAGTCGTTTTCCTTCATTTCATCACTTAATGTTTCATAGGAATACATATCGATTTTAAATTCATGCAGCATTTTTGCAGCACTTAATTTGTCAATCTTTCCAGCATAGCATATTTTACTATTAATACCGTAATTACACAGTAAATTCTTAAGCCCATATGCTGAGGCTATCGCATCAGGATCCGGAAAGTTATGCGTTTGAATGTAAACAATATGATCTTTACATATATCAACTAATTGTGATAAATCTATCATCATTTCTCACTTTCAATGTAATTATTATTAGGCGTTTACTGAGCCGCCACAGTACTCACAGCATCCGCTGGCATCCGGAGTTGTAGTCGCACCACAGAACGGACAAGTCACTGCCATCTTAGGTGCTGCTGATGCAGCAGCTTCTCTTCGTATCTGATTTCTGGCTGATGAAAAGATCTTTTCAATCTCACGTCCCATTTCTTCATACTCTTTATAATCCTGATTCATCCTTGGATTTGGTTTTCTAATTGCCGGAACCGCAACGGATGTCGTTTCAATACTAGAAGGGTTTAACCGGAAATTGATTTCGTCAAAATAAGGATGATTCACGTGAATGGTCATCTCGAAATCATAAGAGTAATTATATCTCGGAGGATTATAACTCACGGATTTACCTTCCTTGTCCGTAGTCTCTTCCTCACGTATGTCTTCTTCAATATCAAGAACACATCCCGTTACTTGTGAGAAATCCAACACATCCGGGTTTGCCTCTTCTAGATTTCTTGCACGTGTTACCATAAATTTTTTTGAATCTTCATCAAATAATATTTTCACATCTCTACCGATAGTACGAGTTGTGTGAAAGGAAACTACAGCCTGTTTGTTTTCTTCACGGTATGCAAGTTGTTCCTTGATTTCGGCAATCGTGCTGTTTCTACGATCGCTGAACCAAGGAGATAATTTATTTGCACATTCTTTACACATATTACCGTCTTCCAGTTTGCGATTTCCTAAAAGACCAATTTCTCCACCACAAATGGAACATTCCTTTTTCTTAAACATATCAAATAAGCCCATTGTTTACCTCCATCTTAGATGATATCGCCATTATCAAATGGATCACCACATTCCGGACAGAATTTCGGTGCCTTTGTACCCTTCGGTGGTTCCCAACCACATTTATCACATTTATACTGCGGAATACCTTCCGGTTTCTTTGAACCACATTCCATACAGAACTTTCCTTTGTTTACAGCTCCACAGGAACAAATCCAACCAGCATCCTCTTCTGGTTTCTTTGTTCCGCATTCTGGGCAGAACTTTCCAGTTACTAATGCACCACATTTGCATGTCCAGCTTCCTGCTGGTTTCGGTTCTGGTTTCGGAGTACCGCAACCCTGACAGAACTTTCCGGTATTTCCTGTCTGTCCACAAGAGCAAGACCAACCGGCTGCAGCCTGTTGAGCCGAATTCTGTTGAGCCTGCTGCAAAGTCTGCTGCGCGAACTGTTGCTGCTGCTGCATCATTACCTGCTGACTAAGGCCCTGATCGATACCTGCAGACATATTGTTTGCCATACCCATACCCATAAATCCAACTGCTGCGCCAGCTGTGTTGGAAGCGGCTGCCTGCATTGCAGAAGCTTTTGCACCAACCAGGTGGGCTTGTGCCCTTGACGGATCCATAAAAGCAACATTTCGCTGCATTTCCTTAATCATCTTTTCATCTTCTTCGTTTGCTTTGATAGATGAAACACCGAATTCGAAAATTTCGATTCCGCGAGTATCGCGCCACTTTTCACTTAATTCTTCTTTCAATACGTCGCGTAATTCCGTTGTATGGGACACAACTGCAGAATAACGAATACCCATTTCGGAAATTTTACCAAATGCTGGCTGAAGCGCTGTTAGAAGCTCAGTTCTTAACTGGCTTTCCAGATTTGAGCGTCTATATGTATCTGTTATATTACCACAAACGTTTTTATAGAATAACAATGGATTTACAATCTTATAACTGTATTCACCAAAGCATTTTACAGAGATATCGATATCGATTGCGGCTCTTTCATCTACAACACGGAACGGTACCGGGGATGCTGTTCCATATTTATTTCCCATGATCTCTTTTGTATTAAAATAATAAATTCTCTGATCTTTCGGAGCAACACCGCCAAAGGTAAATCTCTTTCCTATGGTTTGGAATACAGCAGAAATGCTCTCTCCAAGCTCTCCGCTGAAAATAGACGGCTCTGTAGATGCATCATATGTATATTCACCTGGTTCTGCACAAATATCTACTACAAGCCCCTGATCAACAATCATTGCACACTGACCGTCTGCCACGACAAGAATGGATCCGTTTGTGATAATATTTTCGGTTCCTTTTGTATTGGAAGATCTGCTTCCTGTACGCTTTTGGCCTTTCATAACCAATACATCTGTCGGCATGGATTCACAGTAAAAATATTCCTTCCACTGATCAGCGAGAACTCCACCTGTTGCTCCTAAAGCTGCTTTAATAAGTCCCATAAATAATCTCCTTTCTATATTCAATTCGATAATATTTCCAATTACTTGTTAATAATAACATGTATTTCTAAAAAATGATAGTAAAACTACTAATTTTACTAGTCCTGCATTGTTTTAATTATAATAAAATTGTTTTGAAAGTCACCACACTTTTACACCTATTTGGGGTGGTAATGGAAAAAAATAACGAAAAGTGTGGTAAAAAGTATGGTGATTAAGTTTATTGAAGGAGTGATATAGAATGATCATAAAAAGACCGCCGATTCCAATTAGGAATCAGCGGTCTTTCTATTTGTGAAATTATATCAAAAATAATGTAATTACTTCACGTTGGAAGAATCCTTTAACTGAACATCGTGTGCACCGCCCTCAACGATGGATACAGCGGAAACAAGAGTCAGTTTTGCCTTTTCACGTAACTCCGGAAGTGTCAATGCACCACAGTTACACATTGTAGAACGGATCTTGTGGAGTGTGATCGCAACACCGTCAGTAAGAGCACCAGCATACGGTACATAGGAGTCTACGCCTTCTTCGAAGCTCAGTTTGCCAGCTCCGCCAAGGTCATATCGCTGCCAGTTACGAGCACGTGCACTACCCTCGCCCCAGTACTCTTTCATGTAGTTGCCGTTTACAAGCACTTTGCTTGTCGGGGACTCGTCGAATCTGGAGAAGTAACGACCAAGCATGCAGAAATCAGAACCCATAGCCAAAGCAAGAGTCATATGGTAGTCATGAACGATACCACCGTCTGCACAGATCGGAACGTATACACCTGTTTCCTCGAAATATTTGTCACGTTCTGCTGCTACATCGATAACTGCTGTAGCCTGTCCACGGCCGATACCCTTTGTCTCACGAGTGATACAGATGGAACCTCCACCGATACCAACTTTAACGAAGTCAGCACCTGCATCTGCAAGGAAACGGAAACCTTCACCATCAACAACATTACCAGCACCTACTTTTACGGTATCACCATAGTGGTCACGGATCCATTTGATTGTCATGGACTGCCACTCGGAGTAACCCTCAGAAGAGTCAATTACGAGAACGTCAGCACCTGCTTCAACAAGAGCAGGCACACGCTCAGCGTAGTCACGAGTATTGATACCTGCACCAACGATATAGCGCTTGTGAGAATCCAGTAATTCTAACGGATTGCTCTTATGGAAATCATAGTCCTTACGGAAAACGAAGGAAACAAGGTTACCTTCTTTGCTTACGATCGGGAGTGCGTTGAGTTTGTGATCCCAGATAATATCGTTTGCTTCTTTCAGAGTTGTTCCCTCCGGAGCATAAACGAGTTTCTCGAATGGAGTCATAAACTCGGAAACAGGAGTATTCGGATCCATACGGCTTACGCGATAGTCACGGCTTGTTACGATACCAAGGAGTTTACCTGTACCAGTACCGTCATCGGTAACTGCCATTGTGGAATGACCGGTTTTCTTCTTTAACTCTACTACTTCTGCCATTGTATTCTCAAGGCGTAAGTTGGAATCACTAACAACAAAACCTGCCTTGTTATTTTTTACTTTACGAACCATTTCTGCCTGCTGCTCGATCGGCTGAGAAACATAAATAAATGCAATACCGCCCTCTTTCGCAAGCGCAACGCCCATCTTCTCACCGGATACAGACTGCATAACTGCAGATACCAT
>JAFSFU010000038.1 GCA_017435025.1 Lachnospiraceae bacterium | reverse complement strand
TCCATTTTAGTTCTCCTCCTTTTCACGGATAACGGTCTTGACGCGGGCGATATCGCGCTTGGTTTCAGCGATCTTGAGAGGATTGTCCAGCTGATTGGTTGCGTGCTGCATACGCAGGAAGAACAGATCCTTCTTCAGGGAGGCGAGCTTTTCGTTGAGCTGCTCGACGCTCATTGCACGTACTTCAGTTGCCTTCATCTCATTCACCTACTTCCTGGGCTTCGAGGTCGGCACGCTTGACGATCTTGGTCTTGATGGGCAGCTTGTGGCTGGCCAGACGCAGAGCCTCACGGGCGACCTCTTCGGAAACACCGGCGATCTCAAACATGACACGGCCGGGCTTAACTACTGCAACCCAATACTCGGGGGAACCCTTACCGGAACCCATGCGGGTCTCGGCAGGCTTCTCGGTGATGGGCTTATCGGGGAAAATCTTGATCCAGACCTGGCCGCCGCGCTTGGTATGACGGGTCATAGCGATACGGGCTGCTTCGATCTGATTGCTGGTGATCCATGCGGGCTCAACAGCGACGAGGCCGAACTCACCGTAGGAAACGGTGTTGCCTCTCATGGCCTTACCGGTCAGGCGGCCACGGTGAACTCTGCGGTATTTAACTCTCTTAGGCAGAAGCATTACTGTGCGCCTCCTTCTTTCTTCTCAACGGGCTTGCGGAAGCCACCCTGACGGGGAGCGCCGCCTTCGCGACGGAAGTTATTGTTCTGGCCCTGGCCATCGCGGCGGAAGCCGCCGTTGCGACGATCGCCATCGCGGCGGTTGCCGCGGCGCTCACGTAGTATGAGAGCAACAGCCGTCTTTTGGATGAAACCATCGCGGAGATGAAGGAAAAAGGTGGTCTTGCATACAAAATGCATATTCGTGCATCTTTGAAGATGAAGAAGGAGGCTGAGGAGATTGGAAAGACAATCCGCGTCCATCTGCCGATCCCGCTTCAGTATTCCCAGGCGAAGAACGTGGAGTTGCTGTCCTGTTCAGAGCAGGAATATGTTCTTGCACCGGAGGACCGGATTCAGAGAACGGTATTCATGGAGACTGCATTGAAACCGGATCATGAGTTCTTTATTGAATATCAGTTTGAAAATCACATGAATTATGTGGATCCGAAGTCATCAGAAGTTTCCGAAATTCAGCCGGATTTCTACACATCGGAGCAGGCGCCGCATATCTTATTTACACCATACTTAAAAGCGTTGACTGCGGAAGTGGTGGGGGATGAGAAGAATCCGCTTTTGAAAGCACGAAAGATTTATGATTATATCACGTCTCATATCATGTACTCTTTTGTCCGTCAGTATTTCACGATCACGGATATTCCGGAGTATATGGCCAGTGGCCTGAAAGGTGACTGCGGCATCTATGCACTTTTGTTTATCACCATGTGCCGCATTGCCGGTGTTCCGGCCAGATGGCAGTCCGGTCTTTATGCGACGCCGCTGACGATCGGAAACCATGACTGGGCGCAGTTCTATGTAGCTCCGTATGGCTGGATGTATGCGGACTGCTCCTTTGGCGGTGCTGCGTACCGTGCCGGTGCGGTGGACCGTTGGAATTTCTATTTTGGAAATCTGGAGCCGTTCCGTATTCCTTGCTGCAGCGATTTCCAGCATGAATTTGTTCCGCCAAAGAAATTCCTGCGTCATGATCCCTATGACAATCGGAACGGCGAGGCGGAATATGAGCACCGCGGTCTGGATCATCATGTGGACTACGAGACAGAGAAAATCGTTATAAACATTGAGAAAATATAGAATCTTTACAAAATTTTAATGGGGAAATCCGTTGACAGACAAAAGGTGATATTGTAGAATTTATGCCAATGTGCCATATGGTACAAATATAAAAAAGAAATAGGAGTTGGTTATTTTGGATTCAGGGCAAGCCCTGCAGATGCTAGTTGTAATTGGGTTATTAGGTTTATCCGCATTTTTCTCATCTTCGGAGACCGCGATGATGTCGGTCAATAAGATTCGAGTGAGGAACCTGGCGGATGCCGGTCTCAGCAGTGCTGTGATCTTAGTTAAGGTACTGGACAATCAGTCAAAGATGTTGAGTGCGATCTTGATCGGTAATAATATCGTGAATATTTCGGCCTCCTCTCTTATGACAGTTCTTGTAACAGATGTGTTCGGAAGTGCGTACGTTGGTGCGGCTACCGGTGTGCTGACGCTTTTGGTATTGATCTTCGGTGAGATCACGCCAAAGACCAGTGCGACACTCTATTCCGAGTCGATGGCTTTAAAGTTTGCAAAGCCCATTTACCTGTTGATGCAGGTTTTAACTCCGGTGATCTTTGTTGTAGACAAAATGTCGCTGGTGGTTCTGAAACTTCTGCATATTGATCCGAATAAGAAACCGGAGGCAATTACAGAAGAAGAACTTCGTACCATCGTGGAAGTAAGCCATGAAGAAGGCGTGATTGAATCGGACGAGAAGAAAATGATCTACAACGTGTTCGATTTTGGTGATTCCGTGGCGAGAGACATTATGGTGCCGAGAATCGATATGACCTTTATTGACGTGAACTCTACCTTAGAGGAAGTAATGGAAGTGTTCCGTCAGGAAAAATATACCAGATATCCGGTGTTTGAGGAGACAACCGACAACGTCATCGGTATCGTCAATATCAAAGACCTGATCTTACAGGAGCAGGATGCAAAGTTCGATCTGCGCGACTACTTGAGAGAGCCGATGTATACTTATGAATTTAAAAAGACAGCGGAGCTTATGGTGGAACTTAGAAAGACTCTGAACAACATTGCAATCGTGCTGGATGAATATGGTGCGACCGCCGGACTGATCACGATGGAAGACATGCTTGAGGAGATCGTCGGTGAGATCCGTGACGAGTACGACGAGGATGAAGAAGACCTGGTGAAGAAGCTTAACGCGAAAGAATTTGCCGTTGATGCGGCGATGAAGCTGGATGACCTCAATGATCAGATTGGTTTCCATCTGGAATCCGAAGATTATGACTCCATCGGCGGATTTGTGATCGGTCTTTTGGATCATCTGCCGGAGGAAGGCGAGGAGGTTGTTTACGAGAACCTGCGCCTGGTGGTCGAAAAAGTGGACCGCAACCGTATCGAAACGATTCATATTTATATCATGGACGAAGATGGTTAAAATAACGCAAAAATGGAAAAACTACTCTTGACTTTTTTTCATGGAATGTTTATATTTTAAATGTTCAAAGAGGGAGTAGTTGAAATGTACTGTCAACAACGCGGCGCATAGGGCGTCTGGCGGTGCATACCGGTTTTGGTAACGAGACTTTTTGCAGAGGGGAGACTTTCTGCAAAAGGTCTTTTTTTGTACTTATTTTGTTCTAAAACAGATATGAGTAAAGTAAGTTTTTCCAGAACCAGTCAATACTTTTTATTACAAGGAGGAAACAGTATGGAATTTTTATGGACCGGCTTACTGTCTATCACATGGCAGCAGGTCGTAATGTACCTGGTAGGTATCGCATTGATCTACCTTGCAATTGAAAAAGACTATGAACCGTCACTTCTTCTGCCGATGGGCTTCGGCGCAATTCTGGTAAACCTGCCGGAATCCGGTGCGCTGAACCAGATGATGGAAGGCGTTGGTGAGACACACGGTATCATTCAGTGGTTATTCGAAACCGGTATCGAAGCTTCTGAAGCATTCCCGCTTCTCCTGTTCATCGGTATCGGTGCTATGATCGACTTCGGACCGCTGCTTTCTAACCCGAAGATGTTCCTGTTCGGTGCGGCAGCGCAGTTCGGTATTTTCCTTACTATCGTAGTTGCAGCTCTGCTTGGCTTTGAGATCAAGGACGCAGCTTCCATCGGTATCATCGGTGCGGCTGACGGCCCGACCTCCATCCTGGTATCCCAGGTGCTTCATTCCAACTACATTGGACCGATCGCTGTAGCAGCTTATTCTTACATGGCTCTCGTTCCGATCATCCAGCCGATGGCGATCAAGCTGGTTACTACAAAGAAAGAGCGTATGATCCGTATGCCGTATAAGCCGGGTCAGGTAAGCCGTTTTACAAGAATCGCATTCCCGATCATCGTTACATTTGTAGCAGGTCTGGTTGCTCCGGCTTCCGTATCCTTAGTAGGTTTCCTGATGTTCGGTAACCTGATTCGTGAGTGCGGCTGCTTAAACAGCCTTTCTGAGACGGCTCAGAGCTCCCTTGCAAACCTGATCACACTGCTTCTTGGTATTACAATCTCCTTCTCTATGAGAGCAGAGCAGTTTGTTCAGCTTGAAACACTGATCATCATGGGTCTTGGTCTTGTGGCTTTCATCTTCGATACAATCGGCGGATGTCTGTTTGCAAAGTTCCTGAACCTGTTCTCTAAGAATAAGGTGAACCCGATGGTTGGTGCAGCCGGTATCTCTGCATTCCCGATGTCTGCTCGTGTCATCGAGAAGATGGGTGTTGCTGAGGACAGCACAAACCACCTGTTAATGCATGCGATCGGTGCAAACGTATCCGGTCAGGTAGCTTCCGCTGTTGCCGGTGGTATCATTCTTGGTTTCTTCATGTAATCGCAGGAGGTAGAGAAGATGAACGAAGTATTAGTACAGGCATTTAACATGATGTGGCAGGGTATGGCCGGCATTATGGTTGTTATGGGAATTCTGGCTGGCGTGGTGGCAGCACTGACAAAGGTTGGAAATAAGAAGAATTAATATAAAATACAAAAAGAGGTCCCGCGTGGACCTCTTTTTACGTTGTAGACTATGAAATCATTCCTCCAACCATCCCGCTGGCGGAGCATATACCAAACACTGTCAAAATGTGTCCGGTATCAGCGAGGATCCCCTGATTTTGTATGTAGGACATGAGCAGCAGGACTGCGAAATATAAGATTCCAGTCAGCAGCCCCCAGAAAAAACGTCTGGATTTCATGGCTTTGCCGGCAAGAAATCCGCCGAGGAGACAGGACAGGATGTAGACTGCGTAGATACCGATGGAAATCCGGTCTTCGGTCAGGTGAAATTTGTACATGAGAACTGTCAGCACAAGCAGGAGGATGGTTGTCATAAAATAAGAAAAGATAAGGGTGCGGATCAGGTACCAGGATTTGAGTTTCATATGGAGACTCCTTTCACATTAGGGACTTTGCATGGGCAAATGCAAGCAATTTGTACCATTGTATTTCTCAATCCTCGGAATTATCCCTATTGCATGTTGAAGTTTCCTATGCTATAATTTTTCAATGGTTTCAAGGATTTCCCCTACAATCGGAAGAGTGTAGGGGTTGTTCGTGATTCCGGGAAAAGATTGACAGAATTTGTATGTAAGGAGAAAAAAGATGAAGAATAACAGAGGAAAAGGACTCCTTTACCTGCTGGGACTCCTGATCGTGATCGGCATTTTTGGATTTTTGGGATATGATACGCTTCAGAAGAGCAAACTTATCACAGATGAAAATGGTGTGACTTATCAGGATGGCGGCATCAAGCTCGGTCTCGATCTGGCTGGTGGTGTAAGTATTACATACCAGGCGCTGGAGGAAGATCCGAGCGATGAAGCGATGGCGGATACCCAGTATAAACTTCAGCAGAGAGTACAGTCTTACAGCTCTGAGGCGGAAGTATATCGTGAGGGTGTCAACCGTATCAATATTGATATCCCCGGCGTTTCTGATGCGAATAAGGTTCTTGAGGAACTGGGAAAACCGGGTTCTCTCCTGTTCGTAGACGAAACAGGAATGACGGTTCTGGAAGGAACAGATGTGGCTTCCGCAAAGGGAATGAGCTACAAGCACAACCAGACCGGTCAGCTAAGCTATGAAGTACTGCTCACCTTCACAGACGAAGGTGCCCAGAAATTTGCTGAGGTGACTGCGGCTAATATCGGTAAGATCATCTATATTATTTATGATGGTGAGATCAAGTCTGCACCGACGGTTCAGACTGCGATCACTGGCGGTCAGGCATCCATCACCGGCATGGAATCCTACGAGGAAGCTGAGAGACTGGCAACAACGATCCGTATCGGTTCCCTGTCTCTGGAACTGGAAGAGCTCCGCTCCAACGTGGTTGGTGCGAAACTTGGTCAGGAAGCGATCTACACAAGCTTAAAGGCAGCAGCGATTGGTTTTGCGATCGTTTGTGTATTTATGATCGCGGTGTACCGCGTTCCGGGTCTGGCATCTTCCCTGGCCCTGACACTTTATGTGGCTCTGATGCTGGTTCTTCTTGCAGCGTTTGAGGTAACGCTGACACTCCCGGGCATCGCAGGTATTATCCTGTCCATCGGTATGGCCGTGGATGCCAACGTTATCATCTTCACTCGTATTAAAGAGGAGATCGGTGTCGGCAAGACTGTAAAATCTGCGATCAAGACCGGTTTTTCGAAAGCGTTATCTGCAATCGTTGACGGCAATATTACAACTCTTATCGCAGCGGCTGTTCTCTTCTGGAGAGGTTCCGGTACCGTAAAAGGATTTGCCTCCACACTGGCGATCGGTATCGTGCTTTCCATGTTCACAGCACTGGTTGTTACAAGATTTGCACTGAATACATTATTTGAACTTGGTTTCACTGACGTGAAATTCTACGGTGTGAGAAAAGAGAAGAAGCCGGTCAACTTCCTTGGCAAGCAGAAACTTTGGATCGCGATCTCCTGCGTGGCTGTTATTGCCGGTGTTGCGGGAATGGGCATGAACAAAGCCAACATCGGAGGAATCTTCAACTATGGTCTTGACTTTAAGGGCGGTACATCCACAAATGTAACCTTCAACGAGGATATGACTTTAGAACAGATTTCCGGCGAAGTGGTTCCGGTTGTGGAAGAGGTGACTGGCGATGCCGGTACACAGACTCAGAAAGTTGCAGGTACTACAGAGGTTATCATCAAGACAAGAACATTGAATGTGGAAGAACGTCAGGCGCTGGATGCGGCTCTGGTAGAGCACTTTGGCGTGGATGAGAATAAGATTGTTGCAGAGAGCATTTCCGGTGCGATCAGCAACGAGATGAAGGCAGATGCGGTTATTGCAACGGCGATTGCAACCGTCTGCATGCTGATCTACATCTGGATCCGCTTTAAGAATATCCGATTTGCCGGCAGTGCGGTTATTGCGCTGGTGCATGATGTGGCGATCGTTCTCGCATGTTATGCCCTTGCAAAGTGGTCCATGGGTTCCACTGCGATCGCATGTCTGCTGACGATCGTTGGTTACTCCATCAATGCGACCATCGTTATCTTCGACCGTATCCGTGAACACATTAAGGCGGAGCAGGCCGAGTACGGCAAACTGCACAGCGACTTAAAGGACGTTGTAAACTTAAGTATTACCGAGACTTTCACAAGAAGTATCAATACATCCGTAACAACATTTGTTATGGTTCTTGTACTGTTCATCCTTGGCGTATCCTCCATCCGTGAGTTCGCACTGCCGCTTATGGCCGGTATCATCTGCGGAACATACTCTTCTGTATGTCTGACCGGTACTATGTGGTATATGATGAGCAAGAATCTGACATTTGAGGTGGAAGAGGAAGACGACTAATCAATGGAGAAAACCATGAAATATGAAATTCTGACAAAGGACGGACGTGCCAAGAGAGCGACCATGGAGACGGTTCACGGCACGATCCAGACTCCGGTATTTATGAACGTTGGTACGGTAGCGGCGATCAAAGGCGCTGTGTCCACCGATGACCTTCGTGGCATCGGGACCCAGGTGGAGCTTTCCAACACCTACCACCTGCATGTTCGTACCGGTGATAAACTGATCAAAGAGATGGGTGGCCTTCATAAGTTTATGAACTGGGATCGCCCGATCCTCACAGACTCCGGCGGATTCCAGGTATTCTCTCTGGCGGGCATGCGTAAGATCAAAGAGGAGGGTGTGTACTTCAACTCCCACATCGACGGCCGCAAGATCTTTATGGGCCCGGAGGAGAGTATGCAGATTCAGTCCAACCTGGGTTCTACGATCGCGATGGCGTTTGATGAATGTGCGCCGCATCCGTGTACCAGAGAGTATATGGAGAATTCCGTTGCAAGAACGACCCGCTGGCTGGTAAGATGTAAGGAAGAAATGGCTCGCCTCAACTCTCTTGAAGATACGGTCAACAAAGAGCAGCTGCTCTTCGGCATCAACCAGGGCGGCACATTCGAAGATATCCGTGTGGAACATGCGAAAAAGATCACAGAGATGGATCTGGACGGCTATGCACTCGGCGGTCTCGCTGTTGGTGAGAGCCATGAGGACATGTACCGCATTCTCGATGTGACAGTACCGCATCTTCCGGAGCATAAACCGACCTACCTGATGGGTGTAGGTACTCCGGCCAATATTTTGGAGGCGGTTGACCGCGGTGTCGATTTCTTTGACTGTGTATATCCGACAAGAAATGGCCGCCATGGACATGTATATACCAACTATGGTAAGATCAATCTGTTCAACGAGCAGTTTGCAAAAGACATGCGCCCGATTGAAGAGGGCTGTCAGTGTCCGGCATGCCGTTCTTACAGCAGAGCATATATCCGTCATCTGTTGAAGGCGAAGGAGATGTTGGGCATGCGCCTTTGCGTACTCCACAATCTTTATTTCTACAACACCATGATGACCGAGATCCGCGAGGCAATTGATAATCACTGTTACGCTGAATACAAAGCGAAAAAGCTGGAAGGCGTGACAGGCAACTACAAAGATAAACAGAAATAGGAAAGAGAGGTGCAGCAAGAATGAATAGTCCGTTATTTTGGGTTGTATATGTGGGCATGATCATTGCGTTCATGTATTTCATCGCAATCAAACCGCAGAAGAAGGAAAAGAAGAGAATGGAAGAGTTAATGGCAAGCATCGCTGTTGGTGATTACGTTCTTACATCCAGCGGTTTCTACGGTGTGATCATCGATATGACAGATGATACTGTAATCGTTGAGTTCGGCAGCAACAAGAACTGTCGTATCCCGATGCAGAAACAGGCTATCGTGCAGGTTGAAAAACAGGGCGCGTAATATGTGTGAAAAATGGGCTGTTGTAACGGCCCATTTTTATTTGCCATTTTTACGGGGACATCGTATAATGAAAGAAGCTGGAACGATAAGATGGAGGTTGAAATGCGCTACGAACAGTTATTGAATCAGGAGAAAGAGAATAAAAAAGCGGAAAAGACCAAAGGGAATATGCGCGAAAATGAGACTTATGCCAAGATTCTGCAGGCGGCGACGGAATTGTTCGTTGAGAATGGCTACAAGTCTGTGACGCTTCGTGATATCGCGGCGAAAGCCGGTGTAAATTTGGGCTTGATCTCCTACTATTTCACTTCCAAAGAAAACCTTGGAAATACGGTTTACAGCAATATGGCAGAGACGATCTTTGCTGAAGTGGAGAAAGTGGATTTATCGGAATTTTCGGAAATGGAGCAGATCTATATTGCCTTTGCCATGTCCTGCTACTATCTGGATCATGATCCGTACTACAGCCGGTATCTGAAGTTTTACCATGAATTTATCGAATCCCGTGCGATGGTGCTGATTCCGACAAGGTATGTGGAGGAGCGCTCCCGCGCGATCATTAAAAAATATAATCTCAATGTACCCAGAGAACTGAACAAGCTGTACCTGGAAATCATGAAGATGACGGAGAATCATTTGATCATGAAGAGGGTCAAAGGTGATAAAGCGGTTACCCAGCGTTTGGAGATTAATCTCAGTTTTTCTAATTATCTTTACAATATTGGTCTGCCGGACAATCTGATCGCAGAGGCAATCGTGAATGGAAGCCGGTTTGTAGATCAGTATCAGTTCCCGTTTGAAGAAATTGAATAAAGAAAGATAGAATAGGAGCCTTTTTGCAGAATATGCAGAGGGCTCTTTTTTTATGCTTTGATAAAGGTGGGTGGAGATTTGTCGGCTATATATACATGAGTTAAACACGACCAATTCGGAAACGAGAACGGAAATTATACATGTTTAACAAAAAGAAGGGTAAGGTATTAGATAAAACCAATAAAATGAGTGATTTTCGAGAGAAAACTGTTGACTTGTTGCAAAAACATATTTATACTTGTCCTATAAGTTAATTGGTCATGTATAATATAGAGGGGAGATGGTGGATTGAATATTGCTGAGAGGGCGGAATTTTATGAACAGGAATTGATCGGGCATCGCCGGTGGCTGCATCAGCATGCAGAACTGGCCTGGAAAGAATTCAAGACCACAGAATATATTGAACGCTACTTGGAAGACCTGGGATTGGAGCCGATGAAGCTGGGTGATATGACTGGCTGCTATGCGTATATTCGGGGTGGACAGGCCGGACCGAATACGAAAACGATCCTGCTCCGTGCGGATATCGATGCAATGGAAGGGCAGGACCCGAAACAGGTATCGTACGCCAGTGAACATGACGGTGCTGTTCACATGTGCGGTCATGATTCCCACATCGCAATGCTGATGATCGCGGCGAAGATTCTTCTGGAAATGAAGGATGAATTGAAGGGAAATGTAAAACTGGTGTTCCAGCCGGCAGAAGAGTTTGCTTATGGTGCGAAGAAGTACGTGGAAGCCGGTGTCGCAGATGACGCGGATGTGGCTTTTGCAGAGCATATCTGGATGGAGGGATTAAGACCGGGACAGATTGCGGCGGAAAAAGGTGCATGCATGGCTGGTGGAACCACTTTTAAGGTTACGGTCCATGGGAAAATGAACCACACTGGCGCGCCGCATCTGGCGAGTGATGCACTGATGGCAGCGGCGAAACTGGTGGAGAATTTGCAACTTCTGCAGACGAAGAGGATTGACCCGCTGGATTCGCTTGTGGTTGCAGTCGGAAAAATGTGCGGTGGCGTTGTATGTAACGCCTATGCAGATGAAGCGGTTTTGGAAGGTACGATTCGCACCACATCCAGAGATTTTCTGAATCATTCCAAAGAACATCTGGAGCAGGTGGTTGGCCCGACGGTGCAGATGCTTGGATGTACAGCGGAGATTGAGATGACGCCGCTTATGCCTCCGGTACTGCACGAGGACGACACCTTCACTGACATTGTGCGGAAAGCTGCGGTGAAACTGTACGGGGAGGATTTCCTGCAGTATACACCGATCTCGTTGGGATGTGATGATTTTGCATATTTCCTGGAAAAAGTGCCGGGGGTTTATGCAAGGTTGGGTACGGACGCCCCAGAGCATGGATTGATCAAACCGCTTCATGATGTTGGATTTGATCTGGATGAGTCCATTTTGAAGCGAGGCGCTGCCATGTATGCACAGGTGGCTGTAGATTATCTGGAAGAAACAAGTAAATAAATCTGAATGATGTTTCAGATTACAATAGAAAAGGGGGAAAAACTTATGCTGTTACTGAAAAACTGTAAGCTGGTCGGTGAACTAACGGAAGGTACCGAGCTGACAATGGCAGATATCGTCATGAATGACAAGACCATTACGGATATCGTACCGTGCGGTTCTGTGGCAGAGGAAGGCTATGAAGTGCTGGATGTAAAAGGCGCGACCGTCCTTCCCGGTCTGATCAATGCCCATGTCCATCTGTTCGGTGCGGATTATCCGAAGGCATGGTGGGCATACGAGAGCGCAGCAGACCGCACACTGGATTCTCTGCGTTTTGCACAGTATCTGATGGAGAATGGTTATACCACTGTTCGTGATTGCGGCGACGATCTTCGTTACCTGACCATCGCAGTAAGAAACCAGATCCGAGAAGGTTACTTTAAGGGTCCGAATATCCTCTGTTCCGGTCCAACCTTACTTCCGAGCGAGATTGGCTGCGAAGGTTTGGAGTGGATGTGCAAGTTCTGCGACACGCCGATGGACTACCGCGTAGCTGTTCGTGAAGTATTGAAGAACGGTGCGGATTTTGCAAAAATCTACGGAACCGGTTCCATGATCGCACCAGGCAGCGTGCCGGGGCTTCGCATCATGATGGAGGATGAGATCATCGAGGCCGTTCAGACTGCAAAACTGAAAAATACATACTGTGCGATCCACTGTCATGGTGCAGAGTGCATCGATATGGCGGTGACAAACGGTGTCCGTACCATTGAGCATGCAACCTTCATCTCGGACGACACCTGTAAGAAGATGGATGGACGCACCGATGTGGGTTTGGTTTTGACATTGTCACTCGTATATGAGTGGCTGCAGGCGGAGACGATACCGGCAGAAAAGCAGGAGACTCTGGACAATATGATCGCAGCGCTGAAAAATGCGTACGCACATGATATTCTCATCGGCTGGGGCACTGACGTGGGAATGGATGTGCAGAAGAAAGAAGTCGGTATGGAGTTCAGACTCCGCAAAGAGCTTCTTGGATTCTCAAACATCGACATGTTAAAACAGGCAACCATCAACAGTGCGAAACTGATCATGATGGAAGATAAAGTTGGTTCTATCAAAGTCGGCAAGATGGCTGATCTGGTTGTGATCGATGGAGACCCGGTGGAGGATATCTCTCTGATGTATGGAGCACCGGCTCATGTCATCAAGAGCGGTGAAGTTGTGAAATAAATACATCGAAATGTAACACAGGAGGAAAAAGTATGAGTGCTGAAGTAAAAGCAATAGCCAATAGTCCTATTTTGTGGGCAATTACAATTTTTGCGCTGACCATTATCATTGCTCAGGCAGTAATCTATTTGAAAAAGAGTTTAGCCGCATGTAAGGAGATGGGCGTAACCGACAACCAGTTAAAGACCGGTATGAAGGCATCTGCCCTTGCATCCATCGGTCCGTCTCTCGTAATCGTATCAACATTATTGACACTTTTAGTAACCGTTGGTGCTCCGACTGCCCTGATGCGTTTATCTTACATCGGTAACATGGCGTGGGAGATGCAGGCGGCGTCCAGAGCAGCAGCAGCTTACGGCGTACAGATGACACCGGAAGCAATGACACCGGAAATTCTTTACGTGGCAGTTTCCTGTATGGCTCTCGGCTGTATCGGTTTCCTTATCGTTCCGATCTTCCTGATCAAGTCCATGGACAAGGTTATGAAGGTGGTATCCGGCGGTACAGGCAAGGCCCTCACATTGATCACATCCGCAGCCGTTCTCGGTGCGCTGAGCTACTTCCTTGCTGAGTACGTTCTTTTCCCGAGCGCCAGCACAATCTCCATGGTTGTTGGTTTCATTGTGATGGCTGCCCTGGTAATCGTTGAGAAGAAGACCGGAAAACGCTGGATTTCCCAGTGGGCACTTACAATTGCCATGTTTGCCGGCATGTTCGGTGCCGTACTTGGCGGTGGCGTATAATAGGAGGAGAATACTATGGGAAATAAAAATAGTGTATATTATGAAAATCAGTATTTACCGAGCATTATCAAATGGGGACGTATCACATCCATCATTGGCGCAGTTGCGATCCTGCGAATATGCGCTTAGTGATGAAAGATGGCACTGTTTATAAGAATGCGTTGTAAGGAGGACATGAGTGGAGACGAGAGTAGAGAAGACATTGGAACGTTTAAAGAAGAAATATAATTGTGCACAATCGGTGGCCTGCACTTATTGTGATCTGGTGGGAATGGACGAGGAGACCATGTTCCGCTTCACAGAGGCCTTTGGTGCAGGAATGGGATGTGCGGAAGGAGTTTGCGGAGCTGTTTCCGGTGCCTGTGCTTTGGCTGGATTAAAGGCCAGCAGCGGCAATCTTGCGAATCCGGCCGGTATGAGGGATTCCTACCGGCTTTCCCGGGAAATGATTCGGCGTTTTCAGGAGAAGAACGGAACGATCATCTGCAAGGAGTTAAAGGGAAAAGAGACCGGAAAAATGATACGAAGTTGTGAGGGCTGCATTCAGGATGCGGCTGAAATTGTGGAAGAGGTGTTGTTTGAAGATTGGTTTATAGGGGTATAGTATTGAACCATTGGACCATTGTGTAGATATAATCTGATTGTTATAATAATGAAATAGGTGTTGCCATTTTCGGTAGGCGGTTAGTCCTTCTTTGAAGGGCGTTGCACCCTTCAAATACATAAAATCTTAATGTATATTAGGATGAATATGGAAAGGAGGGGATGCCATGATAAGTATAGCAGATTTGATCGCAGTTATAAGTTTGTGCTTAACTGCATTTGGATTGGGATACTCGATTGGAACTAATAAAACGCAAAAATAACCGCCCTTTTGCCCCAGTGCGGTTATTCTTGCAATAACTCATTTGAGGAGTTAACCGTCTATCGGCAACACCTTTTTCTATATATATAATAACATGTGACAGAGGATATTTCAAGTGCCCCTTGGTTGTATTCGTCACCCTTTTGCCGCACCTCTCCCTACTCTCTGTAAGAAAAATGTTATAAAGTTGTTTACAAATGAGTCAAATTGCGGCAAAACAAATGAGCAAATAAGGCAAGTGCTCCAAGTATATTGAAAATTTGTCTGGTTTATCATATACTGCATCCGTAGCGGAAAGAGATTTCCCGAAAGAATCCTAAATCCAAATTTTTAAAGGAGAGAGCATTTATGAAAAAACAGACTAGACTTGCTGTGGTGACAACTGCAGCTGCATTACTTGCGATTGGTGCCTCTTTTACATCAATGGCGGCACAGAAGGGAACATGGAATCTGGAAGACGGCGAATGGTACTGCTATGACTCCGACGGAGATATCATTGAGGACGCATTTTGCCTGAGCAACGGCAAGGAATTTTATGTAGGAGATGACGGACGTCTTGTTCGCAGCTCCTGGGTGGAAGTTGATGATGCGTGGTACTATGTAAATAGTGCCGGTGAAAAAGTTGTAAACGACTGGAGATACACTGCTCCGGCTGAGGACGACGAGGAAGAGGAAGCATGGTTCTACCTTCAGTCTAACGGTAAGAGAGCAGAAGGTAAGAAGATGGTCATCAACGGAAAAACATACTACTTTAACGATGACGGTGTGATGCTCACAGGCTGGGTGCAGGAGGCCGGCGACAGCTGGATGGCAGCAGACAGCAACGATGTATCCACAACAAATACTTATTACTGTGATGAAAACGGTGCAAGACTTGCAAACACATGGATCAAAACATATGCACCGGGTGTAGATGCGGACGAGGCAGACGAGGAGGAGAAGAAGTGGTTCTATATCCGTTCCACAGGTAAACCGGCGGTTGGCAAGCAGAGCAGCATCAACGGCGAAACCTACTTCTTTAATGTATATGGCGAGATGCTCAGCGGCTGGGTAACCGGTACAAGCAGCAACTATGAGGAGATCTGGAGCGAGGACGGCAGCAGCATGACTCTGGGCGCTGCGGCAGCAGAAGGTAGAGATATCTACTTCTGCGGCTCTGAAGATGACGGTCACGCGAAAAAGAATCGCTGGGTGAAAGAGTACAACAGCGTAGATTTTGGAGCAGATGACAGCGACAACAACAAATACTGGTTCTACTTTGATAAGAACGGAAAGGTGTTTGTTCCGACAGCCGATGAGACTGTATCCGCACAGACATGGACACTGGAAGATGTGTATGCAGAGGACGGCAAGAGATTTGAGGCGGGCGAGACATGTATGGCAGCCACAAAGAAAATCGACAGCAAGACTTATGCATTCAACCAGGATGGTGAGATGTTACACGGTTTCGTAGAGATGGATGAAAAAATGTACTACTTTGGCGGTGAGGAAGACGGTACAAGAAAGACCGGTTCTGTGACTGTGAAAGACGAGAACGGCCAGAGTGCAAAAGCATACTTCTCTGCTGAGACAAACGAGACAGAAGGTTACTACCTTGGTGCCGGTGTCAACGGTGCGAAGAGCGGCAAGCTCTATGAGGATGGCATTCTTGTGACTGCACTCGAGGATAAATATGAACTGAAAGAGGTTGCAGGCATGAAGTTCGTTGTCAACAAGTCCGGTGCGATCCAGAGTGACGACGGCCCGTACAAGGATAACGGCGACGAGCTGTTCGGCGGTGCAAAATTCACATACAACACCGATACAAAGGGCGTTTCCTATAAGAGCGTAGCAAGCATGACAGAATAAAACAGGCAGGAATACAGGAACATAAGTAAATTGGTCATAAAAGCCCCCCGCGGTTCGTGTGAAAGCACGGCTGCGGGGGTCTTTTAATAATATAAAAAGAGGTGAATGGTTATACATTTGTGAAAGTTTTCTCATAATTATTTGAAATAACGTAACATGTTAGCGCAAAAGGTTTACATTTCGGAGAGGAAATGGTAAAATTATTTTGTATGTGGGTGGGTAGAGAACACCCGGGAAAAATAAGGAGGATAAATGTATGAAAAAACTTCTCTCATTAGCAATGGCAATGCTTATGGTATTCAGCCTTGTTGCTTGTAGCGGTTCCAATGAGCCGAAAATTTCTGTATTCTGGTACGATGAGTCTGACGTATATCTCAGCTCTGTACGTACTGCTCTCAATGCTGAGCTTGATACTCTTGGCATTGAGTATGATAACCAGTTCGCAGCGAATGATCAGGCTAAGCAGCTTGACCAGGTTAAGACAGCGATCGCTGGTGGTTCCAACCTGTTAATCGTTAACCTTGTTACTTCCGGTTCTGCAGACGCAGCAGAGGAAATCTTAGCTGCAGCAGGCAAGATCCCGGTAATCTTCTTCAACCGTGCGATCGGTACAGACGGTACAGACGTTGCTGTTCTTGAGAAGTACAATACAACTTGCTTCATCGGTACAGACGCTCCGGAAGCTGGTCATATGCAGGGTAAGATGATCGGTGACTATCTTGTAGCTAACTATGATGCAGTTGATATGAACGGCGACGGCGTTATCTCCTACGCTATGATGAAGGGTGATGAGGCTAACGTTGAGGCTATCTACCGTACACAGTTTGGTGTTGAGGATGCAAACGCTGTTCTTACAGCAGCTGGCAAGTCCGCTCTTGCTTACTTCGATGCTTCCAACCCGGATTGCTACCAGGTTGACTTAGGTGGTGCATGGTCCGCAGCAGCTGCTAAGGATTACATGGATACAAACTTCGTTTCCTACAATGAAGACAACGGCAATATGATCGAGCTCGTAATCTGTAACAACGACGGTATGGCAGAAGGCGTTATCGCTTCTCTTCAGGAGAAAGGCTACAACGTTGACGGCGCACACGTTGTTCCGGTATTCGGTGTAGACGCTACTGACAACGCAAAAGCATTAATCGCTGAAGGCGCTATGACTGGTACTGTTAAGCAGGATGCTGAGGGTATGGCTGCTGCTATCTCCAAGACAGTTGCTGCAGTTGCTGAAGGCTCTGAACTGGCGAAGGCTCTGGCTGGTCTGTCTGACGAGCGTTTCACTATCGCATCTGATTGTGCTTCCAAGCTGTTCGTTGCATACGCACCGTACACAGGCGAATAATTCGCATCTATGCATATTTCGGGCAGCTGTCGCTTTGGTGGCAGCTGCCTGTCTTGTTTTTATTTTAAAGCAAGGGAGGAAAGACAACTATGGAGCAGAATGTTCTACTGAAAATGACTGGTATTACCAAGACATTCCCAGGTGTCAAGGCTCTGGACGGCGTCAATTTTGAGTTACAAAAAGGAACTGTCCATGCTCTCATGGGAGAAAATGGTGCCGGTAAGTCCACGCTGATGAAGTGCCTGTTTGGTATTTATTCCAAAGATAAGGGGCAGATTTTCCTTGATGGCAAGGAGATTGACTTCAAGAACAGTAGAGAAGCTTTGGACAATGGTGTAGCCATGGTTCATCAGGAACTGAACCAGGCGCTGAAGCGCAGTGTCATGGATAATATCTGGCTGGGACGCTATCCGAAGATCGGCGGCATCGCAGTCAATGAAAAGAAAATGTACAAAGATACTTTGGCAGTATTTGAAGAGCTGGGCATCAACGTGGATCCGCACAGGATCATGAGTACAATGCCTGTTTCTCAGAGACAGATGGTTGAGATTGCCAAAGCTGTTTCCTATAATTCGAAAGTTATCGTTTTTGACGAGCCTACCTCCTCTCTGACAGAAGAGGAAGTAGAGCATCTTTTCCGGATCATCAACATGCTTCGGGACCGCGGCGTAGGTATCATCTATATCTCCCACAAGATGGCTGAGATCAAGCGTATTTCTGATTACATTACGGTCATGCGTGATGGTCAGTGGGTTGCTACAGAACGTGCAGAGCGTCTGGAAATGGCAGATATCATCCGCCTGATGGTTGGACGTGAACTGACGAACCAGTTCCCACCGAAGACCAATACACCGGGCGAAGTATTCCTTGAGGTTAAGAATATTACCGGTATGTACAACCAGCTTAAGGATGTTTCCTTTAATGCCCGCAGAGGTGAGATCGTGGGTCTGGCCGGCCTGGACAGCTCCGGCCGTACAGAAACTCTGGAGAGCATTTTTGGTATCCGTACCCGCAAGAGCGGAACGATTACTCTGAAGGGCAAAAGCTGTCTGAACCGCAATGCCACGGAATCAATCAAAAATCACTTTGCTCTGTTGACAGAGGAACGTCGTGCGACCGGTATCTTTGGTGTTCTGAGTATCCGTGACAATACGGTAATTTCAAGCCTGAAACGTCACAAACGTTTCGGACTTTGGCTTAGTGAAAAGTCCCAGCGCGAGGATACGCAGCGCTATATCGATGCGATGCGAACAAAGACTCCGTCCCAGGAGACGAAGATTCGTACTCTCTCCGGAGGTAACCAGCAGAAGGTTATCATTGGACGCTGGCTTCTGACAGAACCGGAGGTTCTGCTTCTGGACGAGCCGACACGTGGTATTGACGTAGGCGCGAAATATGAAATCTATCAGCTGATCCTGGATCTGGCAAATAAAGGAAAAACAGTTATTATGGTTTCCTCTGAAATGCCGGAGCTTCTGGGTGTGTGTGACCGCATCGTGGTTATGTCCGGCGGTCGGGTTGCCGGTGAAGTGGATGCCCGCAACACAACTCAGGAAGAGATCATGACATTGGCTGCCAAGTATGCATAAGGAGGAAAGATAGCATGAATAATCCAATTGCCAATCTGCAGCGTGCTGCTGCTGAGTATCGCCAGATGGACGCGAAAGATAAGCGCCGTTATTTGTCTGATCTGGTACTCAATAATGCATTATATATCCTGATGTTCATCTTTGTTATTTATACCGCTATTCAGAAGCCGAATTTTATGACTCTCGGCTCCTTTGCCAACCTGATCACACAGGTTGCTGCATATCTGCCGATGGCTTTAGGTATCGCAGGATGTATCGTTTTAACCGGTACTGACTTATCTGCAGGTCGTATTTCCGGTCTTACTGCAGCGATTGCAGGTGTTATGCTGCAGAAAACAGACTTTGCCAACAAAATGTTCCAGAATCTTCCGGAGATCAACGGCGCATGGATTGCCCTGGCTCTGATGGCTGTTATCCTTGTCGGTGCAGTGATCGGTATGGTCAACGGTTTCTTTGTTGCAAAGTTCAGCCTTCATCCGTTCATCGTAACATTATCCACTCAGTTGATCACTTATGGTGTTATCCTGTGGTTCTTCTCCCTCAACGGCAATAATGGTCAGCCGATTTCCGGTCTGAGCGATGAGTATAAGATGTTTGTTAACGGTGAGATGTTCCGTTTGGGCAATGTTGCGGTGCCGAGATACGTAGCATATGCGGTTGTACTGGTTGCACTGATGTGGTTCATCTGGAATAAGACTACATTTGGTAAAAATATGTTTGCGGTAGGTTCCAACGCGGAAGCGGCAAAGGTTTCCGGCGTTAACGTGTTCTGGACAACTGTTTTAGTACATACTCTGGCTGGTGCAATGTATGGTTACACAGGTTTCATCGAGGGTGCTCGTAGTGGTTCCGTTGCTGCAGGTACAGGTCTGAACGCAGAATGTGATGCGATCGCAGCCTGCGTTATCGGTGGTGTATCCTTCGTTGGTGGTACCGGTAAGATCAGCGGTATCATCTTGGGCGTTGTTGTTCTTCGACTGATCTTCGTAGCTCTGACTATGCTTGGTGTAGACTCTTCCAGCCTGTATATCATCAAGGGTGCGATCATTCTCTGTGCATGTGCTCTGGATATGCGTAAGTATCTGGTTAAGAAGTAATGGACGAGAATCAAAAGACTTCGAAACTAAACGAGAATGAGTTGCCGCAGCTGCGGGGACTTTATAAAAATGTAAATGTATCTGTAAAATCGCTTAACCGGATCATTATTGTTTGTGTTTTGCTGATCATGGCTTTTGTAGCGATCAATCTGCGGAATCCGGGATTGACGATCACATTCAATTCTCTGGGGGGAAGCGACGTTGCTTCTCAGGAGCAGATGTACGGAGAACTTCTGGTTCTGCCGGAATCACCTACCAGAGAGGGATATGCTTTTACCGGCTGGTATAAAGACTATGCCTGCTTTGAACTCTGGGATGCAGATACAGATACAATACAATCAGATATGACGCTATATGCAGGATGGCAGAAATTGCAATAACCTGTATTCTTACAGAACCGCCTGCATTTGTAGGCGGTTCGTTTTTGTGTAAAGTGTTATTTGGAGGAATAGATAATGACCATACCTGTATTATATTTAGATTCAATAAAAAAGAAGGCGCTGGATGCCGGCTTTGCAGCCGCATTTGGCGGCGTCCCGGAGCGGTATTTCTCTGTCCCGGGACGTACAGAAATTGGCGGTAACCACACAGACCATCAGCGCGGCCGTGTGTTAGCCGCAGCGGTAAATCTGGATACGGTAGCCGCAGTTCGACTGAACGGCACAGACCAGATCCGTATCCTTTCAAAGGGATATCCTTTGTGTGAAGTGAATGTAAAAGAACTGACACCGAAGGAAGACGAAATAAACACAACACCGGCATTGATCCGCGGCGTGGCTGCCCGTTTTGCGCAGCTTGGCTGTATTGTGGAGGGATTTGATGCATATTGTGAGTCCACGGTTCTTCCGGGCAGCGGCCTCTCTTCATCTGCCGCTTACGAAGTGCTGATCGGCACAATCCTGAACCATCTGTTTTTTGATGCAAGAGTTTCCCAGGCCGAGGTGGCTCAGATCGGTCAGTATGCGGAAAATGTATTCTTTGGTAAACCTTGCGGTCTCATGGACCAGACAGCCTCTGCTGTGGGCAATCTGGTAACCATTGACTTTTTTGACAAAGAAAAGCCGGAAATTGTTCCGCTGAAATTTGATTTTGCATCCTGCGGTCATGCATTATGTATTATTGATACAAAGGCGAGTCATGCTGACCTGACAGACGAATATGCTGCAATCCCGAATGAGATTAAAACGGTGTGTGCACACTTTGGCAAAGAGGTGCTGACAGAGATTGACGAGAAAGAGTTCTTTGCTGCAATTCCGGTTCTTCGTGAAAACTGCGGTGACCGTGCAGTGCTGCGTGCTGTGCATTTTTATCAGGAGAATGCGCGTGTACCAAAACAGGTGGCTGCATTGGAGCAGGGCGATTTCGATACATTCCTGAAATTGATCAAGGAGAGCGGATACTCTTCTTACATGTATCTTCAGAATGTCATCCCGGTCGGATATAAGGAGCATCAGGACGTAGCGCTTGCACTTGCTATGTGTGAACATTTCCTCGGCGGACGCGGCGGTTACCGTGTCCATGGAGGCGGTTTTGCCGGTACGGTTCAGGCATTTGTACCATTTGATATTCTTGATGGTTTCGTTGCAGGTATGGATGGAATTCTCGGCGATGGTGCCTGCCACGTTCTGTCTATTCGTCCGCAGGGCGGTGTAGAGATGGAGGTGCAGGAATAGTATGAAGATTGAAACTTATATTGACTCTTTGGTATCCTACGCCATGAACAACGGACTTGCAGAGCCGGTGGACCATATGGTTCTGACCAATCGACTTCTGGATTTGCTCCGTATGGATGATTATACTCCTTCTGAGGAGCCGCAGACCGAAGATCTTGAGGAGATTTTAGGCGGTATGCTGGATTATGCGGTAGAAAAAGGTCTTTGTGAGGATGGTATTACTGCGCGTGATATTTTTGACACCCGTATTATGGGAGCCATCACTCCGATGCCGCGCGAAGTGATCGGTATCTTCTATCACTTATATGCGGAGGATCCGGTAAAAGCCACAGACTGGTATTATAAATTCAGCTGTGACACAGACTATATCCGTCGTTATCGTATTAAGAAGGACATGCGCTGGAAATATGACAGTGAGTACGGCGAGTTAGACATTACCATCAATCTGTCTAAGCCGGAGAAGGACCCGAAGGCCATTGCGGCTGCCAAGAATGCGCCGCAAACGGCGTATCCGAAGTGCCAGCTTTGCAGAGAGAATGAAGGTTATGCAGGACGCATGAACCATCCGGCCCGTGCAAATCACCGGATCGTACCGATTGAAATTTGCGGCGCAGACTGGTGCCTGCAGTATTCTCCGTATGTTTACTATAATGAGCACTGTATCGTGTTTAATGCAGAACATATTCCAATGAAGATCGATAAGTCCGCCTTTGAGAAACTGCTGGATTTTGTGAGGATCTTCCCGCATTACTTTGTCGGTTCCAATGCGGATCTGCCGATCGTCGGCGGTTCCATTCTCAGCCATGAGCATTTCCAGGGCGGTCATTATACTTTTGCCATGGAAACGGCTCCGGTAAAAGAAGTGATCACATTTGAAGGCTTTGAAGATGTTCAGGCCGGTATCGTAAAGTGGCCGATGAGTGTTATCCGTCTTTGCGGCAGTGATCCGGCCCGTGTCGCAGAACTGGCAGATAAGATTCTCGTGAAATGGCGCGGTTATTCCGATGAGAGTGTCGGTGTTATCGCGTTCTCAGACAATCAGCCGCACAACACGATCACTCCGATTGCCCGCCGCAGAGGTGAGGATTATGAACTGGATCTGGTTCTTCGCTGCAACATCACAACCGACGAACATCCATTGGGCGTGTTCCATCCGCATGCGGATAAGCATCACATTAAGAAGGAAAATATTGGTCTCATCGAGGTTATGGGGCTTGCGGTTCTGCCGAGCCGTCTGAAGCAGGAACTGACCAATCTGGCAGAGGCGGCAGCCGAAAACCGTGACATCGCCGGTGATGAAACGCTGCAGAAACATGCAGAGTGGGTGGAAGAACTGAAGAAACAGTACACATTTACAAAGGAAAATGCACTGGATATTATTCTGAAGGAGACCGGAAAAGTCTTTGCTGAGGTTCTGGAAGATGCAGGCGTGTATAAAAATACACCGGAAGGTGCGGAGGCGTTCCTGCGCTTTGTAAATGAAGTGAACAAATAGGAAAAATAAGGAAAAACAGAACCCCGCAGTTCGTGTGAAAGCACGGCTGCGGGGATTGAGTTCAAAGGGGGACCTGCCAGGGGGCGAACCCTGACAGGCATGAGTATGAAAAAGCTTTGTGTGTTCAGATGAAGATGATAAAAACTGGTACTATATCCGCTCCACCGGTAAACCGGCAGCAGAAGGCAGAGACATCTATTTCTGCGGCGACGAGGATGACGGTCATGCAAAGAAAAACCGTTGGGTGAAAGAGTACAATAGTGTAGACTATGGTGCAGATGACAGCGACAACGAAAAGTTCTGGTTCTACTTTGATAAGAATGGTAAAGCATTCGTCCCGGCTGCTGATGAGAGCACCTCTGCGCAGACATGGATCTTAGAGGATATTTATGCTGAGGATGGACAGATGTTATATGGTTTCGTAGAGATGGACGGAAAGATGTACTACTTCGGCGGTGCGAAGTTCGTATACAACACCGATACAAAGGGTGTTTCTTACAAGAGTGTTGCCAGCATGACCGAGTAAATCCTGATTGAGTAAGACTGTGAGAGCAGTCAGAAGAAATCAGAGAAGCCAATGAAAATACACGGCAAAAAAGCCAAAGCATAAGTGAACAGGTTGTAAATCAAAACCGCAGGTTTGTGCGTCATGCACGGCCTGCGGTTTTCCGTTTTTCAAGGTTTCCAAATCACCATGTCACGATTTCGTCCAATAATTTTTGCTGCTCCTGACTGGATTTAGTAAGGTAGATTCTTGTGGTTTCAATACTTTCATGCCCCAGGATATCGGCTAAAAGGGCAATGTCACCGCAGGACTCAATGAAGTTTTTTGCAAACAGATGTCGGAATGCGTGGGGATGGACGACAGATGGATCAAGGTCGTATTGTATGGCATATCGCTTTAACTGATCACGGATACCTGCCGGAGAAATACGGCTGCCATAGCGATTTAAGAAAACATCGCCGGAAGTACGTTTTAGGGAATATAACCATTGTTTACAGTCTGTACGTACATGTTTTGGAATATAGACTCGCCGGATACGATTTCCCTTGGAATGGATATCCATATAGCCACGTCTGATGTCGTGTACTTGCAGCTGAATCAGCTCGCTGATGCGAAGACCGGTGGAAGCCATCAGCCAGACGGCATAATAACATGTCATATGTTCATCCTGCAGAAGTCTGGTTTTTAAATATTCATAGTCAGCCTGGCTGATCACATTTTCCAGAAAGGATTTGTGCTGCAGCCGTACCATAGGTACCTTTGTTTCCGGATGTTTCTGGCATTCCATGTAGCAGTTGATTGACCGAATTCGCAGATTGCCCGTCTGCGGTTTATAATGTTCCATCAGGTAACATTTGTACAGCATCATGTAATTGTGGTCAACTTGTGGATACAGGTCCAGAAATTGCCGCACAGCAAAAAGGTAGGCCCGGATGGTATTGCCGGAACGGTTTTTGCGTTCAAGATAAGTTTGGAAACCAGTCAGCTGGGATGCTGCAGGAGACACAGGATTTGGCCGGCCATGTTCAAATAGTGACATAAACATCAGTCCTTTTCAATCATATTTGTATTTACCCTACACGATATGGATGAAAGGAAGCTGAAAAATATGTGAAAATTTCTTGAAAATGTATGAAAGCTTTTGCGAAATATTTGTTTCGGGTCTTTTCTGGTTGCTATTCTATCCCCTTTTCTGACTCCAAATGATAGCCTAGCCGCCGGACGGCCACAATTTTCACGTTCGATCCGATGTGGGCCAGTTTTTTTCTCAAAAATCCAATATACACTTCCACATGATTTTCGACCGCATTGGAATCGTATCCCCAAACGTGTGCCAGTATGGTTTCTTTTGAGAGATTCCGGTTTGGCTGTTTAAAAAGAAGCCGCATGATTTCAAATTCCTTTGCAGAAAGGCGGATAGTATTCGTACCGCAGACCAGAGTGGCCGACTCCAGTTCCAGAGCTGTATTTCCGAAGATAAGTGTATCGGATTGATTGTTTTGACGCCGTAAAAGTGCGCGGATGCAGGCGAGGAGTTCTCTGGGGTCAAAGGGTTTTGCAATGCAGTAGTCGACACCGGAATTTAAACCTTTGATCCGTTCTTCCAGGTCTGTTGTTTTCGTCAGCATGAGAATGGGTATATCAAAGTGATCGTTCCGAATATGTTTTACCAGGCGCCACCCGTCCAGGTTTGGAAGCTGTTCGTCCAGGACCAGAAGATCATAGAACTCCGATTCAGCATATTCCAGTCCGGTCGCCCCGTCATATACCACATCTATTTCCCATCCCTGCTGTTTTAAAACGACTTTCAGCGAGTCAACCAGTCGGATTTCCTTTTCGATGATTAAAATACGCATTCCCAAAAACCTCCTAATTATATGGTGAAAGTATAAGTTTGTTTTGTGATGTTTCTGTGAAACTTTTGTGAAACCACTGTGAACTGCGGCTTTTTTCAGTATGGTTTCAGCATTTAGGCATAAAATGTTCGGGAAAAACAAGAATTGATAGGAGGTTTAAGATGATATCAGTTGAACATTTGACAAAATGTTACGGTGATTTCATGGCGGTCAATGATCTGTCTTTTGAAATTGAAGAAGGACATGTATATGGTTTCCTAGGTCCCAACGGAGCAGGAAAATCCACAACGATGAATATCATGACAGGATGTCTTTCTGCTACTGAAGGCCGTGTACGGATTGACGGTCATGATATTTTTGAAGAGCCGGATGAGGCTAAAAAACAGATCGGCTATTTACCGGAACAGCCGCCTCTTTATCTGAATGAAACACCGAGAGAGTATTTGAAATTTGTGGGAGAAGCCAAAGGACTGTGCGGGAAAGAATTGAAAACGCAGATCGATGAGGTGATTAGCCGGACGAAGCTGGAAAATGTTCAGAACCGATTGATCTCCAAGCTGTCAAAAGGTTACAAGCAGCGTGTGGGAATCGCTCAGGCGCTTCTGGGTAATCCAAAGGTGATCATTCTGGATGAACCGACCGTTGGTCTGGATCCAATTCAGATCATCGAGATCCGTGATCTGATCCGCAGTCTGGGACAGTCACATACGGTTATTTTTAGTTCCCATATCTTATCAGAAGTACAGGCGATCTGTGACAAGATCCTGATCATCAACAAAGGAAAACTTGTGGCCTTTGATGATACGGAAAATATGGAAAGTCTGATGAAGGATTCCGGTGAGATTTGTCTTGTAACAGAGGCAGAGCTTTCGGTGGTGAGAGAAGTGCTGAAGGAGATGCCGGAAATTCGCTCATGGGAGAGCTCTCTGGATGAAAACGGCCTTCGAAAGGTGATTCTGGAACTGGAAGACGGCAATACCAGAAACGTATGCCGCAAATTGTTCTTTGCTTTTGCAGAGCGCAAGCAGGCAATTTTGGAACTGACTGCAAAGAAAGCCACACTGGAAGAGATCTTTATTGAACTGACAGAGAATGCCGGCATTCCGGCAGAAGCAGCAGAATCTGTGACAGAAAGTGAGGGAGAGAGCGTATGATCGCAATTTTAAAACATGAATTATCCGGTTATTTTCATTCCCTGACGGCATATGTATTTGGCGCATTCCTGCTGGTATTCGTAGGCATCGGTGCGATGATGTACAATATCCAGTCGGCAGTGTCCAATTTTGAGTATGTTTTGGAGTTTGTCAGTCTGGTTCTGGCGATCATTGTTCCAATCCTTACCATGCGTATCATTGCAGAGGAACGGAAACAGAAGACAGATCAGCTGCTGTATTCTTTGCCTGTTTCAACCGTTGAGGTGGTTGTCGGAAAGTTCCTGGCACTGCTGGCTGTATATCTGATTCCTCTGGTGATCATTTGCATTTATCCGTATATGTTTTCTCAGTATGGTGAAGTGTATTTGCTGACTTCTTATGGCTCAATCCTTGCCTTTTTTATGATGGGTGCAGCATTGATGGCACTGGGCATGTTTATCTCTTCGCTTACCGAAAACCAGGGATTTGCAGCCGGTATTGGCGTTATGGCAATCCTGCTCAATTATTACAGCGTTTCTTTGGCAGAATATGTTTCTTCTACCGCTGTAGGTTCGGCTATGGTTCTTTGTATCTTTGCGCTGGTTCTGGGAGCGGTGGTCCGCAACCTGACGAGAAGTGAAAATCTTGCTATGGCAGTCAGCCTGATCATGATCTTTTTGATCTGCATATTTTATTATGTGGACAGTACGGTGTTTGAAGGCCTTGTGCCGGACCTGATGACAAGATTATCCGTATTTGAACGGTTTAACACTTTTGTATCCGGTGTGTTTGATCTGTCGGCGGTTACATATTTCCTGTCTGTGATCGTTTTCTTCCTGTTTTTAACGGTCCAGTCTCTGGAGAAAAGGAGGTATAATTAATGAAAAAACTTGCATTTCAAGGCGGCTCCTATTCTCTTGCTTTGACAGCGATCGTTCTGGCGATTCTGGTAGCTGTGAATATGCTGGTATCTGCCCTTCCGACGGCGCTTACCAGATATGATATCAGTGCGACCAAGCTGTATTCCATTACGAGCAATACAAAGGTTGTAGTTAATGATCTGGAGGAGGATGTGACCATTTACTGGGTCGTACAGTCCGATAAAGAAGATTCCGTCATTGAAAATCTTCTTGGCAAATATGAGAGTTTATCCAAACATATTGAAGTGGTGAAAAAGAATCCGGATGTATTTCCGACATTTACTGCAAAGTATACCGAAGAAACGGTGCCGAATAACAGTCTGATCGTAGAGAGCGGAGACCGCAGCCGCTATATCAGCTATAACGATATTTACTTAGCGGAAACCGATATGAATTCTTACCAGCCGCAGGTTTCCTTCGACGGCGAAGGTGCAATCACCTCGGCAATTGACTATGTGACCAACGAAGACCAGCCGCAGCTTTATCTTCTGGAAGGTCATGGTGAAGAAGAAATTCCGGAGACATTACGTGAACAGTTGGCGAAAGAAAATGTAGAGATCAGCACCATGTCTCTCTTGAATGTGGATGAGATTCCGGAAGAAGCAGACTGTGTGTTCATTTATGCACCATCCAGCGACATTTCCACCAAAGAAAAGAAGATGCTGGAAGACTATGTGAAGGACGGAGGCAAGCTGATGGTTATGGCTGGTCCGACCGAAGACGGAATGTTGGAAAATCTCTACAGCCTGCTAGCGGACTATGGCGTGGAAAGTGCTGAAGGTATTGTGGTAGAAGGAAACCGTGAGTATTATGCGTTCCAGACACCGCTAATCTTGCTTCCGGATATTCAGGAGAACGATATTACATCTCCTCTTGTGGAGGGCAACTATTATACCATTGTTCCTGCAGCACAGGGAATGACCGTGGGAGATTCCGGTGAAGCAGCTGTGACGGAGCTTTTGACCACATCCGAAGACGCATTTCAGAAAGAAGCCGGTTATGCTATTGAAACATTTGAAAAGGAAGAGGGAGATATCGACGGACCATTTGCAGTCGCAGTATCCATTGCATGTGAGCCGGAAAACGAAGATAGCGGTGAGATTGTCTGGGTATCTTCTTCCAATTTTATTGATGATATGTATAATGCGTATTCTTCTGGTGCGAACCTGGAATTTACCATGAATGCGCTGTCATCCATGATTGGTGAAAATGAGGCGGTGGCGATCCGAAGCAAATCTTTGAATTATAATTATCTGACCATCAGTGAGTCGACAGCAGCGACGATGAAACTGGTTATGATCGTTGTTATCCCGCTGGCATACCTGGCTGTGGGCGTGATCATGGTTCTGAAACGGAGGATGAGAAATGAAGCGGTCTAAGAAATTGGTGGTTCTGTCCGGCGTACTGGCTGCTGCATGTGCGGCAACCTGCGCGGTGACAGCCTATGAAGAACGGAAAGAGCAGATCAAAAACAGCGATGAAGTCATCCTGGAACTGGATCCTGAGACGGTAACAGCACTTTCCTGGGAATATGGTACGGAATATCTCGCATTTCACCGGGGAAATGACGAAGATGCAGAATCTGGTGCAAAATGGCTCTATGATGAAGATGAGGCATTTCCTGTCAGTCAGGAGAAGTTGGCGGAACTGCAGGAAATCTTTGAAGCATTCGGCGTATCCTTTATTATTGAAGACGTGGACGACTTCGGACAGTATGGTCTGGATAATCCGGTCTGCACGATCCATATGAAGACAGAAGAGAAGGATTATGAGATTCTTCTCGGCGACTTCAGCGCCATGGATTCAGAACGTTATGTTTCCGTGGGAGATGGAAATGTATATCTGGTAAAAGAGGATCCGTTTGAGCTGTTTGAAGTGACGATCAGCGATATGATCGATCATGACGAAACCCCGTATTTCTATGATGTTCTGGAAGTGAAATACGAAGGTGCAGAAAATTATACGGTGAAATATGAGGATGACAGCGAAAATACATATCGGGAAGACGACATGTACTTTGTAGCAGAAGCTGCCGAAGACAGCGATGCAGAAGCAGGAACTCCGTTAGACACAGTCCGTGTGGACTGTTATCTGCAGGTGATCTCCAATCTGGATCTGGAAGATTATGTGACATACAATGTGACAGAGGAAGAACTGGAAGAATACGGTCTGGATGATCCGGAACTGTCTGTGACGGTTCAACACAAATGGGAGGATTCGGAAACCAAGAATGAAAAGGAGGATACCTTTGTGATCCATATTTCCAGAAACCCGGAGGATGCCGAGAGAGCTGAGGAATTAGAAGCAAAAGCTGAGGAAAAAGGAGAGTCCGTACTTGGTGATGGAGAAGATATCCCTGCATATGTACGGATTGGCGATTCTCAGATCGTATATGAAATTACAGAATACCAGTATGGAAATCTCATGGCAGCATCTTACAATGATCTGCGCCATTGGGATGTTCTGCCGGCAGAGTTTGCGGATATTGATCAGTTTGTGATCATTCTGGAAGATAACGAGTATACCATTGAAACAACCGGTAATGCAGAAAATCGTGTATACAAGTATCAGGGTGAGCAGCTGGAAATTGAGACATTGAAGGCGGTTATGGAGGAACTGAGTGTCAGCGAATCGGATGACTTTACAGATGAGGAACCGGCGGAGAAGGAAGAACTTCGCTTGAAGGTGCGTCTGGGTGTGAAGGATAAGCCGGAGAAGGAAATCGTGTTTTACCGATATGACGGGGAATACTGTCTGGTGACCATGGATGGAGAACCGCTTTCGCTGGTAAAGAGAAGTCTGGTGATGGATGTGGTAGAAGAAATCTACGCGATCGTACTGAATTGATTTGAAGAACGATAATGAAAATTAATAAAAGACGGTGCAAGGATGATGAATTTGGTCTTGTACCGTCTTTTTTTATTTGCTTTCAGTTGATAAAACTTGCACACTCAGATTTGCAGTTACGGATGGTTAATTGTTAGATGGATCCTTTGGATCTGCTGTTTCGATGTATTTTATAATGCTGATGATTTTTCTGCTGACATACCTTCGCGTTCTAATGCGTGGATTAAGATTACGATTTCTCTACCTGTCATGTACTCTCCCATTCCTTCCACCTCTTTCTGCTAAAAAGTTCATATAATGTTACTTTTATTATAGAGGATTTAAAAGGAGTGTGCAAGTGTTACCCAGTTGTTAAAGTTTTGATAAAAAGAATGCTTGTCGAAACGACGGAACGGTACGAATACCGAAGAACACCAAAATAGATATGGTGCGTAAGATGAACCTTTGAGATTCAAAGGGGGACCTGCCAGGGGGCGAACCCTGACAGGCATGAGTATGAAAAAGCTTTGTGTGTTCAAGTGTAGCACTTGAAACAAAGGCAGGTTATCCTTTCGGATAACGTACTTGTATTATAGGGAATAAATGTGTACAAAATGTGAGGAAGAAATAAAAAAAGCCTAAAAACCCTTAAGAGGTTATGAAAAATACTGGCATAAAATGTGAAGAGCCGTTACAATAGAAGGGACAGGGGGAAAAACAAAATCGAAAGGTGGAAATAAATATGGGTAAAGTATTAGTGATTGGTATTGCCGGTGGCTCCGGCAGCGGAAAGACAACTCTGACAAATCAGATCGCGGCGCATTTCCCGGAAGATATTACGGTGATCACACATGATAACTATTATAAGGCGCATGATGATATGACATATGAGGAGAGATGCAGCCTGAACTATGATCATCCGAATGCCTTTGATACAGAGCTGATGATCCAGCATCTGAAGCTGTTAAAAGAGGGAAATAGTGTGGAGTGCCCGATTTATGATTATACTATTCATAATCGAAGCAAGAACACACTGACCATTGCACCGGGTAAAGTAATCATTGTGGAAGGAATTCTGATCTTCGAGAACAAAGAACTCTGTGATCAGATGGATATCCGTATCTTTGTGGATACCGATGATGATCTTCGTATCATTCGCCGCATCCGCCGCGATGTTATGGAGCGTGCAAGAAGTCTGGATTCTGTCATCGGACAGTATCTCAGCACGGTAAAACCGATGCATGAGCAATTCGTAGAGCCGAGTAAAAAGAATGCGAGCCTGATCGTGCCGGAAGGCGGTCACAATCATGTGGCGATGGAGATGATCATGAATCAGATCCGTACCCATTTGCACACACAGTGGTAGGTCACAAGATTTACAATAAAAAATGAAATTCATTATGCGGCAGGGAGCAGAAAATGCAAACTGCCGCATTTTTGCCCCAGAATTGCCAGTAAATGTTAAAACATGAAATCGCTGGTCGTGCTATAATATGCATAGACATCAAAATATCTGATAATAAGTTGCGGATGCGACAAGCAGATGGTGAGGCAAAAGGAGGACGATTATGAAAAAGATGAAACGCTTTTATACAATTTTAACCGCAATGGCAATGACTGCGATGGCGGCATTTCCGGCAATGGCGGACACGGAGACGATTGAAGATGTTTCTCTGACGATTGATTCTGAGATTTATGCAGAATACGATGATTCTTATGTTGAAGTCGAAGTGGATACCGACGGATGCTATCTTGATGAGGAT
>JAFSFU010000296.1 GCA_017435025.1 Lachnospiraceae bacterium | reverse complement strand
TGCCGGACTTCCATCTTTGATAACCGCCTGCAAATAGAATTTCTTCTCGCGATTCTGATAGATAAAATTTTCTCCGGTCGCCCGATTATCTCCCAAACCAATAAAGTCCATATCCAGGAAATGGGTGATGTTGTGCAGGATATTGCCGTCTGCTTCATCGGACACACCTGCCATATTTCTTCCGGCAACTCTTCCCTGTACACCTGCGTTGGCCCAGAGACCAATGATCTGCGTCTGTCCGGACTGCAGATTATTTCCCTGGCAGCAGTCTCCCGCCGCATAAACGCCTTCCGCAGAAGTTTCCATCCTTGTGTTGACCACAATTCCCCGGTCGATCTTAACCTCGGTCGGATCAACCAGCGAGGTCTCTGCTCTGGTACCAATATTCAAAATCAGAAGATCCGTGTCAATGGAACTTCCATCTCCAAAATGTACCGTATAACCGGTCACATTTCCATTCTCATCTCTATGTTCATCTGCAGAGGTGATCGCCTGGCCAAATGCCATCTCCATTCCCATCTCCGAAATCCGGTCTTCGATCATACCTGATACTTCCGGATATGCCGCCAGAGCGAAAATATGCGGCGCCATATCGGCAAGTGTCACGTGAATGCCTCTCTTATGGAGAAGCTCTGCCACTTTGATGCCGACCATGGAAGCACCAACCACTACTGCGTCTTTATATTCGTGTTTCTCTAATGCTTCTTTTAAGCCTTTTGCGTCCTCGATCGTACGCATGCAATGGGCACCTGTCAGTGCCGCGAAAGAACCCGGAACAAATGCTTTTGCTCCGGTACTGATCAAAATTTTGTCGTAAGACTGTTCTTTTCCGTCTTCTGTTACAATCACGCGGTCGTTTGCCCGGATTGTTTTCACTTT
Organism: Lachnospiraceae bacterium; assembly: GCA_017435025.1. The sequence goes on along the minus strand of JAFSFU010000296.1, from coordinate 1,731 downwards.
TGTTTCTGTCACCAAGTTTGCATGATATGCTTCTGCAATCTCTTCCAGAGTACCAAAAGGAAACATTCCCTCATAAGGCAATTTCCCTGCCACATAATAGGTTGTAAGCATTGGATTGTATGGTGGCATAGATGTATCACTGTATACGGTGATTTCCGCATCACACTTTGCCTCACGAATGGCAGCCAGTGCATGATAGCCGGCACAGCCAAATCCCACAATTGCAAAATGTTTCATAGGTCCATTCCCTCTTTTCTCTTGTTCTGAAAGACATCTGTATATACGAAGGAAGGATGTTTCCGGCATCCTTCCTTCGTCCGGTGTGTGCCACACACCAAATTGCGTTCTATTTATTCGCCTGCGATCTCTTTTACTTTCTTCTCTCTGATGAAAGCGTAAGCGATAACTACCGCAAAGTAAACAATGATCATAGTTGCTGCGTTCTGGATATCAGCAAAGTTGAAGTATGCAGCCATGATATAAGCAAGAAGACCGATGGTTGTAAATGTCCAAAGTGCCTTTTTGCCCATCTTGAATGTAGTCTCTTCCATTGCCTTTGCATTCTTCTTGTGGATCAGATAACCGGTTGCGATCGGGAATAATACATAGATCAGGCTCAGACCGTTACCAAGTCTGGAAATTGTCTCAAGGCTTAATCCTGTTAAGATCGGAATTGCACCGATGATGTAGAATACAGTAAGAAGAACTACCGGTGTGCCGTGCTTACCAATGTAAGCTGCCTTCTTCGGAAGCCATCCCTCTTCGGATGCGATCAGAAGACCCTTTGTAACCCATGTGAAACTTCCATTCAGTGTTGTTGCAACCGCAAACATACCACCGCCGATGATGAAGAATACATACAGTGCTTTCGGCAATACTGCCATTGCAACTGCTGCAAGGCTCTCACCTGCAACCTGGTCGATCGGGAGAACGCCGGCTGCTACGAAACCGATAAATGCGTAGATAACAGCAACTACCAGTGTGCTGACAATGATTGCCTTCGGAAGGTCACGGCCCGGGTTCTTAAACACACCGCCAACCTCACTTAAGAACACAACACCGCCTGTTGCGAATGTCAGAAGGCTGGCACCTGTTAAGAAGCCAACGATACCGTCCGGCATGATCTTCTCAATGCTGTCAAATGCTGTCCAGTCAACTTTCGGTAAACCGAAGATTACAAAAACTGCCATGGCAACTACCAGGATCGCTACCAGAACCTTCTGTAACTTCGCTGCCATTTCAACACCAAGAACGTTGAAAACAAAGCATACGGTCAGAATTGCAAATGCTACCAGAGTCTGGTTTACGCCCGGAATCAATTCACCTGCATATGTTGCAAATGTGATCGCAAACATCGCAAGAACCAGCTGACCTGCTGTTAAAAGTGCCAGATAGAAAAATCCTGTTTTTCTACCGATATAATCACGTACATATGTATACATACCGCCTGTTGCCGGCACTGCTGCGCCAAGAACTGCCAGAACAATGTTCGGACACATTACCAATACAGCTGCCAGTAAGAAAGCAAACGGTGTTCCGGCACCTGTGATCGCAATACAGATACCTGTTAAAGACATAATACCGGAACCGATGATCTGTCCAACACCGATTCCCATAAGATCCCAAAATCCAAGGACTTGTTTTAATCCGCCCTGTTTCTTCTCTTCACTCATACTCTTTCTCCTTTGTTGTTACTTCACGTACTTTTCGTACATCTTCGCCATCTGTTCC
>JAFSFU010000295.1 GCA_017435025.1 Lachnospiraceae bacterium | reverse complement strand
TCTTCTTTTTTGTCAACATCTTTTTTAAAATATTTTTATGTTTTTATTTGTTTGTCAGTTATTTTATGTTTTGACTACATTTTTTCAAACAATTTGTTCTTTTTATTCTCTCTCGAATCTTTGTATTTCCCCGGAAAAAGGGAAAAGGACAGGCTGCTTAGGGGAGAGTTATTCTCTACGCAGTCTGTCCTACCATACGAGGGTGTAACAGGGGCACCCTCTTGCGCGGATGTTCGGAGGTATCCTTTATAACAAAAAGAGTGTTCCTGCTACAAAAAAAATCATACCACGAACACTCTCTTTTTTCCCCACCCCTTTGGGTGGTTTTCTATTATTCATCTTTTGTCATTTCAATCCAGAACGCATACTCTTTTTCCATATATCGTTCCATTGCACTCTTTAACTCTACCCGGTTTTTAATCCCAAGTTTCTTATAGATATTTGACAAATGGAACTTAACGGTATTAGAACTGATAGAAAGATAATCGGCCAGCTCTTTGCTCTTAAAACCAAGCGCCGCCAGTCTCGCTACTGTCTGTTCTTTTTCTGTAAGCGGTTCCCGGAACACACCTTCCGTCATAAACTTCCGGATCACCGCAAGTTTGATCGGATACTCTTTGGCATATTTCATATATATGTCCATTGCTTCCGTCCCATAAGGCTCGATTTCACGAATCAGGTGCTCTCCCAAAATCGGAATAAACTCCGCTGCAAACAGCCACAGACCGTCCGGGGCAAGAATCTCCATAGCCTTCCCCACACATTCTTTGGCATTCTCATTATCTCCCAACGCTTTCCACGCACTGGCTTTGTCCAGCCAGAGAGAACACGCGTAGAGCGGCATTCGGCTTAGACCAAAAAAGGAATCTGCCATATCTGCAGCATTGATCAGCCTGGTAAAATTACCGCTGTAAAGCAGATACTTCATATGCATCTGCCATGCAAATGGAAATGCACAGTGGGATACCCGGTCACTCATAAGGCGGTAATTTTGATGATCCTGTACAACGCCGAATCGTCCTTCACGAATCCATTCCGGCACATTGGACACAAGTCCCACCTGCATCCACATCTGACATTTGACGTAAAGCGCCAGCTCTTTAATAAACGGATTCTCATGCTTCTGCATGCTGGAGATAAAGTCATATGCCCTGGTCCACTCCACAGGTCTTCGCATATGGACGGCCAGACGTCCCTGATATTCCGCTACACCGAGCTGTACCAGCACGCATCCGTTCTTTCTGGCGTTTCCATCCACCTTCAGCATCAGGCTCTCGGCTTCCTCAAACTGTCCCCGGTAAAAGGCGAGCTGTGCCCGATACAACTGCTCATACAGATATACATCTCCACCGAGCCGATCATAGAGTTCCTTATATTTCCACACAAATAATACTCCTCTCTGTGCGTTAAGGTCTAAATTTCACTTGCAAACATATGTAAATTTAATGTCTTGGATAAATATTCCAGCATATGCTGACCGGCAATGCTGTTTCCCTTCGTATCAAGAGCCGGTCCAAAAATACCGATACCCATGCGTTTTTCTACCACTGCCAGGATACCGCCGCCAACACCACTCTTTGCCGGAATACCAACACGGACCGCATGTTCACCGGAACCGTCGTACATACCGCAGGTCATCATGATGGTCTTCGCTACGCGAACCGCCTCGGAATCCATCAGACGAACTCCTGTCTCCGGATGGCGGCCGCCGTTTGCAAGTACCAGACCGAAACATGCCAAACTTTCTGCAGTAACACTGAGAGAACACATCTTCGTGTACAGTTCCAGCGTCTTTTCCACATCCGCTTCCAGAATTCCTTTGCTCTGTAAGAGATAGCTGATGGCACGGTTTCTTGCACAGTGAGACATCTCTGACTCAAATACTTTTTCATCCATTACAATGCCCGGATCCATACATACACGTCTCGCGTAAGTCAGCATATCATCAAAACTCAGTTCCGGTACCAGATAACCGATCGTAGCCAGCGCACCGGCATTGATCATCGGGTTGAACGGCTTGTCATCTGCCATATCCAGCTTCAAAAGAGAGTTGAACGCATCACCGGATGGTTCCATATTCATCTTATCAAATACTTTATCGAATCCACAGTGCTGAAGGGCGATCGCCAGGGAGATCACCTTTGAAATACTCTGGATCGTAAAACGCTGCTTGGTATCTCCGACAGAATATTTGTCAACGGATTTTGTCAGCACACATACACCAAGCTTATTCTTATCCATCTTTGCCAGTTCCGGAATATAGGAGGCACATTCTCCCTTTGCAATATATTTCTTGCCAATGGCAAGAGCTTCTTCCAATACTTTTTGCATACAGATCCCTTCTCTTTCATCAAAACATACGTATATTATTCATTGAGGCGCGGTGCCACATCTTTCGGAATCGGGCACTCATAAACGCCTCCGGTCTCTTCCATCCATTCTTCTCTCGCCTTTTTCAGCGTTTCCGGCTCTTCCAGGAGACGGATTCCGGTAAGGGCAATGGCTTTTCCTGCCGCCAGCATACCTTTATGGGCAATCTCCGTGTTACCGTGTGCCGTC
>JAFSFU010000294.1 GCA_017435025.1 Lachnospiraceae bacterium | reverse complement strand
CAGCTGCAGCCGTCTGACGCCGGATGAAAAATATCTGATGGTGGCAGATCTGGGGATTGATCAGGTGAAGATCTATCGTTTTAATCAGAATGAAGGAAAGATCATGCAGGTGGATACGGTCCACAGTGATCTGGAGTCTGCTCCGAGACATTTCATTTTCAGCAGCGACGGCAAGTTTTTCTATTTGATGCATGAATTAAAAAATACCATTGATGTTTATTCTTATAAGACCGGGGAGCGAACTCCGGTTATCGAAAAAGTACAGTCGGTTCCGACAACAGACGGCAGTTATGATAACCTTACTGCTGCCTGTGCAATCCGTTTCTCACCGGATGAAAACTATCTGTTCTGCAGCAACGCCGGTGACAATGTGGTAACGATGTATGAGCGTGATCCGGAGACCGGTATGCTGGAAATGCAGTTCTGCCTTCCGATCAGCGGTGATTATCCAAAGGACATCGCGGTATTCCCGGATGGAGAGCATCTGGCGTCGATCAATCACAGAGGAAGTATCACCTTCTTCCGTGTAGATTATGAAAAGAAACTGTTGATCATGTGCGGTCGGACGATCCGCGTCAATGAGCCGAACTGTTGTGAGATCGTAAAGATTGGAGATTGATTATGGCAGCAGGATCATCCATAGGTACTATATTTAAGATAACAACGTGGGGAGAATCTCACGGAAAGGCCATCGGCGTAGTGGTGGATGGCTGTCCGGCTGGACTTTCTCTCTGCGAGGCAGATATACAGAAACTTCTCGACCGGAGAAAACCGGGACAGAGTAAATTTGCGACCCAGAGAGCCGAGGGGGACGAGGTGGAGATTCTTTCCGGTGTTTTTGAAGGAAAAACGACAGGAACTTCTATTTCTATGATCGTGTGGAACAAGGATCAGCGTTCGAGGGATTATTCCCAGATCGCGAATTGTTACCGTCCGGGTCATGCGGATTATACCTTCGATGAAAAGTATGGATTTCGTGATTACCGAGGCGGCGGGCGCTCTTCAGCCCGCGAGACGATCGGCCGTGTGGCCGCCGGTGCGATCGCTGAGAAGTTCCTAAAGGAGCTGGGAATCGAGTTTTATGCCTATACAAGATCGATCGGACCGGTTGAAATCGATGCAGAGAAGATTGATCTTGCAGAAATAGCGAATAACAAGCTCTGCATGCCGGATGCAAATGCGGCAGCAAAAGCTTCCGAGTATCTGGAGCAGAAGATGGCAGAATGCGATTCTGTCGGAGGCGTTGTGGAGAGTGTTGTTTCCGGACTGCCGACAGGACTTGGTGAACCGGTTTTTGAGAAACTGGATGCTAGTCTGGCAAAGGCAATGTTGTCCATTGGTGCGGTCAAGGGGTTTGAAATCGGGGATGGATTTGGCGCGGCAAGGGCATGTGGCTCGGAAAATAATGATGCGTTTCGAATGGAAAATGGTCAGATCACAAAGGCGACCAATCATTCCGGCGGAGTTCTTGGCGGTATGAGTGACGGAAGTGACTTGGTATTCCGCGTGGCATTTAAACCGACTCCGTCTATTGCGAAAGAGCAGATGACTGTGAATAAAGACGGCGAAAATATAGATCTTGTGATTCAGGGGAGACATGACCCGGTGGTAGTGCCGAGGGCCGTGGTAGTGGTCGAAGCAATGGCAGCGATCACGATCATGGATCAGCTTTTGCTGGCAATGACATCCCGTATGGACCGGATCAAGAAATTCTGGGGAAATAGGTAGTTGTACCCGGGACCTTTGCAGATGGAAGGACCGGAAAAGATATAAGAAAAAGAAATCTGAGGAGGAAGAATATCATGAAAATTGCAATCGGTAACGATCATGCAGCAGTGGAACTGAAATTTATCATCAAAGAGCACTTAGAGGCAAAAGGCCACGAGGTTATCAACGAGGGCGCAAACACAACTGAGAGTGTGGATTATCCGACAATCGGTGAAAAGGTTGGCCGTATGGTAGCGTCCGGTGAGGCAGAGATCGGTGTTCTGATCTGCGGTACAGGCGTTGGTATCTCTATTGCAGCAAACAAGGTAAAAGGCGTTCGTGCATGTGTATGCAGCGAGCCGTACACAGCAAAGCTTTCCAAGATGCACAACAATTCCAACATCATCGCATTCGGTGCAAGAGTAGTGGGCAGCGAGATGGCAAAGATGATCGTGGATACATGGATGGAGACAGAGTATGAAGGCGGAAGACACCAGAGACGTGTAGATCTTCTGGATGCGATCGAGGGTTAATAAGATAAGAAAAATGACAGGCGTCGGTTTTGTGACCGGCGCCTGTTTGCGTTCAGATTATAATGCGATTGTAACAAAAATATCGTAGATCGCGCGGATCGCATCCTCGAAATCCTCGTCGTGGACACCGATGATGATGTTTAACTCGCTGGATCCCTGGTCGATCATGCGGACATTGATGCGTGCATGGGACAGGGCTGCGAAGATTCGTGCAGCAGTACCGCGGTTGGATTTCATACCGCGTCCAACAACAGCGATCAGTGCAAGATCGGACTCCAGATCTACGAAATCCGGATGAACGGCGCGCTGGATACCGGCTACGACGGACTGCTCATTGGCTTCAAATTCATCTTGGTGCACCAGGACGGACATGGTATCGATACCGGAAGGCATATGTTCAAATGAAATTCCGTGTCTTTCAAACACTTCCAGAACCTTACGACCGAAGCCGACCTCTGTGTTCATCATCGCTTTATCAATGATCACAGAGCAGAATCCTTTTTTGCCGGCAATACCGGTGATCGTATACGGTGTTTTGCGGGTTGTGCTTTCTACAATAAGGGTTCCCGGATCTTCCGGACAGTTGGTGTTGCGGATATTGATCGGAATACCGACTTTGCGCACCGGGAAGATCGCGTCCTCATGAAGGACACCGGCACCCATGTAGGAGAGCTCTCGAAGCTCACGGTAGGTGATGGTTCCGATCTGGGCCGGATTTTTTACAATACGCGGGTCAGCTACCAGGAAACCAGACACATCAGTCCAGTTCTCGTAGAGGTCTGCATGGAGTGCTCTCGCAACAAGAGAACCGGTCACGTCGGAACCGCCACGGGAGAAGGTGGCGATCGTTCCGTCCGGCTTTGCGCCGTAGAAGCCCGGAATCACGGCTTGTTTCATCTCACTAAGATGGAGCTGCAGCTCTTTGTTGGTCTCTTCTGCTAAGAATTCTCCGTTCTCATCAAAGCAGATCACAGTTGCAGCATCCACGAATGGAAAACCGAGATATTCTGCCAAAATGATTCCGTTCAGATATTCACCGCGGGACGCAGCATAACAGCGACCGGCTTTTTTAACAAAATTTTCTTCAATACGATCAAACTCAAAATCCAGATTTAGATTTAATTCCAGATCGTCGATAATATCATAAAAACGTTTTTTGATCTGATCCAAAATTCGTTTATAGCTCAGACCTTCCGATGCGGCGTCATAGCACTGGTAGAGAAGGTCTGTGACTTTGATATCCTGTGAATCGCGCTTTCCAGGTGCGGACGGCACCACAAAGCACCTTGTTTTATCGGCGGTAATAATGGATTTTACTTTTTTAAACTGTCTGGCACTGGCCAGAGAGCTGCCGCCGAATTTTACGACTTTACTCATAGTTTTGGCCCCCTGTGTAAGTAAGATTAGCGGATGATCTTCGGAGTCGGGAAGTATTCCACAAGGACTTTTGCAACCATTTTATCTTCAGAAATATATGGATTCTTCCAGTAGCGGGCATCCAGGGAATAGTTTCGGTTGTCACCCATCATGAAGTAACAATCTTCCGGCACCTCAAAATGGAAGTTTTCGTTCTGATTCATTTCTTCTGCCAGATATGGTTCCACCAGCGGTGTGTCGGAACCATTCAGGTAGACTTTGTCGTCGATGATATCGATCACGTCACCCGGCATACCGATGACACGCTTTACATAATAGATTGTTTCTCCTCGTCTTCCAACCTTGGAATCACAACGCGGGCAGGTTTCCGGTTTTTCTCCTTCTGCCATAATGTGGCAGGTTGGACATCCCCAGCCCCATACAAAGATTGCTACGTCTCCGCGCTCCGGTTCATCGAATTTGTAGTGGAGTCGGGAACCGATCACGCGGCTGCCAGCCATAATGGTATTCTCCATGGAACCAGTCGGGACTTCACTGTTGGCAATGATAAAGGTGGTGAGGATGAAGGCGATGACTGCAGCAGTGACGATTACCTCGACCCAGCTGAGAAGTTCTTCTTTCCAGCCCTTTTTTTCTTCAGTCTGATTTATAATATTTTTTTCTTTTTCCATATTTTCTCTGTAAACCTCGTTTGACGAATGATACTAAATCGCAATATAATGAGTTTATGATAATTTGGGAAGATTCGCAAGAGCTTTTCGCAAAAGGTAAGAAAAAAGTTATAAAAGGAAAATGTATGAAAAAAACATGGATCATAACCGCAGCATTGTTTATTGCAGCGATCGCGCTTCTTGCAGCATCAAGAATCATACCAGGATTTTCAGAGTGGTACGTACAGACCATTTATCCGATCATTGTTGGGACCATCGGAAGAGTGATGGGATGGTTTCTGTTCTCTGTGGTTGAATTTGGCTTGTACGCAGCATGTCTGTGGATTGTCTGGACATTGTTTCGATGGATTCGGCGACCGATGAAGATCGTACGCCGTTATGCCCTGTTTGTGTCGGGCGTTCTTTTTCTTTATGCGGCGTGCTGTGGAGTGAACTATTATCGGACTCCTTTTTCCTATTATTATATGATGCAGAAGGTGAATGCGGGAGTGCCGAAAACAAAGGAACAGGAAAAAGAAATAGATGAGATTTTAAAAGAACTTTGTACATGGCTGACGATTAAAGTAAATGAAGCGCGGGTGGATCTGGATGCCGGTGAAAACATGTACGGGGATCTGCAGACGAAAGGTGTGATGGCTATGAATCGTCTGGCAGAACAGTATCCGGCATTATCCGGTTATTATCCGAAGGCCAAGCCGGTCATGATCTCAGATATCTTATCGATTCAGCAGTGCAGCGGTGTGTACTCTCCATTTACGGTGGAAGCGAATTATAATCGTGACATGGTTTCTTACAATATCCCACATACCATCTGTCACGAGATGTCTCATTTGAGAGGATTTATGCGGGAGGACGAGGCGAATTTTATTGGGTATCTGGCATGTCTGGGGGCTGAGGACGCAGATTATCGGTACAGCGGTTATCTGTTGGGATGGATTTATGCCGGAAATGCGCTGGCGAAATTGGACTATGAGCAGTACGTGGAAAATTATAGTATGTTGTCCGATCCAGTGATCGCGGACCTGGAGGCCAATCATGACTTTTGGGAACAGTACGAGGGACAAGTCGCAAATGTGCAGGAGACTGTGAATGATGCATATCTGAAAGCCAATGGTCAGGCAGAAGGTGTGCGTACATATGGGCGTGTGGTAGACCTTATGATTCTTGATTTTCAATATAGAAAATGATATAGTGTATAAATTAGGGACTATGATGATTCTGTATTTTCAGGGGGTGCGGAATGATAGACAAGGTTTTGCAAAAAAGATTGAATCCGGCTAAGATTTTGGAACTGGAAAATTCCGAATGCCAGAATCCGGAGAAAACACTCGGAGCGCATATAGTTCCGGAAGGTTTGTTGGTTCAGGCTTATATTCCGGATGCAAAGCATTTGAATCTGATGCTGGATGGAAAAAAATATCCGATGGATCCGGTGGATGATCAGGGCTTTTTTGCGGTGCTTGTTTCTGAACAGAAAGCAATTCCCCGATATCAATTTTGTGCACAGTATCACAATGGAAATACAGAAACGTTTGAAGATCCTTATTCGGATCGATTTGTATCACAGTTCTGTGAAGAAGATCTCCGACAGTACGGTACAGGAATCTATTATCGTTCCTATGAGAAGATGGGAGCGCATCCGATGACGATCGACGGTGTTAGTGGTGTGAATTTTGCAGTATGGGCGCCGGAGGCAAAGCGTGTCAGTGTGGTTGGTGATTTTAACTACTGGAATGGCCGCCGTCATCAGATGAAGAGATTGGGAAGCTCTGGGATTTATGAACTGTTCATTCCTGGCTTAAAAACAGGTGTGACTTATAAGTACGAAGTGAAAACACCGAAAAGTGAGCCGATGTTAAAGGCGGATCCATACGCATTCTATGCGGAATTGCGACCGGCATCTGCTTCAATCGTATGGGAATCCCCGGCATTTGCATGGACGGATAGAATCTGGATGGAGACCAGAGGGAACGGAATCCTGCGCGAAAAGCCGTTGTCCATATATGAGGTGCATCTCGGCTCCTGGCTGCAGAAGCCTGTGGCCGTCGGAATTGATGGCAATGACATCAATGGAAGTCAGTTCTACAATTACCGGGAACTGGCAATACAGCTGGCAAAATATGTGAAAGAAATGGGTTATACCCATGTGCAGTTAATGCCGGTGATGGAGCATCCGCTGGATGCATCGAAGGGATATCAGGTCATCGGTTACTATGCACCGACGAGCCGCTTCGGTACTCCGGATGATTTTAAGGCATTTGTGGATCATATGCACAGAGAGGGAATCGGCGTGATCCTCGATTGGGTACCGGCTCATTTTCCTATAGATGGGCATGGTCTGGCTGCTTTCGATGGCACTTGTGTCTATGAGCATAAGGATCCAAAGAAGGGAAGTCTGCCGGATTGGGGTACTTTGCGGTTTAACTATGGAAGACCGCAGGTGGCCAATTTCCTGATCTCCAATGCGTTGTTCTGGGCCAATGAGTGCCATGCAGACGGAATCCATATGGGTACGGTGGCATCCATGCTGTACCTGGATTACGGAAAGAAGAGCGGTGAATGGATTGCCAACATGTACGGCGGAAATGTGGATCTTGAGGCTGTGGAGTTTATGAAACACCTGACTTCCATCTTTCACCGGGATGGAAACGGCGCATTTCTTTTGGCGGAAGAATCGGCGTCTTTCCCGCGCATGACTGCGGATTATACGGAGGAGGGGCTGGGCCTTGATTTTAAATGGAATCTCGGATGGACCAGTGATTTCCTGCGTTATATGCGTAGCGCACCGGATTTGCGTACACAGAATTACGGAGATTTGACATTTAGTATGCTATATGCATACAGTGAAAAATTTGTCCTGGGATTTTCTCATGACGATGTGGTCGGCGGTAAAGGTTCTATGGCATCGAAGATGCCGGGCGAATCGGTGAATGAGAAGCTGGCTGACCTTCGGGCAACTTACGGTTTTATGCTTGGTCACCCGGGGAAAAAACTGTTGTTCATGGGACAGGATTTTGGACAGATGAGTGAGTGGAATGAAGCGCAGAACTTAAAATGGGATGCGTTGCAGACCCCAATCCACGCACAGATGAAGGAGTATACAAAGACTCTGAATCATATTTACCGGACACATCCGGCGCTTTACGAGGCCGATTATGTGCCGGAGGGGTTTGAATGGATCAATTGTACCAACGCAAAGGACAATGTTGTTGTGTTTGTCCGCAGGTCTTTGAAACAGAGGGAAACGATTATTTTTGCATGCAATTTCTCCAATGAAGTCAAAACAGAGTTTCGCATGGGTGTTCCAAAGAGTGGAACGTATGTGGAGATTCTGAACAGTGATGAGGAGAGGTTCGGCGGAAAAGGTCTCATCAATTCCGGAATGATCGGTACGGAGGAGATTGAATGCGACAATCGCCCTGATTCTGTGAAAATTCAGCTTCCGGCAAACGGAGTATGTGCATTCCGGTTGGAGGAAGCTGAAAAAATGGAAGATCTGACAGACGAAATGCAGGAGGCAATCGAAGAGGAGTTAGAGAATAGCGGAACGGAAGAAGACGGACATTTGAGACGTGGAATCCGCCCGCTCCATGCAATATCTTCAAAGGTCTCTTCCACAGTCGGTCAATTGATCAAAAAGACAAAGCAGTAAAAGAAGTAATGGAGGAAATCAACAATGACTGAATCAGCAACTGTTGAGAATGTAACAGAGGTAGTGAAAACGGTAACAGCACCGGGATTTTTTGATAAAATGATGGATGCTGCGGCAGAATGGATCACAGGCGCGGGATTTCGTATCCTTGTAGTGGCTCTGATCCTGATCATTGGCTTGAAAGTGATCAAAAAGATTCGCAAAATTTTAGACCGTTCTATGGAAAAGGCGGGTGTAGAAACAACTCTTAGAAGATTTGTCAACGCGTTGGCAAACGTATTGATGATGGGCCTGCTGATCTTTATTGCAGCAGAAGAACTGGGAATCAGCGTGACTTCTTTAGTAGCGGTCGTTGGTTCTGTAGGTCTGGCATTGAGCTTGGCTATGGAGAAATCCCTGGCGAACTTTGCAGGCGGTGTTATGGTCCTGTTATTAAAGCCGTTCAAAGCCGGTGACTTTATTTCTACACCGGACGGTGATGGTGTAGTAGATTCTATCGGTCTTGTTTACACAACTCTTGTGACAGCCGACAACCAGAGAATCAACATTCCGAACAGCAACATGACTTCAAATGTAGTTACCAATGTAACCGGCGTGGAAAAAAGAAAAGTGGTTCTGAATATCGGTATCAGTTACAATGCAGATCTGAAAAAGGCAAAAGAGGTTCTTCGCCGTCTGTTCGAAAACCATGAAGGTATCATCAGCGAGGATGGCATTGATGTGATCGTAGACAGCCTTGGTGAGAGCAGTGTGAACTTAAGTGCCCGCGGATGGGTGCTGACAGGAAACTACTGGACAACCCGTTGGGATCTTTTAGAGCAGATCAAACTTACATTTGATGAAGAAGGTATCGAGATTCCGTATAATTATCTGAATGTAAATGTAGTCAAATAAATTGATTCAGATGTATCTGTAAGGAGCGGATTTACATGGATTTTAGAAAGACAAAACAGTTGTTTTGGGGTCTGATGACAGGAGTATTTTTGATGGCCGGTACAGCGGCATATGCGTTTCCGGCGTATGCGGAGACTGACATGTCCGGTGGGCCGGGTGCGCCAAATGGACCTGGCGCACCGACGCAAAACTCCGAAGCAATGGAAGAGACAAATGTAGAAACTGTGAGTGATGGGGCAGATGTAAATGATGTTCCGGAAATGAAGGCAATGTACCGAATCTATGCGAATGGTTCGGACTGGTCAGGATATATTAAGGACAATACCAATGTGACGGCACCGGGCGGCGCTTATGTGACCGCAATTCAGGCTACGCTGGAAAATCAGCCGGCTGGTATGTCCGGAACAATTGCCTATCAGGTGAACCTGAGTGGTTTTGGCTGGCAGGCATGGAAAGAGAATTTTGTAGAAGCAGGTGACTCTGCAGGTTCGATGCCGTTGGAAGCGGTAAAGATGAAACTGACCGGTCAGCTCGCAGAACAGTATGATCTTTATTATTCCGTATACCAGAATGGAAACTGGACAGAACAGGTGATGAATGGCGAGACTGCAGGTTTGGAGGCTCAAGGTCTTCGCGTGGACGGAGTGCGGATCGCAGTTGTACCCAAAGGTGCCCAGGCACCGGAAGTTCCGGCAACCCTTTCTTTTGGCGGTGCGGTGGATCCGTCCAGACCAATGATCGCGCTGACGTTTGACGATGGCCCGTCCGGTGTAACTCCGAGAATTCTGGACAGTCTGGAGGCACATGGTGCCCGTGCAACATTCTATATGGTTGGCAATCGCATGAATAGTTATCCGGATACTATTCGACGGATGACAGCCTTAGGATGCGAGGTGGGTAATCATACCTGGAATCATACATATCTGACCAGTCTTTCTGCAGAAGGCATCCACGGAAATCTGAACCAGATGGATTCTACGCTACAGGGAATTGCCGGTGTTCGCTGTCCAACAATGCGTCCGCCGGGTGGTTATATCAGTGCGGCATCCCAGCAGGCATTGGCTTCCTACGGTGTTCCGGCGATCATGTGGTCCATCGATACGCTGGACTGGAAAACAAGAAATGCACAGGCAACGATTAACAGCGTTCTGAGTAAGGTTCGTGATGGAGATATCATTTTGATGCATGACCTGTACGGCGCGACAGGAGATGCGGCAGCAGTGCTGATCCCGGAATTGATCAACCGGGGATATCAGCTTGTGACTGTCAGCGAGCTGGCAGCACACCGCGGAGGTATGCAGCCGGGACAGGTGTATCATGCGTTTCGGTAATTGATATTTCATTGAGTAAATAAAAGCTATCTATATAGAAATCCCATATTCTGTAAATACGGCTGACTACCTTCGCTTCCATGCGATTTTATCCGCCTGTACGACGATTGCGAT
>JAFSFU010000293.1 GCA_017435025.1 Lachnospiraceae bacterium | reverse complement strand
TTCATCTTTCACAGCCAGCATGCCGCCGATGATGTCGCCATGGCCGCCCATGTATTTGGATGCGGTATGCATAACAATATCTGCACCAAGATCCAGCGGTTTCTGGTAGATTGGGGAACAGAAGCTGTTGTCAATGTATACACGCGCATTATGCTTTTTCGCAATAGCAGAAACAGCCTCGATATCCTGCAGGCTGAATACAAAAGAAGACGGACTCTCGAGAATGATCAGGTCTGTCTCATCGGTCACAGCCGCCTCAAACTCGGACACCTCAACGCCTTTTACATATGTAGTTGTGATCCCCATATGCTCTTTGCAGTATGTCTCCAGGAAATTCTTCAACGGACCGTATGCATTGGGAACGCACACCACGTTGCTTCCATGCTTGATCACCGTAAGAACGGCTGTAGTTGCTGCTGCCATACCGGATGCAAACGCCAGCGCACCGACACCATGCTCCAGGGCGCCAACTTTATCTTCTAAAATACGAACCGTCGGGTTCTGCACACGTCCGTACACGTAATTGTGTTTGTCCGTCTTATCACTGTCATAATATTCATCAATTGTCTCAAAAACATTCAGGGAGTTCATAAATACCGGCGGCACGATCGCGTTATAATAACGATCATATTCTTCGCCGTAATGGGATGTCACCAGCAGATCACTCTTTAAATACTCGTTCTGATTTGTCATTTTGCGTACCTCGTTACCCTTTGTTTGTAAATGATATTTCTGATTTTTACCATAGCACAACTGCATTTACTTGTCAATTTCCGCAAAATCAATTATACTCGTATTCACGATAGTTCATACAGGAGGAAGTTTTTATGTTCCGTATGTGGGGAAAACTCTGGAAAGACAACCATTTATTAAAAGATTTTGTTGCCGAAAACTCCGATTATTCCATGTCCCGCACCGCTATGGTCTTTCAGGCTGTGGAAGAGATCTGCCAGGAATTTGACTTAAGCCAGCCGATCTGGCTCGATGCCAATATCAACGAGTTCAAGCGCCACGACCGGACCCGGTTCCGTCAGGACAGTTTTATCGAAACTGTGGAGTTTGATTATCTGGAGATCCATGTAATCGAAGAATAAAGATATATAGAAAAAAGTGATGTCGAGATAATTCCCGACATCACTTTTTCTTTTACGTCAGATATTCCTGCAAAAGTTCCCCAAGAAACTTCAGATCTTCCGGCTTTAACTCTTTTTTTGCCCGTTCATTTCCTTTCTTCTCCACCGGTTCCGGCTCCGATATCTCACGATTATACTGCTCTCTGCCGGCCGCAATCTGATCCAGACTCTGTTTCAGGCAGTCAATACTTCTTGCCAGCTCTGCTTCATTGTAGGAGACGATTCTCTGCCCCTCTGTCCGATTCATATCAGCACGCGCTGCCGCAGTCTGGGATTCTGCTTTCTGCTGTAAACGTTCCTGTTCCTCCTGCAGCTCCTGCCCGTCTGTGTCTCGTTTCCTTGAAAGAACCGTCATGCGATTGTGACGTCTCTCACCGCGAAGGGCTTTCTTTCGCTCTACAGTCGCATCTTTGGCATCTGCCTTCTGATCATCTGCCAAACTTTCATTCTTTCCCCTGCCTTCGCGCCTGCTGGCTTCCATTCCCTTTTCCGTGCCTCGCAAACCGTCTGCTGTCCGACGGCTATCCACGCTGCGATAAAAATGCGGGGAATTTTCCACATAGTCCACCAGTGAATCCACCAGATATTGACGCTTACCCGATATGTTCGATCCATTGTCTACAAACACCAGGAACAATCCTGACAGAATGCCCATGGTTCCGTAAAGAACAATATAGTAGGAATCACAGCGGTACCAATATGCGCCAAAGGCTGCAATACCGCCCACAAGGAAACACAGGATCATTGCCTGCACAGACAGGTTATCCCAGTTATCCAGCGACACATTCATAAATCGAAAACCATACACCTGACGCTCTATGTACGCATTTGGGTTCCGCACACCTTGACTCACGAGGAACATGTTCTCGGTCTTCTGCTTCAAGGTCCGCAGATTTTTGTTCTTGGTCAACGCCATGTTTCCGGTTTCTTTGATCAATCTTTTGTAGAGGCTGCTTGTCACAAGCTTGCTGAGCATGCCCAGGCCAGCGATCGCTGCCAGAACATACAGCACTTTTCCGGTCTGTAAAAATTGCAACATAAAAAGCTCCCCTTTCTTTCTCCGTTTGATTCGGATGATGGTTACCATTATAACCACTTAGAATCTTTTTGAGAAGATTAAGGAGCCCAAAATCGTTCGTCAAATCACGGGACGATTCGAGTTTATGAACCTGATAACAGGTCTGCACCTGTCTTTACATTGCTTCCAGCATTGCTGCCATAAGGCGTACGGAATGCTCCACTGCCTTCGCCTCGAACACGCTGTAATCCATATTGGCACTGTCGTCTGCCTTGTCGGAAATTGCACGGATGATCAGGCACGGAACTTTATTTAAGTATGCTGCCTGCGCGATCGCTGCGCCTTCCATCTCGGTACAGTACGCATCAAATGTATCATGGATCCAGTTCTTCTTTTCTTTGCTGCTGATAAACTGGTCACCGCTGGCAATACGGCCGGAGAAAGTCTGGATATCCGGGTTTGCCTGTTTGCAGCACTTCTCAGCCAGTGTTCTAAGCGCATCATCTGTCGGGAATTCCTTAATTCCCATCTGCGGGATCTCGCCAACCGCATATCCGAATCCGGTCGCATCCATATCGTGCTGTACAGCCGTTGTAGAGAGCACGATATCACCGATATTGATCTCGTTTCTCAGAGATCCCGCGATACCGGTGTTAATGATTCCGTCTACATGATAACGGTCCACAAGAATCTGGCTGCAGAGACCTGCATTTACTTTACCGATACCGGAACGCACTACTACTACGTCCTTTCCCTTGATTGTTCCCTCATAAAAAGTCATACCCGCTACCGTCTGGGCCTGCGGATTTTCCATCATCTCACGAAGCTCTTTCACTTCTACATCCATGGCTCCGATAATACCTAACATATCAAAAATACCTCCTGCTTTTATTTACACAAATCCATATCTTGGATTTCCATTTCCTATCTTAATTGATCCGTAAGAACTATTATAAAGAATGACAAGGCCAAAATCAACTGCTAAAGATTTATTCTATGGATTCCATCCGTCTCCAATCTTGACAACTGACCGCGGCAATAGGTATAATCGGTAGCAGACATCCCATGAAATCTTTTTAAATACAATGGAGGATCCCAGCTATGATGGCATATCAGACATTCGGAACATGTTCCCGTGAAATCTACTTTGATGTAGTAGACAACAAATTAACACACGTAAGCTTCAACGGCGGCTGCAACGGCAACCTGAAAGGTATCTCCGCTCTTGTTGAAGGCATGGACATTGATGAAGTAATCAAAAGAGTCGAAGGTATCAAATGCGGTGCCCGCCAGACTTCCTGCCCGGACCAGTTAGCAAGAGCACTGAAAGCTTACAAAGAGCAGCAGAAATAAGTTCGGAAACAACATCTTATAAAATAGCATGAAAAAACGCCGACTGACGAACCCGTCAGCCGGCGTTTTTCTCAGTTCATGTACTGATAAACAATTATAGTATCTGCTTATTAGTTTAGGTTGGTAAACGAACTACTCCCCTCCATAGACCAGCCCCTCTCCTAGTATTTTTTATATAACTTGAAAAATTATATACTAGGATCGGTCCGTAAGAAGGACACCATTGGTCTCGGTAGCGGTAGCTTCGATTTCGTCATTGTACTCGACACCATGGAGGCCACGAAGACGGTAGTATTTTCCAGTTTCATAGCCAGTAACTGTAAAAATCGTAAGCAATTCGCTTAATTGCTGATTTTCTACCTCTTCCTTATCTACTGTAAAATCCCATCTTCCAACCTGATACCAATCCTGGTCATCCTCATCCCATTGGTCTAAAAACACTGTGTGGAAAATACTATCTACATTATGATGTGCATACGTATCAATATTAATTTTAAGGCTTCCATTTTGCAGATTTCCTATCTCCACAGCTCCTGCGGATAAAAAATCCCCCCTTGCCACCGTTCGGTATGCATTTTTTGAATTTAATACATTCGGCGGCAATATTACGCTCTCATAATGGTTTCCTGGCACGTTTTCCCATTCTAATGTTGATGCATATCCCGGAAAACTCATGAGTAAGCTAAAGCAAATCATCATCGTCACAAATTGTTTAATTCTTTTCATTATAAGTTCCTCCATTTCTATTTTTGATATATAAATAGAAACGTAAAAAAAAACAATTTGTGACCACTTTTTAATAAAAATAAATATTTTTTAGCATTTCTTCAAACTCATTTATATCCATTTTTCCAAATATCCATCCTACCATACCTTCAGATTCAAACTGAGCCTCTGCCTCTATATGTCCTTGAGATAACTTGTTTCCCTCATAGACAATTTCTGTCTCTAACCATTTATTATAAATAGTCCCCCATTTTCCACGATCTGAGTTCAGTCCAATTGATGCCTCAATATCACGTAGCCATTGTATAAAATAAATATTATTCTCTTTATATACCAATTTTATAATCGCTTTATTACCATCGAAAGTAAGAGATTCAAACTTCATATCCTCTGGCAAATGCCCCAAAGCAAATATAGGATTATTTAATTGGTTTTTTATTTCAACATAAGCTTCTTCCAAACTACTCACATCTGAAATATTCTTACCAATATCAAATATTGTCTCTACTCTTCGTTCATCCTCCCTAAAGAAATAATTATTCTCACCAATTGTCGTCACAGCTAACGTTCCAATAAAGGCCGCCGCCAGTGCCGCCACAAGAATAACCTTCTTTCTACCGAAACGGACGACTTTCTCTTCACCTGCCACAACTATTGCCGAAGTCTCTTCCTCAACCTCTGAAACAATCTCAGCACTCTCGGAAAGTACTCCACCGTTTTCTGGAATCTCGATCGGAGTCTCCGTCTCAACCTCAGCCACAACCTCATAAACTCCAGAAGTCTCCTCGGTTACTTCCTCTGTGATTTTCTCTGCAGCTTCTGCCACAACTTCCGTTACTGTTTTCACTGTCTCTTCCTTCCGCTCCGGTGCACCGATTCTTGCCATCAGCTTCGCCATAATGCGGTCCTCGGCGCCTGCGAATTCATCGTCAGTGAGAGTTCTTTCAATTCGATCCATACGGGCCTTTAACTGCTCGTCACTGGCACCATAGGCATCCTGTATTTGCTTTTTAAGGGTTTCGTCCACGTATCTATCTTTATCCGTCACGACTCTAACACCTCTTTTCTTTCTGATCATTTCGTTTTTTGGGGTTGACTTTTCTCCCCCAAACGTTACTATTAAATTAGTCCGTGTAATTTTATGAAATCCATGGAGGCAAATGATTTATGAAAACCATTATTCTTACCGGCGGCGGAACTGCCGGTCATGTTACCCCCAACCTTGCCCTTCTTCCATCTTTGAAAGAGGCTGGTTATGATGTTCACTACATTGGTTCTTACAACGGTATCGAACGCAAGTTGATTGAAAATGCAGGAATTCCGTACGATGGTATCTCATCCGGAAAACTGCGTCGGTATTTTGATCTGAAAAACTTCACAGACCCGCTTCGCGTATTAAAAGGCTGCTTCGAAGCTCGCAAGTTAATGAAAAAATACAAGCCGGATGTCGTTTTCTCCAAGGGCGGCTTTGTTGCCGTTCCTGTTGTATTGGCTGCGAAGCATTACCGCATTCCAACCATTATTCACGAATCCGATATGACTCCGGGTCTTGCTAATAAGTTATGCATCCCTTCTGCAAAAAAGGTGTGTTGTAACTTCCCCGAAACTTTAAAATACCTCCCTGAAGATAAAGCTGTTCTTTCAGGATCCCCAATCCGTGCGGAACTTCTCACCGGCGATCGTCTCGCCGGACTGCAGTACACTCATCTTTCTGCGGCAAAACCAATCATCCTTGTAATCGGAGGAAGTCTTGGTTCCGTCAAAGTAAATGGTGCGATCCGCAGCGTTCTTCCTAAACTTCTGGAAGAATTCCAGGTGATTCATATCTGTGGTAAAGGAAACATCGATGAATCTCTCATCGGTACTCCGGGCTACGTACAGTATGAATATGTTGACAGTCCGTTAAAACATTTATTTGCGGCTGCCAATATCATTGTTTCCCGTGCAGGCGCCAATTCTATTTGCGAGATCCTTGCACTGAGAAAACCGAATGTTTTAATTCCATTGTCTGCTGCTGCAAGCCGCGGCGACCAGATCTTAAATGCGAATTCATTTGAAAAACAGGGCTTCTCAACGGTTCTTGAAGAAGAATCCGTCAACGACAGAACTCTGTTGGATGCAATTACTTCTACCTATGAAAACAGACATAAATATATCGAAGCAATGGAAAAAAGCCATCTGAACAACGCAGTTGAAACAATTATGCAGTTGATCAAGGAGTATTCTGATAACTAATATTCCACACTTCGCTCAATTCATTCCGCAGGTAATCCCTGGCTCTTGAGATACGTTTTCGGCAAACTGTTTCCGAAACCTCAAGAGCCTTGCTTATTTCTGCGTACGTCATTCCTTGCAGAAAATACATCGTCGCCGCATCACGCCAGTTTGGTTTCATACTTTCAAATATCTGACGGGTACGGCGACGATTCTCTTGCAAGATTAAATTTCCTTCAGGCTCGGTGGACGAACTGGCGGTGGCCGCATACATCATTTCCTCTCCGTTTTCCACCAGCATTTCTGTGCCCCGTCTGTTCTTGCGGTAATGATCGATGCTCTTATTGACCACGATCCTCGCCAGAACATTCTTGTCATTTTCCTCGTCCAGCTTTTCATAGTTGTCCGATTGATAATAAGCCA
>JAFSFU010000292.1 GCA_017435025.1 Lachnospiraceae bacterium | reverse complement strand
TGGAAGACGCACCGCAGGCAACGAACATGCCTGCAAAAATACCAAGAAGAACCATGCGACCAAAAGGAATCTTTGTTTTTGCAACACCGGCATTGATCATATTTTCCGTGATCTGCTGCGGTGTATAAAATCCCGTACTGCTCATAACTCCTTGCCTTTCTGTATCAAACCATCCGCTTATTCGAAAATCTCGTACTGAAGCATTTCATATTTCAGCTTAGTCCCCTCTGAAATCCCCTCCGGAAGAAGTGCACGCGCTACGAGCTTTAAATCGGTCTCGCTGGTATCAGTTCTTCTCAAGTGAGCGTAATCGCCATCAATATTCTCTACCACATAGTACATTGTCCCAAACATTGTTTTCCCTCCGCTGCTCTTTGCTTATTATTCTAATACTTTTCCCTCAAAATTGCACTATCTATTTCAACAATATCTTTCAAGGGAATTCTCTCTCGATCCTCCATCACGATCACACGTTCATAAAAATCCACCTTACGGATCGTACCTTCCGCTGACCGGTAAGAACCGCCGTCCTTTTTCTCATCTTTTACAAAATACGTGATCATAACCGTCGGCCGCTCTTCTATTCGTGAAAGGATGTACATCAGTTTTTCATCCAGACCGGATTTATAATTTTCATCCAGATCTGCCTGCGCATCGGTCCATCTTGCAGTCTCTTTGATCGCCGCATCATAGCCCGTCAATGCAGCAAACGGACTGAACTGTGCTGCTCGGTCATGCATCGACATACGGGGTCTGGATTTTGAAACAGGATGCGGAAGATGAATGATATCGTCATATACACCAAATTGTTCTTTTAATGCCACTCTGCTCACCACCTTGTTTTCTGTAACACTCACACGTTTCTACGCTTTATGACCACCAATCTGGCGATTGCGTTCCATAGCAGTCGCCCCTTCTTCCAGACTCATTCCTTTTAAAATTGCATTCTTTCCGAATTTCTTTTTTATATCCAGCATTGCTTCCTGCATTTTTCGTTCTCTCTCCAATGCAGTCTTCTCTGCCTCCTGCTTCTCTTTTAAGGCAGCATAATCAGTAAACAGATCCAGCTGCTCGTAGGTTTCCTCGGCCACAACCATATCTGTTTCAGCAGCCACTTTCCCTGCCACCAGATTCAATCGCCGGATCAGCAGATTCTGATCCACAATACGGTCATAAAGTTCCATAACCGCTTTCGTAATCAGCTTTGCAGAAGACGTCTGCCTGTCCAGATGAATCGTTCCATGGGCATGTTTCGGAATCCGACGTCCGTACATATCGACCGTCACTTCACCCCGATAGCACTTTCTCCGTTCCGGGTCAGTCAGATTCTCAATATCATATCCTACTGTCAGGATCATCTGATCCGTCACCAGTCTTTTACTTACCAGATCCAATGCCAGTCCGTCAGCCATTTCCTGCACCACGATCCGTGCTTTATCCCACTCATACGGACATGTCAATACCTGACCCGCTCCCACACTGTTGTTTTCCGGTTTATACGCCTTAATATCAGCAATCGTACACGGTTCATATCCCCAGGCATGGTCGATCAGCAATTCCGCGTTGATTCCAAACATTTTGTAGAGCAGATCTTCATTATAATAATCGGGTGGACCTCCAAGGGAACATCTTGCCACATCTCCCATTGTATAGATTCCGTGCGCCTCCAGCTTCTTCGCATATCCGCGTCCCACCCGCCAGAAATCGGTCAGTGGACGATGCCCCCAAAGAAGTCTGCGATAACTCATCTCGTCCAGCTCTGCGATCCGCACACCATTTTCATCCGGCTCGATATGCTTCGCCACAATATCCATTGCGATCTTACTGAGATACAGATTGCTTCCTACACCGGCAGTGGCAGTGATTCCGGTCTCCTTTTGCACCTCCAGAATCATCTTCATTGCCAGTTCTCGTGCAGTCAATCGATACGTGTCCAGATAAGCCGCCGCTGATATCATAACCTCGTCAATGCTGTACACATGAATATCTTCCGGTGCGATATATCGCAGATAGATATGGTAAATCTCTGTACTGTATTTCATATAGAGTGCCATTCTCGGCGGCGCGATCAGATAATCAATTTCCAGAGACGGATCCGCATCCAATTCTCGAATATCACAGGATTTCCCCCGAAAAACACCGCCAGGGGCTTTTCTCTTCCTTACCGCATTGGCCTCTTTTACCTTTTGTACCACTTCAAACAACCGGGCACGTCCGGGGATTCCATAACGCTTCAGAGCAGGGGTAACTGCCAGACAGATGGTCTTTTCTGTTCGGCTGGCATCGGCAACAACCAGATTTGTCGTTAGCGGATCCAATTCTCTCTCCCGACATTCTGTCGATGCATAGAACGATTTCAGATCAATGGATATATACGTTTTCCGCTGAATACCATTGCGTTCCATAACGTCCCCTCCTTCTTTGCAAAATCGAATGTATGTTCTTTACATGTCATTATCATAGCATAAAAATCCTTATACTGTCTACCTTTTATATTTGACAGCTTCTCTGTATTCGCATATACTAAAACTAAACATACCATTTTAGGGAGGTGGCTCTATGAGCAATACAAATACATATTTATGGTCAGACCGTAAACATTTCATGTGGTTTCCGTTCAGCTTCACAAAATATTATATCGAAAATGATCGTCTTATGATCAAAGAAGGTCTTCTCAGTACAACGATCAATGAAACCTTATTGTATCGTATTGTAGATCTGACCTTCCATCAGTCACTGGCCGGCAAGATCTTCGGCACCGGTGACATTATTGTAAAAGCAATAGCAGATTCCACCCCGGAACTGGTTTTAAAAAATATCAAGAAGCCGCTGGAGGTACGAAATCTCCTTTCCAAGGCCGTAGAAGAAAGTCGTCACAGCCGCAACGTAGTCGGCAAAGAGTTCTATGCCGATGAAATGGGGATGATGCACATGGATATGGATGGTGACGGAGACTGTGATTTTCATGGCCATGACATGTAACAAAACAGCGATACGCTTAAACGATAAACGAGCAGATTCCACGAAAGAATCTGCTCGTTTTTTATTATGAACGCTTGGTCCATTTTTATTCGATAATTGTCTCTGCCATATCGCATCCGGCACAGAGAAGTGTCATCAGCAATGCCTGCTGCGCTCCTTTATAAGCACCTTCCGGTTTGAAGCACTCCTCCAGTGTATGACATTTGGAATCATAATCATCACCCATGCCAAGACAAACAGCCGGAAGTCCCGCTTCCAGAGCGCGGTTACAGTTTGTGGAACCGCCCTCACCAAGTTCCGGCTCTGTTCCAAGGTATCTTGCAGTCGCAACCGTTGCCTCAACGATCGGTTCATGAGCATCCTGATGCCCTGCATTTACATCACAGATATGTTTCACGGTGTATGTGATCGTATCCATGCCCCAACGGTCAGTCTCCTCTTTACATGCCTCCTCAATTGCCGCAAAAATACGGTCGCGGAGTTTTTCCAGTTCTCCCTGATCATTCGAACGGAAATTAAAGCGGATGGTCGCTGCCGGTACGATGGAGTGCACAGCTTCGTAGCTTCCTGCCTCCAGGTTTGTGATCGCAAATGTGGTCATCGGCTCCTTCGGCACCTGGAACTCAGAAATCTTTGCGATTGCTCTGCCGGCTGCATGGATCGGATTCGCCACCTTGCCGAACATGCCGCATGCATGACCGCCGATACCGTGGAATGTTACTTCGTATGTCTGAATTCCGGTTGCCTCGTATGTAACACAGGAGATGAATGGTCCATCAACGGAAAGACTTGCATCCAGTTCCGGATGATGATCACAGTAATACTTCATACCTTTTAATGCGCCGGTACCTTCCTCCTGAACGGTGCCCACAAAATGAATATCTCCTTTTGTCTGGATGCCGGCTGCATTCAGTGCACGAACCGTAGCGATCACCACCGCGCATCCTCTTGTATCATCGGTGATGCCAGGACATTTGATATATTCCCCATCTCTCACGATCTCAAGTTTTGTGTCAATCGGAAATACCGTATCCAGATGACCTTCTAAGATCACAGTTTTACCGCCTCCGGTACCTTTGCGAATACCGACACAGTTGCCGTACTCATCAATATGGCAGTCCTCCAAACCTTCTGCCTTTAACATTTCCAGCATTCTCGCCGCCTTCTTTTCTTCCTGTCCGGTCGGGGACGGAATTAAGGTCAGCTCAATCTGCTTATCCACGATCGTATCATGATCATGTTCCATAAACTTTAATGCCTTCTGCACTGCCTCATTCGCTGTCAAAGCATCCAGCTTTTCCTGAATCTTCTCTGATACCTGATAATCCATTCTTGTATCCTCCTTCATATAACAATATAAAACTTTATTCCATACGCAGAGTCACCTTTGATGCATATGCACCGCCGCGGTGAACGCTGTTGTTTGCCTTCTTTACGGTTACACTGTTAAATCCGTCTCTTGTGTTGCTGTTCGGGAAAATAAAGTTCTTGGCACTGGAAGTAACCGTCACGCGGAGCTTGTGTCCAGCCTTGAATGTATGGGAGAGTTTTGTAGTGCGGATCTTCACCGGATATACCTTTCCTTCTTCCATAAACTCCGGCTTGTCAAAACCATTGCGGTAACGCACGCAGATCAGACCATCGGCCAGCTTCATGGATCTTCCATTCTCTTCCACATCCGTAATACGAACCACGAGATCCGTATCTTCGCAATCGGATGACAGGTAGATCTCTGCCCAGGCATCACCTGTGATCGTTAAATCCTCTTTCAATACCTCCGTTGTATAGCAAAGCATGTCATCTCGCTTCTCTTCCTCGGTATAGTCTTCCGGAACTTCGATTTCATTCTCGGACATGTCGATAATATGCGTAGACGGATTTTCCGGATCGTAAAGGAAGGTATCGGCCTGTTCACATTTCGGAGCACTTACAGAAAGAATTCCTTCATTCTTCACTGCATCATTGTCTGCCTTGCCGTCCAGATAAAGCACCAGTTCCTTTGTCTCCGGCACCGGCCAGTTGGAAGCCGTCTTCCACTCATTAGAACCCATGGTGTAATACTCCACCTTCGGAGTCTTCTCGATTCCGTTATCCACGCCTTTGAGGTAATGCTCCAGCCAATCCAGGCAGATCAGGTCCATATCATAGCGAAGGGCATTCATGCCGAGTTCCAGGCCGTGCACATCGTAATGAGCATTGCCGCTGTGGATCCACGGACCAAGGATTACTTTCTTCTCCTCGTAGTCCTCACATACATCCAGAGCCTCCGTGGTTCCCATACCGTTGTCATCAAACCAGCCGGACATGATCAGCGCCGGCACACGGTTTTCGCCCATGCGCGCTTTCCAGTCTCCCTGATACCAGAAATCATCATAATCCATATGATCCAGATAAGTATTGATGAACGGAATCTCTCTGTTGATCGCCTTTGGAGCCATATCCTGAAGCGGACGGATATCAAGCACCTCATCCCAGTCGTCGCGATCCATCAATTCTGCCTCAGATCGCTGACCGGAAACCATGAACGCCCATGCCATCATACCGGAGCAATAGCATCCACCGCGTCGCGGAAGATCCACAAACGCGCTTCCTGCAGTCACACTGCTGAGCATCGCCTTCAGATGCGGATTTCCACTGGCTGCCGCGGCCCACTGAACATATCCCAGATAAGAACCGCCGGTCATACCGACACCGCCGTCACTCCATTCCTGTGCAGCGATCCAGTTGAGTGTATCGTCACCGTCTTCTGTCTCACAGGTGTTCGGAAGCCAGGCACCCTCACTGTCATCGCGTCCGCGTACATCCTGGATCACAACTGCATAACCGCGCTGAACAAATTTAAAATACATGGAAGCGCCAACATGTTTTCCGTACGGCGTACGGATCAGAACAGTCGGAACTTTATGGTCGCAATTCGGAAGATACACATCGGTTGCAAGGCGCACCCCATCCCGCATCGGCACCATATAAGTCTCCATCGGCTTCATTGCATACAATGGATCTTTGTATTTTTCATTCCATACAGAAAGAATTGTGCGATTCTCATATCCCTCTTTTACCAGCACCGCACACTGATCACGATAGGTAGTAAGAACTGCAAAAATCTTTCCGTTCTCTGCCATCAAATCCTTCGGGAACTTGACAATTCTCTGCACATATTCCCCATTACAGCGCTTCGTAAAGATTTCTCCATGGCATGTTTCAAAACGATCGCTGCCTTGCGCAATCCCGTTCTCATATTCCGGTAAACGGGTCAGTGCCTCAAAAACATTCATTTTGCCCATAACCTGGTAACGATTATCTTCCGCACGCAATTCCTCAGAAGGATCATACGCGTCGGTCATCACATTGAGCATTTGATGTGTGATCACATTTTCCTGTATCTCCAAAATACCAAATTTGATGCCTGATAAATAAAATCCCCAGCGTTCCATACTTGTACCTCACTTTATTTTAATTCTCCAACTCATTTCCTGTTTCATCTTCCATTTCGTCATCCAGAATCTGCGGAATAAACCGCTTAGCAAATTTGCCGTTTCCACGGCTTTTTACATAAAAATACCCGATGGTTGAAAACACAACTGCACCGATAAAATTGACTGCCAGATCCTCCATCGTATCATGAAGTCCCATATCCAGATATCCGCCAAGTCCCAGTGCCATCTGTTCGCCATTTCCGGTCACAAGAATCATGTCGCGAATGTCTTTCACGATCACTGCCCGGTTTCCTCCTGTTGGATCCAGGGCAACGGTTGAGATCATATTGACAACGGTATCCTTTTGCATATCCAATAGGAAAAAGTAATCCATGCAATATTCAAAGAACTCCCACAGGACACCGACGGTCATAGAAAAACAGAATGCAACGATCGACATAAATACCGGTGACAGTTCCAAAGAGAATTTCTCACTTCGATCAAACATATCCACTAGGCTGAATCCGATGGCCGCACATAAGAATCCATTCAATGTATGTAAGATCAGATCCCAATGGGGGAAACGCATATAATATGCCTGAATCTCTCCCAGAATTTCCGCTGCAAAAATGAAAAACATAATGATAATTTCCAACGTATCCGGAAAATCCACTTTCAATTTTCGCTCCAGGATCGTCGGCATTAGAAGCAGCACCAGTGTCAGCACACAGAGAAAGACATTCTCAAAGTTTCCATTAAAAAACTGGGCAATCATCACAAGGATCACAGCCAGTCGCAGGGTCAGATACACCGCCGCAACCTTAGGCTTCTGTCGCAATACGCCATCTGCTTCCTTCAAAAACTTTTTCAATCTGCTTTTTGCCATTCAAATTCCTTTCTGTCGTTTCCTACTGCTGCTCCAAGCGTCCTTTCAGATATAAAAATGCCTGCACCAAAAGACAGCCATGGTCCGCTGCGATCATATTTGTCTCCAGCAAACGGTAATGCTCCTGTTTCAATAAGCGATGGCCGCTTTTCGTAATTTCGACCTTGGCCCCTACTGTTAATTCCCGTTCTTCATTATCCAGGGTTAAAGACCAAACTTCTCGTTTCTCATCCAAGGTCTCTGCTTCCAATTTTACACGGAACCATACTGCATCTGCAGCATCGTCTCCGGCTTTCACAGGGATATCCCCCTCCACCAGTGCAAGATAGGATGTTGTAATCACTCTCCATCTCGGATCACGGTCATAATCGCCCCAGGTGGTAAGCTGCATCAGCGGAAGATCTTTAACACCGGTCTCTTCCTCTAATTCTCTCGCGGCTCCCTCAAACAGATTTTCGCGCATCTCAACAAAGCCGCCCTGTGTTGCCCACATACCGATACCCGGATGATTTCCGCGCTTGATCAAAAGCACCTCCAGTTCCTGCTCCCATGATTTCAACTCCTCCTTACAGCGAACCACAATCATATCGGTCGTATTGCTTGGAAGATCAAAACGTCTCGGATCATATCCATCCAAATATTCTTCCAGTGTCTGTCCTGCTGTATTTCGTTCTCCGGTTCCATAAAACCGGCTCAAATCTTCGATAAATCTCATATCACATTCTCCTGTTCAAAAATTATGTCGTTGTTACGTTCTATTGTATTACAATTTCCCCACTTCGGCAACCAATCTATTTTACAATTTACAATAAAACCATACCACAATTTATTTTTTCTGTTATAATAGATTTGTTGAACAGATAATTCGTTTTTGATAAAAAACAGGAGGTCCTATTTATGAATAAATATCTGGCAGAAGCCAATGAAATGATTCCAAAGCTGGTAGAAAACAGACGCCATTTCCATCGTCATCCGGAAGTTCGCGATGAACTTTTTGAAACAGCAAAATATGTCCGTAAAGAGCTGGAAGAAATGGGTTACGAAGTGCAGGAAATCTGTCAGTGCGGTCTGGTAGCCATTGCCGGCGGTAAGAAACCGGGCAAATGTATCTTGATCCGCGGTGATATGGACGCACTGCCGATGCCGGAAGAGACCGGTCTCCCGTTCTCCTCTGAAAATCCGGGAGCAATGCATGCCTGCGGACACGATTTCCATATGTCCATGTTATTAGGCGCTGCAAAACTCTTAAAAGAGCATGAAGATGAAATTGAAGGTACCGTAAAGATCTGCTTCCAGCCAAATGAAGAGACCTTTGGCGGTGCAAAAGCCATGATCGAAGCCGGTGTCCTCGAAAACCCGCATGTGGATGCTGCATTTGCCATCCATATCGGTCCTCACGCTGACGTAGCTACCCTGGACTTTGGAAAAGGTCTGACTATGGGATCTGCAGACGGTTTCGATATCCTCGTAAAAGGCAAAGGCTGCCACGGAGCCGCTCCGCATACCGGCATTTCCCCCATCAACATTGGTGTACATATCTATATGGCACTCCAGGAACTCCTCGCCCGTGAAGTCAATCCGGCTGAACAATGTACATTGACAGTTGGCTCTATGATATTTGGCGAAGGTGCCACCAACGTAATTCCGAGTGAAGGTCATCTTCTCGGCACGATCCGCGGTTTCAACGCCGGCCTCACCGACACCCTGGTTCGCAGAGTGGAAGAAGTATCAAAGGGAACTGCTAAGATCTACGGCGGCGATGCCGAAGTCACCTGGTTATTCTCCTCCCCGGCCATGTACTGTGACCCGGAATTCACAGATGACGTAGTTCGTTACGCGACTGATGTGGTCGGTGCTGAAAATATGATTCCGAAAAAAGAGCGCGCAACCGGCTCCGAAGACTTCGCATACTTTGGTCAGAAAGTACCAAGCCAGATTTTCTGGTTAGGCGGCGGTGTTGAAGATAAGAGTCTTCGAATCTCCAACCATAACCCGAAAGTTCTTTACAGCGAAGATGCACTCCCGTACGGCGTAGCTGTCTATGTACAGTGTGCGATCGAGTGGCTGAAGGAACATAAGTAGAATTGATATTTTATTGAGTAATTATATAACAAAAAACGGTGTACAAAGCTTCGTTACACCGTTTTTGCTTTATAATACTGAATCAAAGATTCTTACAAATAGCATGGGCTTGTTAAGAGAATGTTCAGTTCTGTTGGTATCTATAGAGATTTTTTTATTTGCGAGATACTTGAATGTGTTTTTCCCAGTTAAATTGGTTTCAAAGTATCTATGCATGAGAATCGGATTCTACGATACCCGAAACGAACATTTTGCGGTATCTGATATCTTTATTTTTTTCATGAGATACTTTACCACCCTTGATTCTCATTTTTTCAAGTTCTATAGTATCCATTGATATAAAAATTTCATATAGATACTTCCAGCATGCTTTAAGTTTTATTTTGATATTTTTATTGAGTAAGATTGAAAGTGTCTATTAGAAAATCCCATATTCTGAAAATGATAGGCTGGACGACTGAACTTCCAAAGATTTTCGCCTGTACAAAGATTGCAAACGCATTTATCGCAATCGTCGTACAGGCGGATAAAATCGCATGGAAGCGAAGGTAGTCAGCC
>JAFSFU010000037.1 GCA_017435025.1 Lachnospiraceae bacterium | reverse complement strand
GTATGCGAACAGTACCATTATTCCAAACTTGCATTCTTTGTTGTGCCTTTGATCGGTGGTTTTATCAGCAATTTAACAAATGCCGTGGCAATTACAGCTTTCCTGAACATCGCTCAGGGGCTCCTATAAATCACACAATTCCATACAGATTGAATCCCCCTTTTAATATATCTTGTCGGGAAAAGCAGCCCTCCCCTTTCTGCTTTTCCCGATTTTTTTAATATTTATTTAACATTTTGCATTGATTTTTTTGGCAATCATCATTATACTTAACGTGATTCTTATACGATTGAGAGGTTTCAGATGACTTCAAAATTCCGGACATTATCACTGGAAAAACAACTTTTTTTTAGCTTCCTGACATTCTCTGCCCTGCTTTTGTTTCTTTCACTGACTATCACACTTTCTTTCAACATCACAAAACAAAGGCGGGAAATTGATAAATCAATCAGCAGTATTGCAGCGTATATTACATCAATGGAGCAAGTGGCAAATATGTTGGAACTTGGCTATCCTACTGAAGAAGCCCGTAAAGAAATTGATTCTGTATACCATTCATTTTCCGATTTAAACGTCATAGATGTTTATAATGCAGAAGGGCTCCGCTTTTATCATACTGACCGGCAGAAAATCGGAGAATCCCTGCTAAACGGAGAGGAACAGGCAATCTTGAACGGAAGTGCTCCCTATATTACAACCGGAGTTGGAACTCAAGGTACCCAGCGTCGTGCATTTCATGCTGTAAAAGATCAGAACGGTACGATTATCGGCTTTGCAATGGTCTCTGTCTTTACCACATATATTTCAGATCAGGCAAAAGCTCTGTTTCCGGCCTATTTTTTCATACTGATCCTCATGCTGGCAACCAGTGTTTTTATTTCCCGAATCATTGTACATATGCTGAGGTCCTCACTAATGGGTCATCACCCTAAGGAGCTTTTGGAGTTATACCTAAAACAGGATACCGTACTGAATGTCATGGAAGAAGGAATTGTTGCTTCAGACCACAACGGCTCTATTATCTTTGCCAATCAGGCAGCAAAAAATCTTTTACAGGAAAACCATGATATAATCGGCTCCCCTATTTCCGATTTGTTTTCCATTACCTCTGCTGCACAGATTATAGATTCCGGAATCGCTGTATCCCATAAAGACTGTCAGCTGAAAAACAAATCGCTTATATACAGCGAGATTCCGATTGGTGCTGCCCCAAATGTTCAGGGAGTTCTTACGATATTTAATGACCGTTCAGAAATCGAAAAACTCTCGGATGAACTTTCGGGTGCAAAATCCATGTTGGATACGCTTCGAGATCTGAATCATGAATTTTTAAACAAGCTCCATGTCATCCTCGGTTATCTTCAGACCGGTGAGACGGAAAAAGCGATCACATTCATCACAAACAGTAACCTTGTGTCCAGTCAGGCCATCCGCCAGACTGCTGACTGTCTCCGCGTGTCCCAGATCTGCGCACTGGTCATCGGTAAAATGATGCATGCAGCAGAACTTGGTATCGTCTTAAACATCACACCTGACAGCCGTTGCATGAGCAAATATCTTCTGGTTCCTGTAGATGTCTATATCACGGTTATTGGAAACCTCCTTGAAAATGCCATTGAAGAACTGGCTCTTTCACAAAACAAAATAAAAGAGATTTCACTTGGCATCTATATGACCCAGGAATGCACGATCATCTCCTGCGAAGATACCGGGCGCGGAATTTCAAATACACTTCTTCCCATTCTATTCGAAAAAGGTGTGTCAACAAAAGGCAATAACCGCGGAACCGGACTTTTTCTGATCAAACAGGCATTGGATTTATATGGCGGTGAAATTGAAATAGATACAGAGGAAGAGGAAGGAACAATCTTCACCGTTACTTTCACACGAAAGGAGCTTGCATAATGTATCGAGTGATTATTATTGAGGATGACCCTATGGTCGCATCGATTAACCGTCAATACGTAGAAGTGACTTCTCCATTCCGGGTAGACCGGATATTTAAAAGCGGGGCTGATGCATTGGAATATTTAAAAACACATGACACAGACCTGATCATTTTAGATTACTATACCCCATCTATGAATGGTTCGGAGTTTATTGACCATCTTCACTCTCTGGGTAAGGCTCCTGCTATTATCATGGTAACTTCAGCAAACGATACGGATATCGTTCAGTCTCTTTTCACCCGTGGTGTCATGGATTATCTTGTTAAGCCATTTGAATATCAACGCTTCAAACTGGCCTTAAACCGTTTCCATGAAAAGCGAATGTATCTCACGAAAGCACACGAGGCCCTAAATCAGTACGCTCTTGACCAGCTTTTTAGTCGAACCGGTATCAACCCGGAACCGTCTTTCAGGCCGTCAAAAGGACTCAATGATGTAACCTTGCAAAAAATTCATTCATTTTTAGCTTCGAACCCGGATACATTTTTCGCCAGTGAGCAAGTTGCAGAACAAATGGAACTTTCCCGAATTACAGTCCGCCGCTATCTGAATTATCTGGTTGACATCCATGAGTGCGTCAGTATTGTAGATTACAAGACCGGAGGGCGGCCTTCCATTAAATACAGTCTCGCGAAAGCTAATAAGAGGTAACATTTATGAGAAACAAACGATGTCCACGACTTGTATTATGGATTGCCATTTGCTTATTCCTTAACGGCTGCACAGCGTTTCCATCTGAGAGCTATGGAAATCCGGCAAACGATCTGACTGCTCTCACAATCGGTACTGCTGACAGCGGAGGAACCATGTACCCAGTTGGAAAAGCAATTGCCCAAATCATCAGCAGTTCCGATCTCCAGATCAATGTAAATTTAAGCGCCTCCAATGGTTCGGCTTCTAACGTAGATTCTCTTGCCAATGAAGAAATCGATCTCGGTTTAGTCAGCGGTGATATTGCATATGCTGCACTTCATGGGTTGGATGAATTTTCTGAGAACCCTGCAGAGAGTTTGCGATGCATTGCAGCCTTATATCCGAGTATTTCCAACTGGATGGCACTTTCTGATTCCGGTTTCACCTATGTCCACGATCTGGCAGGTTCCAGTATCGGTATTGGACCGCAAAATTCGACAACCGAATTATCAGCCAGAATTGCATTGCAGTCTATGGGAATCTCCGGTGACAATACCTCTTTCACTGCCTGCGGAATCGGTTCTGGTGCTTCTGAAGTAAAACGTGGGAACTTACAGGCAATTCACGGCTTTGCCGGCATCCCAATCTCCGGTCTCACAGCATTAGCAGATTCAACGCCATGTACTCTTTTGCGGTACACCGACGAGGAGCTGAATACCATATTGGCAGAAAATACGTTTTATTATCGTGATGTTATTCCGGCGAACACTTATGCCGGCCAAACGGAAGAGATCGATAGCTTTGGCATTAAATGTCTCTTATGTGTCAATGCGTCTATGGACGAGGATTTTGTCTATCAACTGACTCAAATTATATATGAACATACATCGGAATTAATTCTGCTTCACCCAGCGATGTCAGTTCTTGAAAACGCTGATTTTATGTACACCGATTTGCCCATCCCTCTTCATACCGGTGCCAAACAGTATTATCAGGAAAAGCAGCTTCTTAAATAAAGCAGGATATAAAACCATTAAAATTTGCAAAAAAGAAAGTAGGTATGCTTATGAAGTATTCAAAAGAAGAAGTCATACAGTATGTAACGGAAGAAGATGTCAAATTCATCCACCTCACCTTTTGTGATGTGTTTGGCAAGCAGAAAAACATATCCATTATGCCGCAGGAGCTTCCACGTGCTTTTGAATATGGCATTGCCATTGATGCATCTGCGATCGCCGGTTTTGGCGATGAAAACCATTCCGATCTGTTTCTTCATCCGGAAGCAGATACCCTGATGCCTTTACCGTGGCGTCCAGAACATGGTTGTGTAGTAAGAATGTTCTGCCATATTACTTATCCGGATGGACGAATCTTTGATTGTGATACTCGGTCCATCTTAAAGAAAGCAATTCAGGATGCAGAACAAGCCGGATATCAGTTTTTCTTTGGTGCTGAACAAGAATTTTATCTTTTCAATTTGGATCAAAATGGGGAACCGACCAAAATCCCATATGACCAAGCCAGCTATATGGATATTGCTCCGGAAGACAAAGGAGAAAACATTCGTCGTGAGGTCTGCCTGGCCCTGGAACAAATGGGTATCCAGCCGGAAAGTTCACACCACGAAGAAGGGCCTGGACAAAATGAGATTGATTTCCGCTATTCTGAGCCTTTGACTGCTGCAGATAATGCTATGACGTTTCAGACGCTTGTAAAAACAATCGCAAAACGTAATGGACTATATGCTGACTTCAGTCCAAAACCACTGGAGGATAAACCAGGAAACGGTTTCCATATCAATATCTCTGTAAAAGCATTAGATGGAACAGATACGATGGATTACCTGATCGCAGGTATTTTAGATAAAATTTCGGATATGACCGTATTTTTAAATCCGACAGAAAACTCCTATCATCGTTTTGGAAGTCATAAAGCACCAAGATATATTTCCTG
>JAFSFU010000291.1 GCA_017435025.1 Lachnospiraceae bacterium | reverse complement strand
TGATATTTTGATTGAGTAAGATTGA
Source organism: Lachnospiraceae bacterium (assembly GCA_017435025.1). Next base: position 38,499 of record JAFSFU010000291.1, on the reverse strand, counting down.
AAGTGTCTATTAGAAAATCCCATATTCTGAAAATGATAGGCTGGACGACTGAGCTTCCAAAGATTTTCGCCTGTACAAAGATTGCAAGCGCATTTATCGCAATCGTCGTACAGGCGGATAAAATCGCATGGAAGCGAAGGTAGTCAGCCGTATTTACAGAATATGGGATTTCTATATAGATAGCTTTTATTTACTCAATGAAATATCAATCTTATAAATACTTCTTCAATGTCTCAACCTTGTCCAGTTTCTCCCACGGAAGTTCCACGTCAGTTCTGCCAAAATGACCGTAAGCAGCTGTCTGCTTATAGATCGGACGGCGAAGGTCTAACATTTTGATGATACCTGCCGGACGAAGGTCAAAGTTCTCGCGAATCATATCCACCAGCTTTTCATCAGTAAGTTTACCTGTACCGAAAGTATCAACCATGATGGATGTCGGCTGCGCAACACCGATCGCGTAGGAAAGCTGAATCTCACACTTGTCGGCAAGACCTGCTGCTACGATATTCTTTGCAACGTAACGAGCTGCGTACGCTGCGGAACGGTCAACCTTTGTGCAGTCCTTACCGGAGAATTCTCCACCGCCGTGACGAGCGTATCCGCCGTAAGTGTCAACGATGATCTTTCTGCCTGTAAGACCACTGTCACCCTGCGGTCCGCCAATTACGAAACGGCCGGTCGGGTTGATGAAGAACTTTGTATTCTCATCTACCATATCCTGCGGAAGAATCTCATCAAAGATATATTTCTTCACATCAGCATGAATCTGTTCCTGTGTCACTGCCTCATTGTGCTGAGTGGAGAGTACCACTGCATCCAGACGAACCGGCTTGCCATTCTCGTCATATTCTACAGTAACCTGAGTCTTTCCGTCCGGTCTTAAGTACGGAAGTGTACCGTTCTTACGAACCTCTGTTAAGCGTCTGGAAAGTTTGTGGGCAAGAGCGATCGGGTACGGCATAAGCTCCTCTGTCTCATTGCTTGCGAAACCGAACATCATACCCTGGTCACCGGCACCGATTGCTTCAATCTCATCATCGGACATCTTATTTTCTTTTGCTTCCAATGCTTTGTCTACACCCATAGCGATATCTGCAGACTGTTCATCGATTGCAGTGAGAACACCGCATGTATCACAGTCGAAACCGTATTTTGCACGATCATAACCGATCTCACGAACGGTCTCGCGCACGATTTTCTGAATATCTACATATGCGTTGGTAGTAATCTCACCCATTACCATTACAAGGCCTGTAGTACAGCATGTCTCACATGCAACACGGCTCATCGGATCCTTCTCCATAAGAGCATCAAGGATCGCATCAGAAATTGCATCACACATTTTATCCGGATGTCCCTCTGTTACGGACTCGGATGTAAAAAGTCTCTTCTCCATTTTTTCTCCTTTTTGAGTAAAAGAAAAGTCCGCTTGACATACTTTAAGCGGACTTGATTTAACAGTTTATATCAAATCCTCTTATTGCTCGATTTCTCGCTCAGGTTGGCACCTTCCTGCCCTCTCGCTCACGCGATTAGCCGGGGTTGCCGTGACTTCACAGGTCCTATGTACCTCCATCACTCTGAATAAGGGATATTGCTTTGCGAACTTTTATTTAATTGTTGCAGACAGTATAATATCGGATTCTCCATCAATTGTCAATATGAAATTTGCGAAAAACCACCTAAAACTGCTATTTTCTTTAACCGACACGCAATCTGAACTTCTGCGCCTGTTTTTCAGAATCCACGCGCTCGATATTGGCACCTAACTGGCGAAGCTTTTCTTCAAAGTTCTCATAACCGCGTTCAATAAAACCAATCTCATCGACAGTCGTATAACCGTCTGCCGCAAGACCTGCCAGTACGAGGGCAGCTCCGGCACGAAGATCCGGTGCTATTACCTGCGCTCCCGTAAATCCTTTTACACCTTCTACGATCGCAACAGAACCTTCCACCTGAATATTGGCACCCATACGTGCAAGTTCATCCACGTATTTAAAGCGGTTCTCAAAAATACTCTCTGTCACCACACTGGTACCATCTGCCAACGCCAGCGCTACGGTCATCTGCGGCTGCATATCGGTTGGGAATCCCGGATATGGCAGAGTTTTGAAATTCATATGTCTCTGTCGCGGCTTACCAACCACGCGGATTTCCTCATCAAACTCCACAATCTCACAGCCCATTTCAATAAGCTTCGCAGAAATTGCTTCCATATGCTTCGGAATAACATTCTTTACAGTAATATCACCGCGAGTAATCGCTGCTGCACACATAAATGTTCCCGCTTCAATCTGATCCGGAATAATGGAGTACGTAGTTCCGTGGAGACGTCTCACACCTTTGATACGAATCACATCGGTACCGGCGCCTTTGATATTAGCTCCCATACTATTTAAGAAGTTTGCCACGTCAACAACATGCGGTTCCTTGGCCACATTTTCCAGGATCGTTTCGCCTTCTGCCATTGCCGCTGCCATCATAATATTGATCGTTGCTCCGACAGACACCACATCCAGATAGATATGGCTTCCGATCAGATCAATTGCATGTGCGATCACTGCACCGGATACGATTGAAACATCGGATCCAAGAGCACGGAAACCTTTCAAGTGCTGATCGATCGGACGACTTCCGATTGTACATCCGCCCGGAAGCGGAACTTCCGCACTTTTATATTTTCCAAGCAGTGCGCCGATAAAATAATAGGACGCACGAATCTTTCTCATATGTTCATCTTCCACTGTTACCGCATGAATATCTTTCGCATTAATCTTAACGGTATGACGATCCAAACGGTCAACGTTCGCACCCAGGTGACGGATTGCATCAATCAGCGCGTTGATATCGCTGACATCCGGCAGGTTTTCAACAATGACATCTTCATCAGTCATAATCGCTGCTGCCAGAATTCCCAGAGCCGCATTTTTTGCTCCGCTGATGGTCACTTCGCCGACCAACGGGTTGCCGCCCTTCATAATGTACTGTTCCATATTGCACCTCTATATCTGATATGCCGTTCTCATTGACCTAAAAAACGGCTCTGATTACCCAAATTATAAACTTTGACTAATAAATTATAACATACATTCTCGATTTGTAAAGTGCGGTTTTTCTACTAATTCTCTGAAATGCAGCAAATAAAGTCATTTCCCAAACTCTCGAACCGCTCTTCCGCATCCTCAAAAGCAATCGTCTCCGTCTGTCCGGTAAACGGATTGAAAACGCGAACATGCCCCTGGTCATAACCAGTGAGATACTGATAACGGCCTTCACCGATATTTACCAGAACCGGAATATTTTCACTGACGAAATAGAGTATCTGATTCAATGGTGTTCCGGTAGCTTCCAAGAGTAAAACTTCATCTGCTCGAACACTGCTTCCGGTAAATCGATCCAGATTTCGTTCCAGTTCTGTAACACCGGTCTGCACATCACGTATGAAGTATGCTCCAGGTCGGTTTGCGCGAATCCAAATTGGCTCATACTGTCCAACTGACACAATCCCCATACAATCATATGCAGCCTGCACTGCATCAGAAAAGTGCTCATAACTTCCGAGGAATCTTCCGCGTCCATACGCATAAAAACTTATAGTCTCTTTGTTTTCAATGGTCTCCAGAGAAATCACATTCTGATTATCCGTTGCAATCTTCTTTGGCGAAGAGATTTCCACCCGCTTTCCTGTCGGAATACTGTCAGGCAACTGCACAAAATATACTCGGCCTTTATTCTGGTCTGCATACCATCCGATATCGTCTGTACGACTAGGAAGTGTTTCCACATTGCAGACCAGAGTATCCTCTGATACTTCTTCGAAAAATCCATTGTGCTTCTCGCGCACACGGGCAATATGGATACGGCTCTCCTCAACTACGACATCCCTGATATAATATCCCGGTTTCTCATAATGCATGGCACTGTTCATCTCGGCGTCTGTGATCTCCAATGCATTCATATATAATCCCATGGTCCGTCCGTTGGATGTGATATAATCTTCGGAATCCCCTGTACCATAGACCAGATCATTTCCAACAAAACCAAGAATACGATAAGCTTGTAACTCACCCTTGCCAATCTGGTTTTTCCTACCTGTATTAAGATCCAGCACATGGAGCATATGAGAATCATACTCTCCCACGTTTTCCTGCCATGCAAGGCGAGATTGATCCGCACTGACCGCAAAACAGCCTTCCTGAAGTCCCGATGCGATCACCACATATTCCTTGCTTGTCAGATCAATACCATAAACAGCATGATTCATATATAGGTAGAAAATTTCATTTTCGCCTTTATGGGCCAGTCTTTCCAGGTCCGCCTTTAGTTCCTCGTACGGACTTTCTGCTGGAATGAAAAATTTTTCTTCCAGAATTCCTGCTTCAGCAGCATACTGATAATAAGAAATACCGGTACTGCCTTCACGACTTCCGCGATTCATATATCCATAAACAAGAAAGTCTATATCACCATTTTCCGACACCTGCAGCACTTCTACCCCGTGTCGGTCTTCATTCACCCGCAGATCCTGCAGGCTCTTTGCATCTGCACCGCCAAAAGCAAATACACGAACAGCCTCTATCCCCTTCGTATCATAGGACCATAACTCACGATTGTTCACAAATGCCACATAGCGATCGTCTGCACTTTTTACTGCATAAGAATCTTCACCGTCTGAGATTCCCAATGTAATCCTCTTACCGGTAAACAATTCACGTCTGCCGGTAAACATTTCATTCATTCGACGTTCATAGTCCATCATATAAATGCGCTGAGTTGCCCATTTCATAGTGAAATTTTCAACCACGCGATAGATTTCGCTTTCCTTGCCCTCCTCTGTTCCGGATACCTCATACTCCAGCTGTACATTGGCCACATCACCATTCAGCTCTTTTAATGTTATACGCGGCTCTGTGAGGCGTACTACCCCCAGTGTTCCCCATGTCATCTGTGTAAAACTGTTCTTTAAAGTCACGACACCAAAACTGCTGTTATCTGCAGTGGGAGAAGTTTCCATATAAACGGTCAAATCCTGTGCTGATTCATAACCAAATGTCTTCTGGGAATATTCCTCAGCCAATGCCAACATCTCTATTGCATGAGTCATGTCTGACTGAAGAACACGGGCATAATACCACACTGCTGAACCATCTTTCAGTTCTGCGCAGATTCCCAGCTGATACTCCTCGTCTTCTGCGATCAGATTCTGTATCGGAAGGATCACTTCCAATTCAGAATCTCCCCTCTTCCAATCCGACAGTTCTGTTCTCTCAACCAGATTTTCCATATCCAGACTGCGAATCTCATAGCTCAGAGAGACAATATCTTCCGCCTCATCAATCTGCACCTGCAGTTTTCGATCTTCCGGCAAAAGCAACAAACTGTCACGAACAGCTGTAACAGCTTTTTCCTCACGATGACCAAATAACGGTGCCATGATCCTTTCCTGCATAACAGGATAAATCACAGGCAACGAAGCTGCTTTCATCGCCTTATATGTTACACTGCCTCCATTTTCATCATTCTGCTCCGCAGGCCACATAAAATATACTGTCAGCGCTGCTACGAACACAGCTAAAAGCACTGCTATTTTCTTTCCGGTTTTCATTCCATTTCTTCCTTACTTCATGTATATGATTGCCCGTCGCGGGCATTTTATTCTTGTTTCATTCTGTCGGTCTCTACTGCAGGCGACCGGCTGCCCGCCTCCTGCCAACCTCGCTGATCAGCAGTACATACAACAACTCCAATGAAGGTTCCAAACCCTGTTCCTTCGCCTGATTCCATATCCGGTCCCGGACTCTCAACATCCATTCACGATCCGGATACTCGTCATACAAGGGACTGCCCGGTCTCTCATAGCGATCAAACCACGCCTCGATCAGCGCCTGACTTCTGCGAGCTGAAGCCGGATACAGTCCTTTTAAATACTCATTTTCCCTACGAAACTGTCGTTTATTCCAAGACGTATTCTCAATCGGCTTTCCCATGTAATGTGAGGTATTCTGTATCTCTATTTCATGAGCACATTCCTCTGTGTATTTCTCTAACATCCTGGGATAACCGCGATAAATCATTTCCATAAAAAACTTCCCGCTCCTTATCCTGTAGTTCCTTTTAGGATCATACTATGCAGGAAGAAACGGGAAGCTGCATGTTCACTTATTACCTTCTACCCAAACAGCTTGTCCGGATATACACCGTCACTGATCAACTTGCGAATTGCCGTCACCACTGCCGGCTTGTCTTCCTTATAGGTAACACCAAACCATTTATCCGGTGTATCTAAAACACGAACTGCTGCCTTCTTCTCACGAATACAGCGATCAACGATCACCGGAAGCAAATATTCAGCCTTCAGATTTCCTTCCGGGACGTTTGCCAGAAATTCCGGGAATCCATTTTCCAGTTCTTTCAGGAACGCAACCGGGAGTCCGAACATATTCATGGACACCACCTGATCCGGCCGTACCAAAGCAGCATGTCCATCGTTGGTGCTGGCATGCAGACCCACGCGGTCCAGGTAAATATTATAGGTCTCGGTCACCTTCTCAAGACATCCATTCGCATCAACGGTACAAACACCGCGAGTTACGCCTCCATTCTCGCTTAATGTATTGGAAAGAACAAATCCGGCCATACACATATCGAGAAGCTCTCCGTCCTCTTTCATTTCATTGACCATATAGTCGTGGATTCTTCGAAATCCTTCTTTTCCATAATAGTCATCCGCATTAATAACAAGGAACGGCTCGTGAATCACACTCTTCGCCGCAAGAATCGCCTGACCGGTTCCCCAAGGCTTCTTTCTTCCTTCCGGAACAGAAAAACCTTCCGGAAGATCCTCCAGCTCCTGAAATGCGTATTCCACATGCGCGATCTTCTCGATCCGTTTTCCGATAATCTCTTTAAAATCTTTTTCCAAATCCTTGCGGATGATAAATACAATTTTATCAAAGCCGGCTTCCAAAGCATCATGAATGGAATAGTCCATAATAATTTCTCCGTTGGGGCCAACCGGCTCCAGCTGTTTGATGCCACCGCCAAAACGACTTCCGATTCCGGCCGCCATGATGACTAACGATGTTTTTTTCATTGGCATTTCCTCCCCATTTTTTTAATCATAACACATTCCGCAAGGCTTTGCAATGAATAAGCAGGCATGGAATAGTCCTCCCAAAAGCGGAGACCGCCGAAAACCAGCTTCTCCTGCTGCCTCGGCGGTCCCCCTTTGACCATTCAATATCTAAATTTCAATTATAAGATTTCGATAAATGCTGCGATACGTGTCTCGATCTGACCGCTGTCTGTTGTAGAGTAATCAGTCTCCAATTTCAGATACGGAACACCCAGTTCTTCCACCATCTCACGTGTCTTATAGGACTCTACGTTGAATGTATGGCATGCCTGAAGAACCACGTCAACAACACCGTCAACTTTGTACTTCTCGATCATCTTCTTTGTATTCTCAAGACGACCATCGTTCGGTGTCATAATGGAACAGTTGATCGCAAGGTAGCTATCGGAGATTGCACGTACGATATCTTCCGCATTCTCATCGATCATTCTGCTCTGTGTACGCTCACCGCCACAGTCATCGAGACAAACGATAACACCGCCGTTCTTCTCAATAACCATACCAACTTTCTGGATCACACCACCGGTCGGACATCCTGTGATCAGGATTCTCTTTGCAGACTTCGGAACCGGTCTCTCACCAGCTTCATACGCTGCTTTTGCCTTCTCAACCAGTGCCTCGATCTGCTCAATCTGCTGATCCACATCAAATGTGAAACCGCCTCTCTGCAGTGCCAACATCATTTCTGTTCCATATGTAGCCGGCGGGCAGTTTGCCTGCAGATTGTACATCTCACAGCGTGCCTTTCTAAGACGGTTACGTCTCTTAACTGCATCTCTTAACTGCTGCTCTGTAATCTCAATGCCATACTTCTCTTCCAGCTTCTTGATCAGAAGTTTTACTTCCTCGTACCATACATCACCTGCGTAGGAACGGCCCTGGCCCTGCGGAAGCTGAAGAATATAGGTTTCTTTCAGTTCATTTAAAAGCTCATACATCTTTTTCTTACCATCACAGGTTGTTTCACCGATGATGATATCGGAGAAGTATGTGTATGGGCATTTCTCGGAATATGCAAAACCGTATGTACTCTTGATCAGCGGACAGAGGTTCTTTGGAAGAACAGTCTCTGCATCTGCGATTGTCTCATTGCTTGTTCCGCAAAGGCTGACTGCTGCAATATTACCTGCATCCAGTACTTCCTGTGGTGTATAGGAACAGAGACATCCTGCCAGTCTGCCGCCATTCTCCTTGAATTCCTTCGCTGCAAGGAAACCCTGCTTTCTTGCATCTACGAATTCATCAAACATTTTTGGTAAATCATGGTTGTTCATTTCTAATTCTCCTTTATTCCTCTGCCGCCATCAGAGCCGCTCCGATTGCACCGGCATATCTCGCCAGCGGCTGACTCTCGACCGGTGCTCCCAGCACCTTTGTCAGACGTTCGATCACATACTCATCTTCACATAATCCGCCGGTCAGGAAATACTGTTCTCCCTGTACCTGTGCGATCAGTGAAGCCACCTTCATAACAACAGAATCGATAACACCGTTGGCGATATCCTCGCGCGGTGTTCCCTTGCCGATCAGACTGATCACCTCTGATTCTGCAAATACGGTACACATGGAACTGATTGTGATCGGATTACCCTGTCTTGCCAGTTCAGATAACTCTTTCATGGTAAGACCCAGACGATTGGTCATAACTTCCAGGAACTTGCCGGTTCCGGCGGAACATTTGTCGTTCATAATGAATTTCATGACTCTGCCGTTCTTTAAAGCAATGCCTTTGGTATCCTGTCCACCGATATCGATAACAGTGCCGTTTTTTCCAAACAAAAACCACGCACCCTTGCCGTGACAGGTAATCTCTGTCACGCTGCGATCCGCATACGGTACGGAAATACGTCCGTAGCCGGTCGCCACATAGATTGCATTTTCTTTGCTGATTCCATCTTTTTCCAGCATCTGGTAAATCTCGTCGGCTGTATCTCTGCTGTTGAATCCTGTGTTCAAAAGGAGTGTTTTGATCACGGCTCCATTCTCCATAACCGCAACCTTTGCTGCGCTGGAACCGATATCAATTCCTACCTGATACATAAGACTTCTCCCGCCTTCCGGTTATATTTATTCGGACATTTCGCAGTCCGATGCTCATTTACTGTTTAATGATCTTGTCAGCCTGAGCCAGTTTCTCAACGATTGTGTACATATTTGTCACGCTGCCAACTGCCAGCTTGTCCTTTAAGCCATAGTAATCCAGACATGTACCGCATGTGAGGATTTCTACGCCCTGTGCTTCCATATTCTTTAGATCTTCAACAGACGGGCTCTCTTCACATGTGATGGTTGCACCGCCATTGTAGAAAAGGATTGTCTTCGGAAGTTCTTCTAACTGAGAAAGTGCATAAATGAAACCTTTCATCAGAACTTTGCCGAGTTCATCATTGCCGTGACCCATACGCTCGGATGCGATCGCAACAACTGTATTGCCGCGCTTATCCGGTGCACATGCGATACACTCGTCCTGTGCGCCGCTCTCTTCGATCGCGCCGTCCATTGCGATTGTTACAACATATAATTTCTCTTCTTTCTTTTCAGCGGAAGATTTCAAATTCTTGCTGTTTGCCAGTTTTGTCAGATTCTGCACAGCGATCTCATTATCAACATGAACCTCGATCACGCCTGCTTCTTTCATTTCGCGGATTGCTTTTGTCGCTTTCACTACCGGAATCGGACACTGCTCGCCAACTGCATTTACTACTATATTTGCCATAATTTTTTCCTCCATAAATTTGACCAGAATTTTGCCTATTATTCATTTTACGCCTTACTCTAATTTGCCGTCAAATTGATATTTTCTATACTTCCTTGACTTCTAATGGTTTTTTCTATATGATTGATTTTGCATCTCTGGAATGTTATGATAAAAACGATATCTGGATTTTTCAAATATATTTATAAAGTAATAGTTCATTTATTTTCAGGAGGTTTCCTATGGCAAAAGATATTCCGCTTACCCAGATGACCTCAACCCCTGGTTGAGCAGCGAAATTAGGACCGGGTGTCCTTAGTGAAATTTTAGAAGATCTTCCAAACGTTCCGAACTCAGATTTGATCGTTGGATTTGACACCGCCGATGATGCGTGTGTATTAAAGATTACAGATGATATTGCAGCGATTCACACCGTTGACTTCTTTACTCCGCCGGTGGATGACCCATATATGTATGGTCAGATTGCCGCTGCAAACTCCCTCAGCGATGTTTATGCAATGGGTGGACAGCCAACTCTGGCAATGAACCTCTTATGTGTTCCGAACTGTCTCTCTACTGAAACAATTCGCCTGATCTTAAAAGGTGGACATGATAAATGCGTAGAAGCAAAATGTACCATTGCAGGCGGCCACACCATCCAGGATCCGGAACCAAAATATGGTCTTTGCGTGACCGGTTATGTTCATCCGGATAAGATTTTGAAAAACGTAGGTGCACAGCCGGGTGATCTTCTTGTTATCACAAAACCGATCGGCACCGGCGTTGTAACAACTGCCTACAAAGGCGACCTGGTTTCTAAAGAAGATTACGATGTAATGGTGAAATCCATGGCAACCCTAAATTCCAAGGCTGCTGCGATTGTTCAGGAAATCGGCAACTGCCACGCGTGTACCGATATTACCGGTTTCGGTCTCCTCGGCCATGCTTATGAAATGGCTTCCGGCAGCAACTCCACACTGAAACTGTGGAGCAAAGAGATTCCGCTTCTTCCTGGTGCAAAAGAACTGGCTACTATGGGTATCGTTCCGGCCGGTGCGTACCGCAATATGGCTTATGTTAAAAAGCATGTGGAAGTTCTGGATTCTGCAGAAGAATGCCTTGTAGACCTGATCTCCGATCCACAGACCTCCGGAGGTCTGATGGTGGCTCTTCGTGCCGAAGACGCATATACCTATGTGGAAAAGCTGGCAGAAGTGGGTATTACCGCTGCTGTGATCGGTGAAGTGATCGAAAAGCAGGAGAAAGATCTGATTATTGCGTAAATTTGATATTTCATTCCGTATTATAAAACAAAATCGGTGCAGCACAGATGAACTTCGAAAACGAAGCTATCTTTGTACACCGATTTTTGTTATATAATCACTGAATGAAACATCAAATATAAAGGTAATTCTCCTTCCGCTCCTCCAAAAGCTTCTTCATCTTCATTCCTGCCGCCACCAGTTTCACGGAACTTACGCTTCTTGCCTTATTCGGGCAGATCTGCACGCATCGCATACAGCCGATGCACGCATCGAAGTTTGTTTCTTTCGGATTTTCCACCGGGATCGCACCTGCCGGGCACTGCTCCAGGCAAAGACCACAGCCCTTGCACTTTCTTCCTGCTTCCGGCTGCAAAGCTGCCGGTTTACGCTCTACATACGGATCCTCGCCCGGCACCACAAATTCTTCCACTATATAGGAAATATGTTTTCCGCCGGCTCTCAGTTCTTTCACTTCTTCCAGACGTTTCCAGATCTTTGCTGCAAACTCTTTCAGCTCTTTCGCATCCTGCGCATCCGGACGTCCTGCACCGTACTGGCGGAGAATGGAGTGTTCTGCCACAGCTGCTACACCGGCCACCGGATAAAAACGGCTTCGATACAGCTGGTTTTTCAGTTCCAGCATCGTATCATCAATGGCACGGTTTCCATAAACCACGACCGGAATCACAATGGAACCTCTGCCCTTCATCTCTTCCATATGTTTGATGGCCGGTTCCGGAACACGGCCGCCAAAGGACGGCACGCCCACAAAACAGATATCCTCTTCTTTAATTCCTTTGATATCCCAGTAAATAGAGCGGTTCGTAAACTCCACCGCTTTCAGCTCCTGTACATGTTCCTGACCGGATTCTTTTGCGATCGCAAAAAACTCCTCCGTTAAAATATCCATAACTTTTTTCGTTCCGCCGGTCGGGCTCCAATAAAACGAATAAATCATATATGATCTCCCCTCTATAAATCCAAAAACTGTAACAGCAGTTCCACATTCAGCCGGTTGATCCTCTGTTCCCAATCAATATCCAGAAGATCGTGGGCTTTATCAATACGCTTGCGAACCGTATTGATATGGGCATAAAGTTTCTCAGCCGTCACGCTGTAATTCATATTGTTTTCCAGATAAACCTTTAGAGTCCGAAGCACTTCCACATTCTTCTCGTCCTGCATCAGCTTGCGATACTTTTTCAGCATGCTCTCCAGTTCATCATCCGGAATCTGCAGCCATGCAAGCGGTCCCAGTTTTTCATAATCCCAGACAAACTGTCCGGAATCCAGCTTCGGCCCAAGCTGCAGAACTTTGCGGCACTTTTCAATAGAAGAACGGATCTCGGGAAGTGTTTTTGCTTCCAGATTGATTCCAAACTCCAACCGCATTCCGCTGATCCGGGTTTCCACCTTATATTTGAACTCCTCCAGGAATCGGAGCAGCTTGCTGCAGTCATGGGACACCGCCGCATCGATTTCAAACAGGAGTGCACCTTCGTTTTCTCCAAGAAATGCCAGTTTTCCCATATCCGGCGCATGTTCCACACGAAACGCATCTGCGAACACCTTGCGTTCATTTCTCGCACTGATTCCGTCATTTCTCTGACGGAACACCGCGCAGACATAGCGGGTATCCATGCTGATTCCCTGTACATTGGCCTGCTCGACCAATTTGTCCCGATCCGCATCGGCAGAATTGAGGGCATAGAGAATAAAGTTCTCAAAGCCGATATTGCCCATGTTTCTCGTCACCATGATCTGCTCATAAACGGCCTGCAGCATCAGAAATGCGATTCGGATCGAATACTCATCATAGTAATCCAAAAGTTCACGGGATTCCATTACCACAAAATACGCCTGCGTCACATCGTTCATAATGATCGGAATCTGGATCCAGCTGATGCGCGGCTTGCCTGTATCATCCGGCTCAGTCAAACGGATTCGTTTCATCTGAATATAATCGCAGAGGGTATGGATCGTATGCGGACGGGTCGGCACACAGTATTCCGCGTTATCCAAGCCAAAGGATTCGGAGATCCGCTTAAAGTTCGCAGAGCTATAGTATCCTTTCTTCTCATTCACATCATACAGGTAGGCCGGAAAGTTCATTTCACTTTCAACAGCTTGAAGGATCCTCTGGATCTTCTGTACTTTATAGGTCTGCTGTGACGTATGAATCGCATCACTGTTGTGAATTCGGAATCTACGCACCGTTCGGTTCATAACCGCCACATTGATCTGACTCATAACCTCCATCCACGGGATGGAAAACGGCATACTGATCAGCGGTACTTCGTACTTATCGCACAGTTCCATAATCTGCTTCGGAATCTGCGGAAGATAACGCTCGCGCTTCAGCATGATCGCTGCTGCTCTTTGGAATCCTCCCTCCTCGAAAGCACGGCGGATGCAGTCCGGGTCCTGCATGATCGCATAACCGGAGGACAAGATCAGTTCTTTACCTACGGACCAACGGAATCCGTCCGGTGCTTCTAACATCGTGATACCCTGAATTTCTTTATAAACGCCCTTGCGTCCGGCCACCACATAAAAGTCTTTAAAATAGTCCAGTGCCAGCAATTCTTTTACCGCGATTCCCATGCAATCCCCCCGTGTGTAATCGAAAGGCCCTCTCACGTAAACCATGAGAAGGCCATTTGTGTTATCTTATAGTTTAACACCCGACCCCTTGTATGTCAAGGAACCGGGTGCCAAGATAGGGTTTATGCTTATCTTTTAAGGGATATCTGTGAGCGTGTTTTCTCCTGATTTTGGGGAATGTCAGGCGGTTATGCTTCGTACATCGGAGCATAAGAACCATCGCTGGTGTTCTTGAACTCTTCTTTCAGTTCGTCTACCAGACCCGGTTTTGTAAACAGATCATATGCGATACCTGCAATGACATGTGCTGCGTAGAACGCGCCCTTTTCACCGAGGCTGCATCCTGCTGCTGCAGTTGCCTGCCATGTATGCGGTGCAACGCCTACCGGCCAGCATGCAGTTGTGAACGCGCACATCGGCATCATGTAGCTGACATCGCCGCTGTCGGAAGATGCAGTGAGCGGTGCCTTTCTCCAAAGCTCTCTGTCACAAACTTCAGAGAACATGCCTTTGCCTTCTGCACTGTATAATTTTTCATCTTTTGCAAGAACCGCCGGATCCAGATAACTCTGAAGCTTCTTTGCAAAATCGATTTCTTCTTCTGTGTACTGCTGAAGCGGAGCCTGTTTCATGTTCTCATAAGCAAGATCTGCGAAGCGAACGTTCGGGAAGATCTCGCAGCAGCCGTATTCCAGTTTCATTTCCACTTCTGTCTCAGTCATCATAGCTGCACCCTTGGCAACCTTGTGAATTCTTTCCAGAATCTCTTTCACATTGCCGATGTGCGGTGCACGCACGCAGTACCACGCGCTGGCTTTATCCGGAACGATGTTCGGCGGAAAACCGCAGCTGTCTGTGGTGTAATGGATTCTGGAGAAGTCCATCACATGCTCACGAAGATAGTTGCTTCCTACGTTCATCAGCTCCACTGCATCCAGTGCACTGCGTCCGCGGTCCGGAGCGAAAGCTGCGTGAGCAGTTTTGCCCTTGAAATAGAACTTTGCGGATGCACTTGCCAGATAACCTTCGTTATATACCATGTTCGCACTCATCGGATGCCAGCTGATCGCCACATCGCAGCCGTCGAACATGTGATAGTAAGCCATTTTAACCTTACCGCTGAGAAGCTCCTCTTCCGGACAGCCGTAGAAACGGATGGTGCCGGAAATGCCCTCTGCTTCCATGAAGCGCTTGATGGCAACGGCTGCTGTTGCAGCTGCAGTACCCAAAAGGTTGTGACCGCAGCCATGACCCGGAGCGCCGGCAACGATGGCTTCTTTTTCTGTGCTTACTTTCTGGGACAGTGCCGGGAGAGCATCGTACTCACCTAACACAGCCACAACCGGAGAACCGCTGCCGTACTCTGCATAGAATGCATGTGCCAGATGTTCTTCGTTTACGATCTTGAAGCCTTCCGCTTCCATGATCTTTCTCATATAATCAGCAGATTCTTTCTCAGTTCCGCCGGTCTCCGGATGATTCCAGATGAACTGGCAGGAATCCTTACAGAAAGATTCCAACTTTTTTACTTCTTCAAAAATCGCCTGTTTTGTCATGTCCTGATCCTCCTGACTGTTCAGACTCTTCGCTTCTGGTATTAGTTCTGTTTTGCCTTCTTATTGGACTGGTACAGTGTGATACCGATCGCTACGAATACGCTGGAGAGTGTTCCAAGGTAGTTGGAAGCTCCCGGAAGCCAGCTGAATACACCTGCATTGATCGCGATGCACATGAGAATAGAGAATACCAGCATAGTAACGCCGAGGCCCTTCTGCTTTAAGCCGAACTGCATTAACAGTGCACCGAACAGAGCCGGAAGCAGATAGTTGAGAGCTTCTGTCACAGCTGCCGGAAGCATAGCAAGTACGGAGCTTCCAAGGATAACACCGATTGTCAGTACAGATACGTTGATGATGATGGATACCGCCATACCGATAGTTGCGATGATGGAACCTTCGTTTGTACCCGGCTCAACACCAGCGGAGATCTGTGCCATACTTGCACACGGAACACGCATGTTGGAGATGTTACCGGATAAGAAAGCCATATATGTACCGATCGGACCAACTACTGTGAAGTAGGAGATCGGCTCTACAAACCATAAGAAACCAAATGCGCTGAGTGCAGCAACGAAAGCAGTTGCCAATGCGCCCCAATCCGGAAGAAGTCCGTAAACAACAGCTAAAACTGCAGCCGGAGCGAAGGATAATACTACACCGAGGATGTTTGTGATAGTACCGATGCGGTGCATCTTCGGCAGATATTCTTTTTCAAAATAGTTATTCATGTCAAATACCTCCTTAGATCAGAGCTGTGATCAGCATTGCTACGAGAATCGCGATTGTCAGGTTCCATTCTTTTAACCACTTGATATCTTTCTTGTCACCGATGATGATAAGAGCACCCATGATCACTGCACCGAGTACGCAAGCAAGGGAGTTCTTGTTCAGCTTAACAAGGTGTGTGGAAGACATTGCACTGAATGCACCGAGGATCGCTGCACCGGAGATAGCGATCAGCTTCTTCGGGTCGCCGCCGGAGATCTTCTTCTGCACTTTGTCCATACGGCTTGCGGAGATTGTTGCGAAAATTACCCAGCCGATGGAACCAAGGATCATTGTCCATACTGCCATTGTGAGAGCTAACGGTGTGAGTTCATCAGCACCAAGCTGTACGCCGACAGCAGATGTACCGAAACCTGCTGCGATAGACTCGAACATAACGGAACCGATGAGGGATAATCTCATCCATGCCATCGGGCCGCCAACTGTGATCAGCAGGGATAACATACCACTTAAAATTACGATAGACGGTCCGATGGATGTGATGGCACTGCTCTTGATAGCGCCTTTCATCTGCTTCTCTGTCAGACCTACCTTCTTACCTGCGCCGTACGCATTCTTCAGAAAAATTACTGCCTGAATGATAACGATAGATACAGCTAAACCGCAGGCGATCCACATTGGGAGACTGTTTGCAATCTGCATTGTGTCCATGTTTGTTTCCTCCTTAGAAATACATTTACCTCATAAAATTACCATCGGATATTCTACAATGATTGTCAAAAAAAAAACAGGAAAAATTTTTCACTTTTTTCCCTGTTTTCCATATTCATGAAATTATTTCTATCTTACTTTTTGTGAAAATGAAAATTTTTTCACATTTCACCGCGAATCCGCTCGGCCAGATGATGCTCTTTTGCAAATCGGTACACAGCCGGCGGTGCCAGATGAGACCAGTCCTCCCCATCCATCATCATCTGTCGGATTTCTGTACCGGAGGAGACACGTGTGTCGTCTGTCCGAATCCACAAAATCGTCACCTTATAGCCAAGATTTTCGATGATCTTTTTTCTCTCCCAACCCCAGTCATCGTAGATGGTCAGGAAGAATTCGCCGTCTTCCGGAACATAGTACCGGATCCGATCCGGGTAATTGATCGGCATCGGGACGATCGTAAACTCACTGCGGTCCACGCCCGCTTCCAACATTGCCCCTGCGATCATCTGAAGACGCTCATAAAAAGTCAGGGGATTGGCCGTATCGGCGGAACGGTGAGGACACGCCTCATCGTATTTGATCACACCGGGATCCGGGTTGCTGACACCGATCACCAGATGTTTACAAAGTTTTTTCGCCTCCAAAAGATACTCCATATGTCCCAGATGCAGCATCTGAAATCTTCCAAATACAATTCCTGTTTCGACCATAATCATCCCCGCAGTCCCGCCGCTTTCACTTCCTTTGCAGCAAAATTTCCATATAAAATAATCATAGAACATTTGCAGAAATTATGAAACGATTTCAAAACAGTATTGTTTTTTTCTATAATTCGTCCATCATCTATCGACTTTATCTATTTTAGCGTTAGTCGATTTTTTCAACCGTAATATCTCCATCCCGTTCCCATTTCACAGAATAGCCTTCACTCTCATAACTGAATCCACTGATCTGGTAATCACCGTTGGTGTCTTTTCCCAATTTCAGTGTATATCCGTTACACTCTTTGATGTTTTCACCCACGTAGGGATATAAAATGCTGTCCGGATGGTTCGGTGCCTTGATAAACGCATCATCCCAGTAGATAGAGGCATCCAGTTCACCCTTCGCCATATACTCCACCTCACAGATCAGAAGCGCCTCCTTGATCTGTCTTGCTGTATCGTAATGAACAGCCGCTTTCGCCTTCTCCACATATCCTTTATAGATTCCGGTTCCTGCGGCCGCAAGAATCGCAATGATCGTGATGACTACCATCAGTTCGATCAAGGTGTAGCCCTTTTTATTTAATCCCTTCTTCTTTGTCATTTGCATCCGTTCCCCTTCCTCTTTTGTATTGTTATCTCCGCCCCATCAGCGGCATTTTAACATTATAACAATCAGAAAACTTCTTTACAACAATTGTATTACTGATTCACATTATATTTTGAAGATTTCCCGAAAACAATTTGCATTGTACCCGCAATATCGGTACAATAATCCTATAATACTTTGTAATCATGACCTATGGAGGATCTCGTATGAAATACTTAGAACTGGATACCCCGTCCCTGCTTTTTGACCGTAAAATCCTGTTTGACAACCTGACCTTTATGCAGACCTATGCGGACCGAAACCATGTCCGTCTGCGTCCACATACAAAAACCCACAAGTCCCCGGATATCGCAAAGATCCAAAAACAGTACGGTGCCTGCGGAATCGCTGTGGCAAAGACTGCCGAGGCCGAGATTATGGCAAAAGCCGGTCTCGATGACATTTTTATTGCCAATCAGGTGGTCGGTGATCAGAAACTGACCCGCATCCGAGAGCTTGCCCGCACCAAGAGCATTTCGTTTGGTATCGATTCTCCCTGCCACGTGGAAGCAGCGGAACGAATCTTTGCAGGAGAAGAAAAACCTGCACAGGTTCTGATCGAGATCGAGGTGGGAGAAAACCGTTCCGGTATTATAGAGGAAAAAGATTTTCTCACTCTTCTGGATACACTCAAGCAGTGTCCGCATGTACACCTGAAAGGTCTGTTCTCCCATGACGGCAACTGCTACTCAGCTGCAAATGTTGATGTATGCAGGGAAATTTCCATCGGAGCCCAGAAACGAACTCTGCACTTTGCAAAACTGGCAGCCGACTACGGTATGCCGTGTGAAGTGGTAAGTTATGGTGCTACTCCGACCTTCATGAACCAGGTTCCGATCCTGGAAGGCATCACCGAACTGCGTCCGGGCACTTACGCCCTGATGGATGCGTCCCAGGGCAATGCCATCGGTACCCTGGAACGCTGTGCTGCCTCCGTTCTCGCCACCGTGATCAGCAAACCGACCGACGAACGGGTCATTTTAGATGTCGGTGCCAAAGGTCTTACCATGCAGAGCCGCACAGAAGGAATCTGTGCCACACCGGGCAAAGGCACACTTCCGGATTATCCGGATGTTTTCATCGACAGCATGTTTGATGAACATGCGATTATCTTAAACCGTGAATTCCATGACCAGGTAAACATCGGAGATAAGGTGCGTATCATTCCGGTCCACATCTGTCCGGTCTGCAATCTCTATGAGAAAGCTTTTCTGATCGAGGACGATGAGGTTGTCGGTGATGTGGAAATCGCATGCCGTGGTGCGTTGCAATAAAAAGATATCAGGCTGCCGCGTTTTTGCCGGCAGTCTTTTTTCCTATACCGTACCGCTGATCACAAGTGTGCTTACACCCGGATTAACAATCCATGCGCCGGTTGTCGGATCCTGAGAATAGGTTGCAGCCGGAACTGTGATCTTCCCGCCCACAGTTGTAAACGTACCAGTCGCCTCATCATACGCATAGTCCGGTCCCTCGGTCCATGCGGTACCATTGAAAACAACCGCCAGATTCGATAAGATCGGATCAAAAATATCCGTGATGACCGCATTTTCCGTCGCTTCGATCGGTGTATTTCCTGTGTTCTGGATCAGGAACGTGTAAGTCAATCTTCCATTTTCTGTTACCGGAACCGGGCTTACCGATTTTGTGATCGTAAGAAGAGGTTCGCTGAGCGCATTGATCGTCTCTGTCACGGTGATCGGCGTGATTCCGCCACCTGAAAGAACGGCCGTATTGGTAATCACGGACTCCAGGGCCGCCGGAGCAAACTGATTCACTTCAGCTTCATAAATGATGATCGCATTGCCGCCGGCCGGTACGGAAATACCGGAAATGGTAAGCGGCGGACCGGCGGTCACCGCCGGAGCAGTCTGAAGAATACCGTTTTCGTAATACCGAACGGTGCCATCCACGTAAGTGAGCGGTGTCACAGTACCGGTGCCAAAAGAATATGCTCCAAGATCATCTGTCAGCGAAAGACCGGTGAATGCTGCTGCCCCCGCATTGACGATGCTGATTACATACGTTACATTGTCATTTTGACTGTAGGAATCGCCAACTGCTGTTTTCGTTGCCGAAAGGACCTCCAGAATCTCACCAACTGCAATATTGGAATTGATCACTGCATTGTTATAGGATAACGTTGCCTGATTGGTAAACTGAGCCATAAAAAATACCTTCCCTTCAAAGATTTGTCCGGCCTTGACAGGCCTTACTCTATCATATGAAGAGAAGGTTTTTTCGTGCATATTCCAAAAGGAATCTACATATTTAAAAGTACAAGAGCCAGCAGAACAATGGCAATAGCCACTTTCTTTCGATTACTGATCCGCTCTTTAAACAGAACCACGCTGGCTGCACTGATCGCCAGGATCGTTCCAACGCTGTAGCCCGGATAAACGACGATCGCCGGAACAGACTGCAGTGCCAGCAGAAGGAAACTTGCGGAGAAATAGTTCGGAATACCGATGATAAAACCGAACAGAAGATCCCACTTGCAAACTTTTACTTTTTTCCTCATCATCAGGATCACAGACAGCACCATCGCAGTCAGGAATGTATAAAACAGGTAGTGATCTTTCAATGCCGCATTGCCGGCTTTTTCATAAATACCGGCCAGCGAATCGGTAAAACCGCTGACAAGCAGCTGAAGAATCAGCCAGATCTTGAAGTTTCCGGCTGCTGCCTGTGCAGTATCATTGCCATCTTTATCAAAATGAATGATAATGATCGCTGCAAGCGCCAGTAACATACCAATAGCCTGTAAAAGCCTCGGCTGCTCGCGGAATACAAGGATTGCCATCAGAGTCGGTACCACAACACCAAGTTTGGTAAAGGTGGAAGTCAGCACCACACCGTTTTTTCGCATATTCCACTGCATAAACACAAAACTGCCAAGGAACATGCATCCGGCGATCAGGCCCATTCCTACAGATATCAAAATACCGTCTTCACTGGTAAACAGATTCATCTGTCCCATGGACAGGCGGGACATTACCAGACAGATCAGGTAATTCACAGCAAACATACCCATGTTGTTCTGAATCTTACCCTCTCCAAGGCGCATGAACAGCGTGATCAGTGTACTGCTGATAACCGCCAATAATAAATATATCATCTTTTTGCTTCCTCCTAAATTCCGCTGGTCATTAGGCGCACATAGAATTCTACGGCCTTCACCAGAGTCTTCACCGGCACACGTTCGTTATTTCCATGGATCATGCCGCGCTCTTCCTTGGAAAGTTTCATAGCAGAAAATTTATACACACGATCTGTGATTCTGGAATAGTAGCGGGAATCGCTGCATGCCATCATCAAATATGGAGAGATCAACGCACCCTCCCAGGTATCCGCGATGGTCTGGCAGAGCAGTTTCCATTCCTTGCAGGATGTGTCGGAATCCGGAGACGGATTTTCACCTTCCACAACAGATACTTCGATGTTCGGATTGTCGATCACCTGTTCCAGATATTCCTTCGCAGATTCTACAGTGTCTCCGTTCATGAGTCTGAGATTCATACCCACCGATGCAGTCGGCGGGATCACGTTGAATGCTTTGCTTCCTTCCATCTTGGTCATTGCACAGGTTGTGCGGAGCATAGCGTTCAGCTCGCCGCCGGACAGTTTGCAGATCATGTCAAACAAGCCCTCAAAACACCACATATTGGCGAAGATCAGTTTGTAGCCGAAAGAGGAATGACGGCCTAAGGTATCTAACATCTCCTTCACCGGCTTCGTCAGATGGCGGTTGAACGGATGTTTCTCCACAGCTACCACCGCTTTCGCCAGTTCACCTACGATCGTATGCGGCGGCGGTGTGGACGCATGTCCGCCATTGCTCTTTGCACGGAATTCCACATTCATCGGTCCCTTTTCCGCCGTGCCGATCAGTGCGCATTCCCCTTCTACTCCCGGGAACACATTTTCCACCACGGCACCGCCTTCATCCACCACCATGGCAATCTGAATTCCCTGATCCTCAAACCATTTCACCATCTCCGGACATGTAGAGCCGCTGATCTCTTCCTCGCCGGAAAATGCAAAGTAGATGTCATGTTCCGGAACAAATCCTTCGCCGATCAGTTTTTCAGCCGCCTCCATAATACCGCAGAGAGTTCCTTTGGTATCGAGCGTGCCACGTCCCCAGAGCACACCATCTTCCAGGATTGCCTCAAATGCCGGTTTCTCCCACTGGTCCTCTTCCACCGGAACCACATCATAATGAGACATGAGGACCACCGGATCTCCCTCTTCTTTTCCCTTCCAGTGATACAAGATACCGGTCTTTCCGACCAATCGACGGCTGCATTCACCGTGCACATTCGGATATAATTCCATCAATAAATTGCGGAACTTTTCAAACTCTGCCTCGTCGATCAGTTCCGGATTTTTATAGGAAATCGTCTTGCAGCGGATCATCTCCTGCATATCTTTGACGATCTTTTCTTCATCCAGTTCCACATCCTTTCCGGATGCTTCCCAGTTATCTTTCGGTTTAAACTTCGCCGCACGAATCACCATAGTCGCTCCAAGCGCTGCTGCACCGGCACCGGCAGCTGCTGCACCGATTTTAAGAACTTTTTTTGTAGTCAGCATAGAAACCTCCTCTATTTATCTCGACAGCCGGCCTCTTCACCGGTGATCGCAGCCGGGAGCGGACGACATTTCGCTGTATATTCCTCAATATCAAGACGAATGACACTGACAATTGATACCATCCGGTCATCAAAAGTAAAATCTTTTCCTGTCTGTGTCTTCATTAAAATAGAAAGACCTTTCTTCTTCTCCTCCACATCTTCCACAATGGTCGCTTTGCCGCTGCCCATCAGGGACGAGTACGCAATGCCGTACTGGCAAGCAACCTTTCCTTCAAACGGAAGAATGTTGCAGTCCATCTCGATGCACACCTTCGGGTTTGCCTTCAGCACGTCCAGCTTTCGTCCTGCGGTCGCACCGTGCAGATATAGAGTCAGTTTTTCATCTTCCATCGTATATCCGTAGTTCATGGCAACCAGATATGGTTCATCTCCGTCGTTCATCGCCACATGCACAACTTTGCATGCATCGAGGATCTCAATGATTGCGGCCGGATCCGTCACCTGGCGTTCTCTTCTTGTCATTCCACGTCTCATCATATCGTTATCCTCCCTGTCATTCTGTTTTTTCTATAATAAACGTTTTCATCTGTATTATTTCCTGCTCTGCAGCTGCTCCGCGATACCTTTTCCTGTCTTTGTTGTACAAAGACCGCCGCCGCATGTGCACCGAAGTTCACTCGGCAGCATCTTTCCGACCTGGTACATACTGAGGATCGTCTCATCATACGGAATCACCGGGTCAAAGCCCAGCATCACCATATTGGCTGACATGACCGCATTGGACACCGCCGCCACATTCCGGCTGATGCACGGAATCTCTGTCAGTCCCCCCACCGGATCGCAGATCAGCCCCAGCATATTCTGCAGGGCCATGGAAGCTGCAGCAAATCCCCGGCTGACATCTCCTCCAAGCAGCTGCACCACTCCGGCTGCCGCCATAGCGCTGGCTGCACCATTCTCTGCCTGGCACCCAGCCACCTCTGCACCAAATGTTGCCTGGTTTGCAATGCAGGCGCCTGCCATAACGGGACCTAAAACATCATTAAAAATACTATGTCCGGTCATCTTTTTTCACTCCTGACCTAATATCGCTTCTCCTATTAGAATATCATAATTTACAGTTTAAACAAGGTTTTCTTATCGGTTCTTTCAATTGAATTGCCTAGTGATATTGGACTTTTCTATGCATCATCATTTTAAATAGACGGTAAAAAAGTCGAATGTTATAATCCTAACATCAATTGATATTCTTGTTCCGAAGTTATGCGCAAATCTCCGGAACACATACCAGCAAAGGAAGGTAACGCTATTATGAAAAAGAAAAATTTATCCCGCTGCCTTGCTCTGGCACTTGTAGCTGCCATGGCTCTTTCCGGCTGCGGAAGCAAAGAAGCTGCTGAGACAACTGCTGCAGCTGCTGCAACTGAGGCTGCTGCAACTGAAGCCGCTAAAGAAGAGAAAAAAGAAGACGCTGCTGCTCCGGCTGAAGAAGCATCTTACAAATCCGAGGTGAACATTGCGATCACAGCAAACCCGCCGTCTCTTGATGTTCAGGCCGTAAACTCCAACATCGTTGGCGGTATCGGTTCCCACATTTACGAACCGCTGTTCGCTATGAATGCAAACTACGAGCCAACAGCTGTTCTTGCAGAATCTTATGAAGTTTCTGAAGACGGTAAAGTATATACAATCAAGATCCGCGAGGGTATCAAATTCCACAACGGCAAAGAAATGGTTGCAGACGACGTTGTTGCTTCCATGACTCGCTGGCTTGAGAAATCCGGTAAGGCAAAAGCCCTTCTGGATGGCACTGTATTTGAAAAAGTTGATGATTATACTGTAACAATGACACTTCCGGAAGCTTATGCTGACGTTATGACAACCATCTCTGCTTCCATCCAGTTCGCAGCAATCCAGCCGGTAGAAGTAATTGAATCCGCTTCTGAGGAAGGTATTACTGAGTACATCGGTACAGGTCCGTACATGTTAAACGAATGGAAACAGGATCAGTACATTCATCTTGTAAAATATGCAGATTACCAGCAGCCGGAAGGCGAATCCTCCGGTTTCACAGGTAAGAAGGAAGCATATGCAAACGACCTCTATTACCGTGTTGTAACAGACGATACAACCCGTATCGCAGGTGTTCAGACAGGCCAGTACGACATCGCAGAAGAAATGCCGCAGGAGCGTTACGCAGAACTTGCTGCTGACACAAGCATCAATCTGAACTCCAAGACAGCCGGTACTCTGAACCTGTTCTTCAACACAACAAAAGGTCTTATGGCTAACGAAGACATGCGTCAGGCTATCATGGCTTGCTTAAACTGTGAAGATATCATGTTCGCAGCATACGGCGATCCGAACCTCTACATCCTCAATCCGGGCTGGTGTAATCCGGACGATGCTATGTGGGGCAGCGACGGCGGTTCTGATTACTACAACCAGAACAACATCGAAAAAGCAAAAGAATTATTAGCAAAAGCCGGTTATAACAACGAGGAGATCATCCTTGTAACAACACCGGACTACAACGAAATGTACAATGCAACACTGGTTGTACAGGCACAGCTGATCTCTGCAGGCATCAATGCAGTTGTTGAATCTTATGACTTCGCAACATTCATGGAACACAGAGCAAACCCGGATCAGTTCTCCCTGTACATCACTTCCAACCGTTACAACTTAAGCCCGGTTCAGCTTTCTGTTCTTACAAAAGACTGGGCAGGTCTTGATCGTCCGGAAGTTGATGAAGGCATCAAGGCTATCCGTTTCGCAGCATCTGCTGACGAATCTTCCGCTAAATGGACTGAGTTACAGACATTCCTGTATGAATACGGCGCAGCAAGCGTTCTTGGTCACTACAGCGGTGTGATTGCAAACGGTGCAGCTGTTGAAGGTTTCAATTACTTCGACTTCCCGCTGTACTGGAATGTAAGAGTTCCGGAATAAAAACTCGTTCTTTCAGGGCGGTGGGTTGTCCCGCCGCCCTTTTTGAATCATAACACCTGATTCTCAACGTAACTGTCAAATTGTATTTTCTAATGAAAGAAGGAGAAGATAAATGCTATCTTACATCCTGAAACGAATTTTTTCTTTGATACCGACTCTCTTGGTCGTATCGATTGTAGTCTTTCTGGTTGTTTACATGATCCCGGGCGGACCGGCAACCGCTCTTCTCGGCATGGAAGCAACTCCGGAAGCATTGGCTGCTCTGAACGCAGAGCTTGGTTTTGATCGTCCATTCTTCGTACAGTACGGTGACTGGATCCTCAATGTTCTGAAAGGTGACTGGGGTCAATCCTATTTCCTTCAGACCTCCGTTTTGGAAGCCATTGCAGAATACTTTGGACCGACTCTTAGCCTTGCAATCCTTGCACAGGTTATCTCCGTCCTGATCTCTATCCCGCTCGGCATCATTGCTGCATATAAACGCGGCACTGCCATCGACACCGTGACTGTTTCCGCATCCCTTTTTGGTATTGCTATCCCAGGTTTCCTTTTAAGTATGTTCCTCATGCTTTTCTTCGGTGCATACCTGAAAGTTCTTCCGGTTGCCGGCTACGCTCCGCTTTCTGCCGGTCTTGGTGAGCATCTTCGCTATCTGGCCTTACCGGCTTTATCTCTTGGTCTGGTACAGGCGGCCTATATTACCAGAATGTCCCGTTCCGCAATGCTGGATGTTCTCTATATGAACTATATCCGTACAGCCAGAGCAAAAGGTCTGAAAGAAAGCCTCGTAGTCATGGTATACGGTCTGAAAAATGCAGCGCCAACAATCCTGACGGTTGTGGGTCAGTCTTTCGGAAGTCTCGTAACCGGTACAATCGTAACCGAGACCCTGTTCAATATTCCGGGACTTGGCATGCTGACCATGGGTTCCATCACACGCCGTGACGTATTTGTCATTCAGGGTGTGGTTTTATTCGTAACACTAATCTATGTTCTGGTGAACCTCGTTGTCGATATCCTCTATGGATTTGTTGACCCGAGAATCCAGTTAGGTCGTAAATAAGGAGGAAAGCATATCATGGCAAATTCAAATCGTGCAATGGTTTCCTCTGGAAGCGAAGCCATTCTTCGTGAGCAGCGCCAGATTCGCCGCGAGCGTTTCTTATCAAACTCCAATCTGCTCATTGGTCTTAGTGTATTCGTGATCATTGTACTGTCGGCAATCATCATTCCAATGATCACAGGCATTGATCCGAACGTCATGGAAGTTGTAAATCGACTGAAACCGCCGAGTGTGGAGCATCCGTTCGGAACGGATGCGTTTGGACGTGATCTGATGACCCGCGTCCTCTATGGTGCAAGAGTATCCCTTTGGGTTGGATGCTCTGTCGCATTTTTTGCATGCCTCTTTGGCACAATCATTGGTATCTATGCCAGCTACTTTAAAACCCTTGATCACATTCTCATGCGTATCTGCGAAGGCCTGATCGCAATTCCGGGCGTACTTCTGGCAATTGCTCTCATGGCTGCTCTTGGAGCAAGTAATCTGAATGTGATCATCGCTCTGACTATTGTATACACACCGAGCGTTGCCCGTGTTGTACGAAGCAGTGCTTTAGTAACCAAAGGCCAGACTTTCGTTGAAGCTGCGAAAGTGCAGGGTGCCAGCAGCGCCCGCATTCTCTGGACACTGATCCTACCGAATGTCATTTCTCCATTGACCGTTCAGGCATCCTATATCTTCGCACAGGCAATCATCTCTGAGGCATCCTTAAGCTTCCTCGGTGCAGGCATCCCGGCACCGGCTGCTTCCTGGGGTAATATTCTTCAGGAAAGTAAAGGTGTACTTCAGAAAGCGCCATGGACTGTAATTTTCCCAGGCCTGGCCGTTGTACTCTGTGTACTCAGTCTGAACCTTTTGGGTGATGGTCTGAGAGACTATCTTGATCCTCGTACAGCAGGGAGGAAGAAAAAATAATGAAAACAAACGAAAGACTCAACGCTCTTGAACCATTGTTGGAAATCAAAGGCTTAAAAGTAAAATTTCCGTCCCGCAAAAAAACACTGACTGCTGTTGACGGTGTGGATCTGACGATCAAACCTGGTGAAATCGTCGGTGTTGTAGGTGAATCCGGTTCCGGTAAAAGTGTTATGTCCCAGTCGATTCTCCGTCTTCGCGAGTACGATTCCGAAGTAAAATACGAGGGTGAGATTCTCTTTGAAGGCAAGAATATTTTGGAACTGTCGCAGGCAGAAATGCGTGAGATCCGAGGAAACCGCATTGCAGTTATCTTCCAGGACCCAATGACTTCTTTGAGTCCGGTTCATACCGTCGGCAAACAGATGTCCGAAGTTCTCATGTTACATAAAGACATGTCCAAGCAGCAGGCTTTGAATCAGTGTAAAGAACTGCTTGGTCTTACCGGCATCCCGAATCCGGAAAACTGCCTCCGAAAGTATCCATTCGAGTTATCCGGCGGCATGCAGCAGCGTGTCATGATCGCTATGGCACTGGCATGTGAACCGAGTCTTCTGATCGCAGACGAGCCTACCACTGCGCTGGATGTGACCATTCAGGAACAGATCCTTAATCTGATCTTAGAATTAAACGAAAAACTGGGCATGTCCGTATTGTTTATCACGCATGACCTTGGAGCTATGGCTCAGCTCTGTCACAGTGTTCGTGTTATGTATCTGGGAAATCTTGTGGAAGAAGCGGAAACAGAAGAACTCTTTGACCATCCGATGCATCCATATACACAGGGACTTTTGGACTGTATCCCGCGTCTCGATTCCACACGCGGAGAACCGCTCCATGTGATTTCCGGTGTCGTTCCGCCGCTTTCCAATGTTCCGGAGGGATGTCATTTCTGCACACGTTGTCCGTACGCCGATGACCACTGTCGGACACAGGCACCGCCGTCTGTGGAAGTTGCACCCGGACATAAAGTAAAATGTTGGAAATATGTTTCCGGAAAGGAGGACAAATAAATGAAAGCACCGCTTTTAGAGATTCAGAATCTCCAGAAACGTTATCCGATCTATGGACCTTTAGGCAAATTATTCCCGCCGAAGACCCATATGAAGGCAGTTTCCAACATGTCTTTACAGTTATACGAAGGCGAGACATATGGACTGGTAGGTGAGTCCGGATGTGGAAAAAGTACGACAGGCCGTTCCATTGTAGGTCTTGTTAAGCCGGATGCCGGTCAGATCATGTATCAGGGAAAAGATCTTACTAAGTTAAATGACAACGAATTCCGTCCGCTGCGCCGTGATATCCAGATGGTATTCCAGGATACTTTGTCCTCTTTAAACCCGCGTTCCAGAATCGGTGCTCTCCTCGAAGAGCCACTGATCATTCAGGGAATGGGAGACGCCGCTGAGCGCCGTCAGAAGGTTCTCGATATCCTGAAGATGGTTGGTCTGGCAGAAGACCACTACTTCCGTTATCCGCACGAATTATCCGGTGGTCAGGTACAGCGTCTTGGTATTGCCCGTGCTTTGATCATCAATCCGAAACTGATTGTCTGCGATGAGCCGGTATCTGCTCTGGATGTTTCCATCCAGTCCCAGATTCTCAATATGCTGGTTTCCCTGCAGAAGGACATGAACCTGAGCTTACTCTTCATCTCCCACGATATCGGCGTTGTGCGTTACATCTCCAACCGTATCGGCGTTATGTACCTGGGAACATTGGTAGAGGAAGCGGAGACCGATGAACTGTTTGAAAATACACTTCACCCTTACACGAAAGCATTATTCGCGTCTATTCCGGATTTCAAGAAAAAGGAACGCAATGTATCCTTATCCGGCGAACTTCCGGTCTACACCGATGAATTCAAGGGCTGTGTATTCCATACACGCTGTCCGCACGCATGCGATAAGTGTCGCGAAACGGCTCCGGAACTGAAGGAAATCCGTCCGGGCCATAAGGTTGCGTGTCACCTGGCCGTATAATTTTCATACACAAAGCTCATATTCTAGGCGGCATGATGCATTGCTTGCAGACATGCCGCTTTTTATTAGACTTTAGGCGCATTTTGCGGTATACTAATCTATATCAATACCCCTCAGGAGGTGCCTATGGAACTCTTATTAAATGAAAGAGAAGAATGCAACCGCATTGAAATTTATAATGAATATCTGAGAAAAATTCCGGATCTTTTGAAACAGTTGGATGCCG
Organism: Lachnospiraceae bacterium; assembly: GCA_017435025.1. Next base: position 8,709 of record JAFSFU010000291.1, on the reverse strand, counting down.
TTGAAAAAATGTATCAGAAAGCTCTTCTGGAAGAAGAAATGCTCAAAGAAAAGGATATGGATAATCACAGTGTACAGCTATATGCAGACCGCTTGAGCCGTACCAAGACCCAGTGTGAAATGCGCTCTGCCGATATCCGTCAGCAGTGCCGCCTGATCTTTGAACTGATGCGACAGATTGAAGCAGAAAGCAGCGCTTTGAAGGCATTGATGCCGTAATTATTTGTCATATTATCTTGTTAATATGTTGACGAACTAAAGCTATTTTAGTATACTATTGGTAATTAATATTGTTAATTTTATATCATAAAGGAGATTATATCTTATGGGACGTTTAGATGGTAAAGTAGCGATTATTACAGGAAGTAACTCCGGTGTTGGCGCAGCAACAGCAAAGTTATTTGCAAAAGAAGGTGCAAAAGTTGTAATCAGTGCACGTCGTCTTCCGCAGCTGGAAGCAGTTGCTGATGAGATCCGTGCAGCAGGCGGTGAAGTTCTTGTTGTTCAGACAGACGTATCCAAGGTAGAAGAAGCGGAAAATCTGGTAGCTGAAACTGTAAAAACATTTGGTAAAGTTGACGTTCTCGTAAACAACGCAGGTGTTCTTGAAGCAGGTCTCAAACCGATTGACTGCTACGAAGACGAAGATCTCGAGTGGGTTCTTGGAATCAATACAAAGGGATGTCTCTACTGCACAAGAGCAGCCGTTAAGGAAATGATGAAGACCAACTCCGGTTCCATCATCAACCTTGACTCCGTTGCAGGTGCATTCGGTACAGGCGGTGCTGCGTACGTTACAAGTAAAGCTGCTGTGATCGGTATTACCAAGCACACAGCAATGCGTTTCGCAGGCACAGGAATCCGTTGTAACTCCATAAACCCGAGCTCCATCGCAACTCCGATGGCAAAGACTGACCCGGCAACTCTCAATCAGGATATGTTCGGCCAGATGAGAAAGCACATGAACCTTTCCGTGCCGATCTGTATGCCGGAAGACGTTGCAAATATCCTCCTCTTCCTCGCAAGTGATGAATCCAGAGCGATCACAGGTCAGGTTATCGTATCCGACTTCGGTGCAACATTATAATATCATCTTAATTAAGATAAAAATTCAGGGTGGAATCCAACCGTTCGGATTCCACCCTGTTTATTATTCTCTATTCAGCCACGCATCCAGGACTTTTTCCATATCGTAGTCCGGTGCAAATCTTTGAATAACTGCGAAAACTGCGTCTATACTGTCCTTGTCCGTTTCCATTTCATCTGCAATCACATCCAGCGATTTCCCTTTTTGTAACTTTTTACAAATAAGGATTACTTTGTTTTTTTGTTCCCCGATTTCGATTCCAGCTTTTCTTCCGGCTTCCATTCCGGCTTCCATTCCAGTTTTCATTCCAGCTTCCATTCCAGCTTCCATTCCAGCTTCCATTCCTGCCTTCTCGCCCAGTTCCCATGCCACCGAATAAATACTCATATTCGTTTCCTCCCATTCCTCCGATTCCAACACATCGTTTACAATCGCATCCAGTTTTTCCATCCGTTTATCTTTCACAATGATATTCGGATTCTCCAGACTTGTTTCCCTCATATACTGCAGCAAACTAACCAGTTCTGGAGAACCATTTTTACTGGTCATGTTCAAAAAGATCTTTGTTGTTCCATCATCTAAATGTAACCCCTCGACCTCCTCACACTGCTCCGTAAATGTATACTTTACTAAATCTTCTCCGAAAATATCCTCCTGGGTAATAAATATAATAACAGTAGACGGCAAATGTTTGTATTTCGTGTCTTTACCCGATTTTAAAATTGGAGTATCAATCAAGCCTTGATAGAATCTGGAACGCTTTCTGACATCATCCTTATTGACATCATTCTGCATTTCCGTGTTGTACTGAGTCCCATTGACATCCTTTGCCCATGCATCCAAACGTATCGCCCGTTTTCCACATTTATTCAATACAACCTCCTCAACATGGATTTCCTCCAAGTGAAGTTCCGGGTTCTCCATAATGATACTCAGCGTAATCTCATGTGCTTCTTTGTTTTTCATCACCGATAAGAACAAGATAAAGTTACTCAAATTGGGACGTTCTCCCGCCATCAGTTCTTTCACGTTCCGGCATTCTTTTTCCATGCGATCCTCCCTTTCATTTTTACAGGAAGGTCTCGTTTCCTCCCTGCTTTTCGTTTTTTGAATTTAAGCAAAGAGTTTTCGAGATAGCCGTCCGTTACGACTAAAGAATTTTAGAATTTTAGAATTTCAGAAAATCTTGCTTGGGAATATCATAACATATTTCCAAGCAAGAAACAATGAACCAGCAGTTCAATTTTCATCATAATATTTTGCCAGATGTCTCTGCGAGTCGAGTGAAATCGTACCATGAAAAACGCCGCGACGGACTAAGCATCCGCCACGGCGTTTTATCTCTATTCTACAATCATTTTTACAACATTGCTTACACTTCGTTTACTGTTCTCATCGCCAAACACGATCAGGCGAAGTTTTCTCTCGTCACGAAGCAAATAAGCCTTTCCATCTTCTTCCGTCTCATCCTTTGAGACTCTTGCCTGATAAGAATCATCCGATTCGATAACGATCGCCTCAAACTCAGTCACATTCACTTCTGTCAGAATATCTTTTATCGAAATCCCCGGTGCTTCTACCGGAATTTCTTCACCCTTTCCATTCACGCGAATACCGGTCACAGTCTCAAACGTCAGGTCATCGATATCCACATAAAACTCTTTTTCACCTTGCGTTATCAACAAAGTATGCTCCGGTATCTGTTGACGATCTCTCAAATGAGCAAAAGCAGCAATGGCGGTAACAAGCACTAAAACAATGAAAAAAATCTTGATCTTACATGACTTCATAAGAAACTGTATCCCCTTTCGAATCTTTCCATCCACAATTTTGGAGCATCGGTTCTAACCGATTGACAATCCGCTCAGCTAAAAACCCGTAACAGGTTCCACTGACTGCAGAAACGCCAAGATACAGCCACAAAACCGGTCCACTCAAACGAAAGACCAGTCCATTTGCCACAAAGGACGCCATAAAAGCTGCTAAGGCATTGGCAAACACCATTCTCTCCTGGCGTGTCAGTTTCAGATGATGTTGCAAACCATACACCACATCAATCGCCATACCTGTAGCGATATAACTAAGCGGCATCAGGATTCCCATACTGCCGACACGTCCTAATACCAAAGCCAGCAGTCCCTGTGCCGTCGCCATCAGCGTTCCACATTTTTTGCTCTGAACTGCTTCCACCGCGACCACCAGAAACATAATGGAAAATCCGGTGCTGATTCCACCCGGAATATGCAGCGCTTCCGTAATGATATTGGCAAACGGGTTGATCAGCTTCTTTGAAAAGAGGCCGAGAATACAGCATAAAGCCATAAAATTCAACGATATTAACTTCGAATGTTTCATATACGAACTCCTTCTCTATAATAGACTGCACATTCACGCAGTCTGATTAATCATGGAAAGTATGTCCGTTTCCAGACATGCTCTGTGGGGATACCGGATCCTCTCGCGAAAATCCTTCCCCTGCGGTCGCACGCCATGCACCAATGTTTAGGACGCAACGACTCGAAATTCGATTTTTCTACAATAAAACTATTTATACATGTGATCTGCTTCCTTTTTTAACTCCCGCAGATCCTCCGGAGTATTGATATTTTTTAGCTGCCACGATCCGATTTGAGGATCAATGGTCACATATTTTACTCTAAGCCGGTCCAGAACCTGCATCATACGGTAATTACCATCTAATATCTGCTGTTCAAATACGTTTACTGCAGATTTTCTGTAAATGCCGCAAGTTGGATGAATTCTTCCATCCGCTTCTTTCAGGATCACCGCATCGTACTCTTCGGTCATCTGATCGCACAAGTCCCGTACCAATTCTGACTTGAGCAACGGCATATCACATGTGACACAGACCAATGCATCCGACCGGCAAGTTTTCAAGGCGGCATGCAGACCTCCAATCGGACCGCATTCCGGATAAATATCCGGAATATTCTGCCATCCGGGTATCGAAACCACCTCGCAGTTTCCGCGGGCTAAGAATTTTTCCACAAAAAAATTCAATTCCCCGGCAATTTTCCCAATAAAATTTGTTCCATCAATCTCCAGCAAAGCCTTATCCGTTCCCATACGAGAACTTTTTCCGCCTGCCAGGATCATGCAGCCAATGATCATGTTCATCACCAAATCTGAATCGCCTTCGACAACTGCTCGAACCACTGCTTTCCGGTTCTTCGTCTGGTCGACAGATCGTTTAAGATCACACTTCTCACGCGCAGCACTTCCATACCGGTCTCACCCTCCGCCGGACTTACCAGAGAGCTGACATCATTAATCGTATAATAGCGTCCATCTCGCTCGCCCACATACAGCATCTCGTGTCCCGGGAACTGCAGAATGGTGCCAGGTTCCATATCCCTTAAAAGCTGATGTCTTTCATCATCCGTCATCTGACTCATATCGATCACATTCACCGGCATAGCTGCCTGCCAGGTAGTATTTCTTGGAATATTCAGGCCAAAACAGCTGTATACATCACGAATATATCCGGAACAATCCTGTGAATTCAGCATGCCGCCCCAGCCGTATCGGTTTCCTAGACATTTGAATGCCTGTCTGAGAATCTCCGCTCGTGTCATCGGAAGATATCCCACATGCACATCGCGATTGCCGGAGATCAATGCTTTTCTTTGGGAAAAGCTTCCATCCGCATTGCGATGCGGCATTTTAACCACGTAGTTGTTCCATGGAAGGCGGTTCATGATCTGTTCGTCGGTTTCATAGGACAGTTCCAGAACCGTACCCATCGTCAGACACTTTTCGGATACTTCCGGATATGCAGTACCGGCTTCCAGATAGATCTTTTCACCGGTAACAACCAAAAACTGATCCATTTCCTGTGCATCTTCCCATTCTGCTTTATCTTTACAGATTGCGATATCCTTTGTCGGAACCCAACCGGAACACACAGAATTGCGAACAAGTGTATATTTTCCATCTGCTGTCTGGAAATAAACCGCAAGCGGTTCATTCACGCGAATGGCCGCACTCACCAGATTATCCCATTCCATATCGGTACGGCTGTCAGAGAGAAATTCTTCGTACGGATACGCTTTCATCTCGGTCTGGTTAACAGCAAAACCATAGCGCAGTTCCATGGTCTCTGTCACGTTCGCATTTCGGATATTGGTTCGGATTGCCTCATAGTAAGTCTCCGGAACAGGTTCTCCATTTAAATACAAACCTTTCGGAGAAGCAAAACCTGCATTCGACTTTGCCATTTTTGTTCCATTGAAAGTCGGATTTAAATTTTTCAGATCGTACATGGATGTTGCTTTTGTCTTTAAAATCTTCTCATTCAGATCTTCGATCTCCGGTTCTGTCATAAGAAGCTCATTCGGCTTATTCATATCAGCGATCCAGTATTCCGCCGAACACATCTCCCAGGTCACATTCGGCGCCAGAGCCGTGCCGAATTCCATATCACGTCCCGGGCCCTCAATCAGCCAGCCGTTTTTGCTAAAATCATAATCCACACCACGGATCGTCTTCTTGCCGGTCACCATACTTCCGTCTTGTTCCAGATAGTACCAGGCATTATTCACCTCCACCCATCCGGTCTGCATGATCCCATGCACATCTATATAGTATCGTTTTCCCTGATCTTCCACCCACTGTGCTTCTACCGGTGTACCCTGATCATCAAGATACCTCCAGCCTTCCTCTGACTGCTGCCAGGTTCCTGCATACGCAGAAAAAGTCATAGAACTCATACATGCCAGTATACCAACGATAAATGATAATTTCTTCATAAATACGATATCTCCTCCCGCATGTTTTATTCTGTTTATTGTATCATGCATACAATTGCTTTGGCAAACGCTTTCTATTTTACTAAAATATGAACAAAAAGGGGACATAGCTTCATCATGTATATAAATTCCTATACTATTTAGTTTTTATTATCTCATCTGGTCCAGAATATACGGATCTTTTATCTTTTTATCATTGGCAAAAAGAATAATTTTGGATATAACTTCGGCTGTTTTGGGGTCTTCATCCAGGAATGGAAGGAAGATTTTGCCCCTGTGCTGTGAGTGAACCGGCAACACATTAAGCTGATGTACACCTCTCATATGCACTACACCGCTTCCCAGATGAACCGTGTACTCTCCAAGCGAGCCTTTGATAAATGCGTGTGTTCCTTCCACAGTAACATTCCTTAAGCCAAACAGTTCTATATTGCACTGCACAATTACCTTGCGCATTTCAACTGTAGAGTGGCTTGCCTGCGGGTCTACACTGCCTGCATGTGCAACACTTACCGCCAGATCCACATCTCGCATTGCTTCACTGTATACAATATCCGGCACTTCTCCCACCGGTATAAACTTAAAGGTTTTTCTGTCGGCAAAGGCCACATATTCCAGAGTAGGCGGCTCAATGTCTGACGGTGAGAACCAGTCTGCCAGAGCATACATTGTAACAGCAATGTTATCTTTGTAGAACACCTTTTCCAAGCCGGATTCATGGTCGGCAATCCAGCGGCGTGATTTAAGTGTGGCAACTGTTTTTGTAGGCTGAATCTGATGCCCGGCAAAGAGATTGGAATAATTCTGCTCCAGTTCTTCATCAAGTTTTACATATAACTCCCTGAATACCTGACGGAACGGCTGTTTTGAACCATCTATTTTCTGTTTTCCAAAGAAATATTGCTGCCACTCTGTCCAGTTGCCTGCCTGATACATATCGTAAGGATGTGCAACACGGATATTATCTGCCGCGTCCATAATATGGACTTCACCCACCGCATCGACAAGTGCAATACCTACTGCTGAAGATACAGTTCCACACAATCCTTTATCATCACTGATGAATACAAGATTTTCCACGATCGGAGATATAACATGATTTACTGTGAGATCCGCTATCTCCTGTACAGAATACAGTTCTCTTTCTTCCATGGAGAGTTCAAACATTTTAACTGTTCTGCTGTACTGTTCACGAAATCTTTTATTATTATCCTTTAACTGCAGGATATACGGGTCTTTCTTGAAGGCGGACGGTATGGAAGCAAGCATTTTTTCGCCCTTGCGTACCACTACTTCCGGCTTGCCGGAGTCCGTTACCTGTATACGGGCTTCAACTGTGTCTTTGTCATTGGCCAACTTTGTCCATTCAAAATATGATTTCAAACTTTCTGCCAATGCCATTTCCATAACCAATGTAAGACGTGTTGTATCCTTGAACCCTGCACGGGTTGCAAGATTGCGCAGTGCCATATCGCAGGCAAGTCCTTCGCTGGCACGGCGTTGTGCGCCAAACTGTGTGCTTTCCCTGCGGAACTGCTGTATGAACTGATATCTGTGCAGCATATCATCCCTGTCAGCAAGGGGCACAAGAGGATAGCTCATCAGCAGGTCCTTGTTGCGTTTTTCCTTTATTTCTGCTTCAAGTTCATCAACAGTTACCTTTCCCAGTGTTGCATCGGCATATTTCCTTGCACGGGTATGTCGGCTGCCGTCACTGGTATATTTTGCAGCTTCATAAAGCATTGCAAAACGCTTTTCGCCCAATATATTGTATGCCTCATTGAACCAGTCGATATCAAATGCACCGTTGAACAATTCTTCCTTTTCAAGAGGAGTAAACCTTGCGATAGTTGCAAATTTGCGCTGGTCACGGTTATACTGGTCATTCATATGTGCCATAAAATAGTATGCACCGATTTTAAGTCCTTTGAAATCAAGATACTCTTCAATCAGATCTATCCACTGCGGAGCATACATTGCCACCTCAATAAGGCGCTTTTCATTTATGGATGTACCTTTAAATGCCTGTGTAAATGTTTTTATGTTATCTTCCGGCAAAGGATTGCAAACGCTAATAAGGTGGCAAAGATTAACTTTGCGGGAACCGTTGCCTACAAGGCCATAGCTGTCTTTGCGTGTAAACTTGTCCTTGCCAAGAGCAGTAAGCAGTTTTACCAGGTGGTCTGTGCCGTAGAAAAATTCGATTGCTGTTACAGCCTGCGAATATTTTGTATGGCTGTCCCCTCGTTTACACTCTACCTTTACAATCCTGTCAGCTGCTGTGTGAGCTTTATCACAAAGATATCTGTTCAGATCTTCATTTTCAAACACACCGTATTTGCTTATTGTCTGTTTCAGACCGGGCCATCTTTCAGCACGGTAAATAATAAACAGATTCTGCAGGCGTTCTCTCAGAGCACCCTCTTCAAAAATACTGCGGAACATCTGTGCTTCCGTGATTATACCATAGTATGCCGCCACAACATAATCCACAGATTTAAGGCGGAAGTTATCATTTACCCTTACATTTTCCCACTGTGTTGCGCCTTCCGGCAGTTTCATAAACATATCTGCCAGTACAAGGAAGGTATTGAAACGGTCTTTGAACTGTTCTGCACTGCTCCATTTATTTGCAAAGCCGTTGATTGCTACATCAAAAATCATACTGTTCAAAGTAGTTACATAGGTTTTTCTGTTTGATGGACCACTGCGGAAATCTTCTTCCACCATCCTCTTATCTTCCGGCACATTGCCGCAGAGATACTGTGCAGCCTTTTTGCCGAAATTATGTTGATATTCATCATCAAGATAGATTTCAGCCATTACTTTTATGATGCCATAGAACAAATCTCCT
>JAFSFU010000290.1 GCA_017435025.1 Lachnospiraceae bacterium | reverse complement strand
TTTTAAAACAAGTTGCAAGGTTTTTATGTCGCATAATTCGAGTGGAATTTCGTTGGTAATAGCGTTGCAATTTGATACACCATTTGATAGAATATACAAGTATTTAAAATAGGGGTAGTATTGGAAATTCCCCCAATGGTTGATTGTATTACAGATGAGTATTTATAGGAGAAAATCATGAACGTATCTGATTTTAATTTTGATCTGCCGCAGGAATTGATCGCACAGGATCCGCTGGAGGACAGAGCTTCTTCCAGACTGCTGGTACTGGACAAAGAAAATGGAGAAGTAAAGCATAAACATTTTAGAGATGTATTAAAATATCTGAGAAAAGGTGATTGCCTGGTTATCAATGATACGAAGGTAATCCCGGCACGTTTGTTTGGAACTAAGGTGGGAACAGACGCAAAGATCGAGGTTCTTTTGTTAAAGAGAAAATCGGACAATGTATGGGAGACCCTTGTAAAACCGGGTAAAAAGATGAAGGAAGGTGCGGAAGTATCTTTCGGCGATGGCCTTTTGAAGGGTAAAGTTGTCGGTGTTGTGGATGAGGGAAACCGTTTGATCCAGTTCGAGTACGATGGAATTTTTGAGGAGATTCTGGATCAGCTGGGCCAGATGCCTCTGCCGCCGTATATCACTCACCAGCTTCAGGATAAGAACCGTTATCAGACGGTCTATGCAAAACATGATGGTTCTGCAGCAGCTCCGACCGCCGGTCTGCACTTTACAAAAGAATTGCTGGATGAGATTGAAGCGATGGGTGTAAAGATTGCCCATGTTACCCTTCATGTTGGTCTCGGTACGTTCCGCCCGGTTAAGGTGGAGACCATCGAAGAACATCATATGCATTCGGAGTTCTATATTGTGGAAGAGGAAGAGGCGAAAAAGATCAACGACACCAAGAGAGAAGGCGGTCGCGTGATCTGTGTCGGAACCACCAGCTGTCGTACGCTGGAGTCAGCAACCGGTGAAGACGGTATTCTTAAGGCCGGCAGCGGCTGGACTCAGATCTTCATTTATCCGGGTTATAAATTTAAGATTCTTGATTGCCTGATCACCAATTTCCATTTACCGGAATCCACGCTGGTGATGCTGGTATCTGCGCTGGCAGGAAGAGACCATGTAATGGCAGCCTATGAGGAAGCTGTGAAAGAGAGATATCGTTTCTTCAGTTTTGGTGATGCTATGTTTATCACCAACGATACAAGAGAGGAAGAATAATGGAAGCAATTCGTTTAAATAAGTATTTGGCAGATGCCGGTATCTGTTCCAGACGTGAGGCGGATCGCCTGATCGAAGAGGGAAAGGTGACGGTAGACTGTGTAGTTGCCACGATGGGAACTAAGGTGACATCGGATCAGGTTGTAACATGCAATGGCAAAGTGGTTGGTGATAAGGAAGAATCGGTATTCCTGATCGTGAATAAGCCAAAGGGAATTGTCTGCACCACATCCGATAATGACCATGCACAGAATATTGTAGATTTTTTGAATTATCCGAAGCGTATTTATCCGGTGGGACGTCTCGATAAAGATTCTGAGGGACTTCTCCTGATGACCAACGAGGGTGATATTGTCAACAAGATTCTTCGCGGCAGCAACAACCATGAAAAGGAATATG
>JAFSFU010000289.1 GCA_017435025.1 Lachnospiraceae bacterium | reverse complement strand
GTATCTTTGACTATCTGATGCCGGGATTTCTGTTTACATCGCAAAAGTTTAAGCGGATGTTTGAGACGCCGATCGTGCGTGACGGAGATGAAGAGGCTCTCTCCATGCTGAGAAAGATGACCGGTCCGTTCATCATGAGACGTCTGAAAAAGGATGTTTTAAAGGAGCTCCCGGATAAACTGGAAACTGTTCTTTATTCCGCGATGGAAGGAGAACAGAAACGATTGTATCAGGCGAATGCAGCACTTTTAAAAGAGCAGATTCTGAACAGCGCAGATGGCGACTTTGGTAAAGAACGGCTGCAGATTCTGGCAGAACTGATGAAACTTCGCCAGATTTGCTGTGAACCGTCCCTTTGTCTGAAAGGATATAAGAGCGGTTCGGCGAAATTGGAAACCTGTATGGAACTGTTGGAGAACGGAACCAATGCAGGCCATAAAATTTTGCTGTTCTCGCAGTTTACGTCCATGCTGGATATCATTGCGAAGCGCCTGAAAAAGGAAAAAATTTCTTATTATATGCTGACCGGTTCAACGACCAAGAAGGATCGTATGCAGATGGTGACCTCCTTCCAGAAGGACGATGTCAGTGTATTCCTGATCTCTCTGAAAGCCGGTGGAACAGGATTGAATCTGACGGCTGCCGATATCGTGATCCATTACGATCCGTGGTGGAACGTGGCTGCTCAGAATCAGGCGACAGACCGTGCTCATCGAATCGGACAGGAGAATCAGGTGACCGTGTTCAAACTGATCACGAAGTCCACCATCGAGGAGAATATCCTCAAACTGCAGGAGATGAAACAGAATCTTGCAGATACGGTTGTGACAGAAGGAACAGGAGCTTTTGCTGGTCTGACAAAAGAGGACCTGTTAGCAATGCTGGATGAATAACATGCGGCGGGCAGAAATGTAAGGGAAAGTTCGGCATTTCTGCCCGCATTTTGCGGAAAAATCTTCATAAAATGTTAAGGTTTTCTTTCGAAGACTATGATAAGATAGTTGGAAAGAAAACAAACGAGAATTACGGGGAAATATGTATGAGAAAATTACGAATGTTAAGCCTTAGTCTTGCAATGTCTTTGATGCTCTCACAGACAGCGCAGGCTGCGGTTTTTATTACACCGTTTGGTGAGAAAATAGAGGTTTCGGAAAACAATACCGCGCAGCAGGTTGTACCGGAGACGCAGATTGGCGGACAGCCGGAGGTTGGCGGTCCGGGTGCGGTTTCCAAAGAACAGGTACTGGTTATGAAGCCGTCTGCCAGCTACAGTACGAAAGAACTGGTACAGGTCAAGGCAAATGTCTCAAGCGGAGGTCCCGGAGCGCAGCAGAATGCTAACGGTATCCAGAGCGGAGAAAGTCAGACTGCGAATAAACAGAATACCGTGCAGACTGTGATCGATGAGACAAAAGCAGCAGCTGTGACAAAACCGACTGTGGCGGCGCAGAGTGCAATTCTTTATGATGTGACCCATGATAAAGTTCTGTTTGAGAAGAATGCAGATACGAAATATTATCCTGCAAGTATCACGAAAGTGCTGACTGCACTGTTAGTGCTGGAACATGCAAAACTGGATGAGACGGTAACATTTTCCAAAACAGCAGTGACAAATCTGGAATCCGGTGCAGTGACCCTTTCTATGCAGGAAGGTGATAAGGTTTCTGTAAAGGACTGTCTTTATGGTTTGATGTTAAAATCTGCCAATGAAGTGGCAAACGGACTGGCAGAGCATGTGGGTGGTTCCATCAGCAATTTCTGCGATATGATGGATGCAAAGGCAAAAGAACTCGGATGTACCAATTCCAATTTTGAAAATCCGAACGGTCTGAACAATACAAATCATTTGACAACTGCCCGTGATATGGCGAAGATTGCAGCTGCAGCATTTGAAAATCCGGAATTCTATAAGATCGTATCTACGACCAGCTACAAATTCCCGGCAACGAAAGCGGCAGGTGCAAGAACCATTTCCATGGGACATAAAATGCTGTATCCGAACGATTCCAGATACTACGAAGGAATCCTTGGCGGTAAGACCGGATACACATCCAAAGCGGGCAATACTCTTGTCACTTGTGTAGAAAGAGACGGAGTTCGTTTTGTGGCCGTTGTATTAAAATCTCAGAGTACTCATTATACCGATACCAAAGCAATGCTGGATTATGGATATGCGCTTAACAATGCCGGTGCGATCGTGACAAAAACAGTGGAGACACAGAATGTGAACCATTCCGGTGGTCCGGGAGCGGCAAATGCCGGAAATGGAGGACCGGGTGCGCAGCAGAATACTGCGACAGCAGCTGGTACAACAACGACCGCATACCACAAATGGATCGCAGATGGTTCCCTCTGGCGTTTTGAGCTGGCAGACGGAACACGTCTTTCCAATTGCCTTGTAACGATTGACGGTAAAGATTACGCGTTTGATACGGAAGGCAAGATGGTGACCGGCTGGCTGACTTTGGGTCCAAACTGGCACTATTTCGGAAACAGCGGTGCGATGATCAAGAGTGACTGGAGACAGGACGGTGGCCTTTGGTTCTATCTTGGCGCAGACGGCGCGATGATGAAAAACACCTGGATTGACAATCAGTATTATGTAGGTGCTGATGGTGTCTGGGTGGAGTAAGATTGATATTTCATTGATTAAATAAAAAGCCATCTATACAGAAATCCCATATTCTGCGAATTATTTTCAGAATATGGGATTTTTCTACTAGATGGCACTTTTAGCGTTACCTAATCAAAATATCATAATACAACTAAAAAACGTGCTGGAAGTATCCATATAATATTTTTATATCAATGGATACTATCGAGCTTGAAAAATCGCAAATCATGGGTAGTAAAGTATCTTATGAGAAAAATGAGAGGCTCAGATACCACAAAACACTCGTTTCGCGTATATTAGAATCCTGTTTTTATGCATAGATACTATGAGACAACTAATCCAATAAAAATCATATATTTAAGTATCTCACAAACAAGAAATTCTCTATAGATACCAATAGGAAGCCCCATTCCATCAATAATGCCAAGTTTAAATATCAATCCCTCCCCACAAACCGTGTCCAGCGCTTTAGATTTACTGCACACATCACTGTTCCGCCAACTGCGCAGACTGTCCATACCAGTACCAGTGGTTTCCAGCCGAAGCAATCGGCCAAAGCAGCAAATCCGTAGGCAGAAAGGGAACTGCCCACATAGGTGAAGGCATTGAAGAAGCCGGACATGGTGGAAACGCGACCATAGGGTGCATAACGGACCGGCATATTGCTGATGAGCATCTGGTTGACTGCGTGGGAGCAGCCGCAGATGATCGCCATCAGAATTACGGAAACCACAATCCGGTCAAAGCAAAGATATAACAGGATGCAGGATACCGATGCGATGCCGAAAAACAAGATGGATGCAGTCAGTTCATTTTTTTTGCAGCGATCGTATACTTTCGCAGAAATGCGGACACAGATGATCGCGAAAATTGGAAGTACGGTCGTTGTCAGGATGGAAATTCCGGTTCCGATCGAAAAGGATTCATTGATATAGGAAGGCATCCAGGTGGTGATTCCGTCTTTTAAGAATCCTTGCAGGACAATGGCGCATACGATAAACGGCACACCGGACAGGACGGACAACTGTCTGGTGGACAGACTGTTATCCACAACGGATTTCGTTTGCTTTGCAGCAATTTTCGCACTGCGCCCTGCTTTTACAAAGAGATGCCAGATCAGTGCAACGGAAATCGCAGCGATGGCAGGCAGCAGAAGCAGCAGCCGCCAGCTTCCGATACGGATCAGGAGAGGTGCGATCATGTAAACAAACACCGTACCGGCGTTGGCCGCGGTGATCACATTGACGCAGGTTTTTCGGTAAGCATCGCCGGACATGGTCTCTGCCATGATTCGCACAAGGGGCGGCCAGATCATGGATTGAAAGAAACCGTTGAAACACCAGATCAGCGCAATTAGGATAGGATTCGCTTGTGAAGAGGCAGTTAAATTGCAGAATGCAGTGCCAAGGAGTCCGGTTGTGATCAGATATTTCGGTGGAACCCGGTCTCCGAGCCAGCCGACGATCGGTTGTCCGAGACCATAAAAGATAAAACATCCGGTGACTGCCAGACCGGCTTGTCCCTTGGAGATACCAAGATCGAGGATGACTTCAGCGATGACGGCTCCGTAATTGATTCGCGTGATATAACTGGTAAAATAGACCAGACAAAACATAAAGGGAAGAAATGCAGACATGGCTATCGCCTCCGTGGAAATAGATTTCTGAACTTATCTTAGGTCGAATTTGAGAGATTGTAAAGAAAAGAATCAAATTTTGTTCGTTGCGATGAATTGCATTCTGGGTTATACTAAATTTGATACGCCTGTTTTGGCATGTATATGCAGAAAGGATACAGGAGGATTCGATTTGAAATTCATATATAAATTAACAGCGGCAGCCGCCGCAGTATTTGGCGGGATTTGTCTTTTGCGCTCACAGTATGAGCGAGATCAGCTGGTGACAGAATACTTTGAGATTCATTCACCGAAGATCAAAGGAGAAAAGAAACGGTATGTCTTCCTGACAGATCTCCACGACAAAGAATTTGGAAAAAACAATGAACGTCTTATGGAAGCGATCCGTGAGGCGAAACCGGATGCGGTTTTGATCGGCGGAGATATGATGGTAGCCAAGGGAAAAGGCGATCTGTCCGTTTCCCTTAGATTTTTGGAACAGCTGACAAAGGAGTTTCCGGTCTACCATGCCAACGGAAACCATGAGATGCGCCTCCGTGATGAAACGGACACTTACGGTGATAAGTATCGTGTGTATCGGAAAAAACTGTGGGAGATGGGGGTAACCTTTTTATCCAATTCCCAAACCTCATTATCGGAAGATATTGATCTCTATGGATTAGATTTAAAAGCGGATTACTATGAGCCGGGATATCCGAAAATGGATCATGGCTACATGTCGCAGGTGTTCGAAAAGCCGAATCCTGACAAATTTAATCTTTTGCTGGTTCACTCTCCGATGTATTTTAAGGAGTATACAGAATGGGGAGCAGACCTGACACTGTCCGGTCATTTCCATGGCGGTACGATCCGCATCCCATATCTTGGGGGGCTGATGACCCCGCAGTATCAGTTTTTCTTCCCATGGTGTGCCGGATTATTTGAGGGAAAGAACGGCCGGAAACTGCTGGTGGGACGCGGTCTGGGCACTCATTCCATCAATATCCGTCTCAATGACAAACCACAAGTTGTTGTGGTTGATATATTGAAATAACCAATATTTAGTTTTCGGAAATCTATTTACACAACCGGGAAAGTTTGATATACTGGCAGAGCAGCATCGTAGTGTCGCTGACAGGAAATTCAGGAGTACTCAATGGAAATATCTTATAAACTGGAGTCTTTTGAAGGTCCTTTGGACCTTCTTCTCCATCTGATTGAAAAGAATAAAGTAAATATTTATGACATTCCGATCGCGATGATCACAGACCAGTATCTGGAATATGTGAAACATATGGAAGAGGAATCTCTGGATGTGGTAAGTGAATTCCTGGTGATGGCAGCGACCTTGCTTGATATCAAAGCGCGTATGCTCCTTCCGAAAGAGGTGAACGAGGAGGGCGAAGAAGAGGACCCGAGAGCAGAACTTGTAGAAAGACTTCTTGAGTACAAGACCTATAAATATATGTCTTTAGAACTGAAGGATATGGAACTGGATGCGGAGAAGATCTTCTACAAATCGCCGACGATCCCGAAAGAAGTGGAAAAGTATGAGCAGCCG
>JAFSFU010000288.1 GCA_017435025.1 Lachnospiraceae bacterium | reverse complement strand
TATGCTGGGACTGAATCAGATTATGCAGATCGTCTACTGCTTTATCAACCGTATCGTTTACAAGAATATAATCGTAGGAATCCATTTCCTCAGATTCGACCAGAGCACGTGCCATACGTTCCTCGATCACTTCCGGAGTTTCGGTTCCTCTTCCTACCAGACGGTTCTTCAAATCTTCCGCAGACGGCGGGACAACAAATACAAGCAATGTTTCCGGGAATTTTTCTTTTACTTTCAGTGCACCCTGGATCTCAATCTCAAGGATCACGTCTTTTCCTTCTGCCATCTTCTCTTCTACATAAGAACGAGGAGTACCATAATAATTCTTTACGTACTGCGCATACTCGATAAACTGATCCTTTTCGATCATTTCCTCGAACTGCTCCGTCGTCAGAAAAAAATATTCCCTTCCATGCATCTCGCCCTCACGCGGATTTCTTGTTGTTGCAGAAATAGAAAGCGCATAATTATCATATTTATTCAAAAGCGCTTTCATAATCGTACCTTTTCCGGCTCCGGAAAAGCCGGATACTACAGCCAGTATTCCCTGCTGTTTCATAGTTTTATCACTCCGTCTATTCAATATTCTGGATCTGCTCTCTTACTTTTTCAATTTCTGTCTTCAGAATAATTGCCTGATCAGAAATTTCCATATCGTTGGATTTAGAAAGGATCGTATTGGACTCACGGTTCATCTCCTGTGCAATAAAGTCCAGCTTACGGCCGACACCGCCGCCCTTTAACAATTCTTTCTTCATTCCCTCGATATGACTTCTCAAGCGAACAGTCTCTTCGTCCACACAGATCTTATCTGCAAAAATCGTAACTTCTGTCAGGATTCTGGACTCATCGATGGTTGTGCTCTGAAGCATATCCTTCACTTTATCTTCCAGTTTCTTTCTATAATCTTCGATTACCTTTGGAGAACGCTCCTCGATAAAATCAACGAGAGAAAGCATATGATCAAGTTTTGCGATCAGATCATTTTTCAGATTCTCGCCTTCGCGAACTCTTGTCTCCACAAAGCTTTCTGCTGCTTTGCGAAGTGCCTCCTCGAGAAGCGCCCACATCTGATCCTCATCTTCCGGTGCCTGTTCCATTGTAAGAACTTCCGGACAACGGGACAGCATAGACACTTTCACATCATTATCAATACCGAACTGTTCTGCCATCTGACGGAAATGCTCCATATACTCAGCAGCCAGAGAACGGTTGTATTTTAGAGAAACTTTTTCATCGGTATAGTCTTCGTATGTAACAAAAACATCCACTTTACCTCTCTGGATATAGTCCTTTAAAAGACCACGCATCGCAGATTCGAAGAAATTGAATTTCTTCGGCATCTTGATACCAAGATCCAGATAACGATGATTCACTGCTTTTATTTCCACGGATATTTTACAGCTATCCGTCACAGACTCAAAACGGCCAAAACCGGTCATGCTCTTAATCATAATGCAAAGATGCCTCGCTTTCACATAGATGATAATATTATAAGCCAAATGGAAATACTAGTCAACAAAAATAGTTTTATTCCTGTGGTCTTTCAATTGAATTTGCTTCTTTCTTATGTTAGAATGGGAACGAAATCGCGAAACGGAAATGACCTTTTCGCCAACACAGAAAGGAATGAAACCATGGCATTTGACGGAATTGTAATCGCCAATCTTGTACATGATTTGAATAATAAAATTGTTTCCGGACGAATCTCCAAGATCGCTCAGCCGGAAAAAGACGAACTGCTCTTTACTATAAAAGGAAATAAGGAAAATTTGCGTCTGCTGATCTCAGCCAATGCAAGTCTCCCTCTGGTATACTTTACGGAAGCCAATAAACCAAGTCCTCTGACAGCGCCGAACTTCTGCATGCTCCTTCGAAAGCATATCGCAAATGGGCGAATCATCTCAGTCACACAGCCTGATATGGAGCGAATCATTCGAATCGAAGTGGAGCATCTGGATGAAATGGGCGATCTTCGCAGAAAATATCTGGTGATTGAACTGATGGGTAAGCACAGCAATATTATTTTCTGTGATGAGGATGGTATGATCTTGGACAGTATCAAACATATTTCAGCCAATATCAGTTCCGTCCGCGAAGTTCTTCCGGGACGTCAGTACTTTGTTCCGCATTCCGGTGAAAAAAAGAACCCATTAACAATCACAGAATCCGAATTCATCAATCTGATCCGATCCACACCACAGCCTCTTTCCAAGGCACTCTATATGGATCTGACTGGTCTCAGTCCGGTGGTCGCTGCCGAGATCTGCCATCTTGCATCTCTGGACGGAGATATCTCCGCGAAAGAATTTACAGATGCAGAACTCACCCACCTGTACCATGCCCTTGGCTGGATCATGGACGATGTCCGCAATGGCAGCTTTGCACCTTCCATCATCTATAAAGGAGAAAAACCGGTGGAATTTTCCTCTGTACCGCTCACTATGATGGACGGTGGCGATTACCACAAAGTTGAGTACGCTTCCATCAGTGAACTTTTAGAGCGTTACTACGCAGAAAAAAGTACCGTATCTCGTATTCATCAAAAGTCAACGGATTTACGAAAGATCATCTCCAACGCCCTGGAGCGCAGCTATCGCAAACTTGATCTTCAGCAGAAACAATTAAAAGATACAGAAAAACGTGAAAAATTCCGTATCTACGGCGAACTGCTTCAAGCCTATGGTTATGGTTTGGAAGGCGGCGAAAAATCACTGAAATGTCTGAATTACTATGACAATGAAGAGGTGACAATCCCGCTGGATCCTACAATGACCGCACAGGAAAATGCAAAGAAGTATTTTGAAAAATATAATAAACAGAAACGTACGTTTGAAGCGGTAACAGAGCAGCTGGTACAGACCAAAAATGAAGTGGATCACCTGGAATCCATCAGCACCGCAATGGATATTGCCCGACTGGAAGAAGATCTCGTTCAGATCAAAGAAGAGCTGATGGAATTTGGTTACATCAAGCGCCATTATGGCGGTAAAAAAACAAAAATCACCAGCAAACCATACCACTATCTTTCTTCTGACGGTTTCCACATGTATGTAGGTAAAAACAACTATCAAAACGAAGATCTTACCTTCAAAGTGGCCAATGGCAATGACTGGTGGTTCCACGCCAAGGGAATCCCGGGATCCCATGTCATCGTAAAAACAGAAGGCAAAGAACTTCCGGACCGTGTTTACGAAGAAGCCGGTGCACTGGCTGCATATTATTCCAAGGAGCGTAACAATCCGAAAGTTGAAATCGACTACCTTCAGCGCAAACAGCTGAAAAAAGTTCCGGGTACCGCTCCGGGATTTGTTGTATATCATGAGAACTATTCTCTTATGGCTGAACCGCGATGCGACTTTGAGGAAGTGAAGTAGGTATTTCATTGAGTAACTAAAAGTCATCTATATAAAAATCCCATATTCTGTAAATACGGCTGACTGCCATTTTCAGAATATGGGATTTCTAATAGATCCTTTCGATCTTACTCAATCAAAACATCACATCTCTTTCGCACATGTAATGCCATGCAGAACCACATCTTCTCTCGCTCTCTCTTCAATTGAAGCATTTCCTCTACTCCATCATATACAGCTCTTGAATTATGAAGTATGATCCTTCCATTCAAATCGCCAAACCCAGCTTGATAATGGGCTCCCATCTGTCTTCGTTTTCTCCATCCATAGAAAAACAAAATCGCCTCATCAGAATTCAAATGAAGCTTTTTCATCCGCGGTCCGATAAAAAACAAAGGGCGAACAGTGAATCTATATTTCCTCAAAAGAATATAGAGATAAAATATATTGGTTCCAAGGAAACCGCCAAACGGCAAGGCAATCGGCCAAAATCGCTCAAATCGATGGATCACCTTCATGAAATCTTCATGCATACCAAAATGTTCAAGAATATTATAAACTGCAATCGCACCGCATCCGTTGGCAGAAATACTGCCGAGCGGCCCAAATGTGCCTGTTTGTTTTGAAAATGTACGTTGTCTTTCGATATAAATCGGTGTTCGAGTGTTCATGGAAATCTCCTACTTTCCCTATATTCGCCTATTCTTCCATCGCACCTCGCGCCAACTCTTCCACGCGTCCCAATGCCATCTGAGTCTTCCATGCCACATCTTCCACCGACATTCCTAAAGCCAGGAAACGCTTTGCTACATAATCCAAAGACTCACCCACTTCAATCATATGATGGTCCGGGTCGTAGAGGCGCACCACACGCTGCCCCCAATCGTGTTCCATCAACCGGTTCACATATTCCAGCTGGGAATCCCACGCTTCAAGCTTTTTAATAAATGCATCAATATCATTTTCTTCAAAGAAAAGCTCTGCATCGTTTCCTTTAAAGCTCACATCTTGTTCAATAAATTTTTCCCAAACAGATGCATCCTGAAGCACCAGTCCTTCCGTCAGAACCACGTTGCCATCGTAATCGGCAATCACCTCAAGTCCAAACAACTCTTTGTAGAATGACTTGGAACGTTCCATATCTCTCACTACAATCAGGGTATTTTTCAGTTTCATGGCTCTGACTCCTTTCTGCACAGTTTATCTCTTAAAATGCTTCTGGTTGTTGTTGTAACGGATCATGCTGATATAAACAGCCATCGCAATAAAGATAACAAGACCGATGGTCGAAACCATACCAAGTCCTGCTGTATAAACTGCCAGGAAAGATACATCAATACCAAGCAGCATTCTTGCTACACCTTCCGTCTGACACCACGCGTCCAGATGACCCTCTTTTGTTGCTACCTTTGCAATATGCGGTGTATGAGATCCTCTGTAGATCAATGCACCGTAAATCAAACAAATCACACTGACAACTAATAAAACAATCGTTACCATACTTTTTTCCTCTCTGTCTTTTAATAAAGTATACTATAATCTTTCTGCCTTCGCAAGTTTCCCCTTTATACACGCAGCTGTCACACAACCTCTGCACTGCTAATCTTCAGTAAAAAGCACCTTCTCTGCGATTGCAGCAGCCTCTTTAATACAATCGTTGCAGGAATACAGGACGTTGCCGGTTCCTACACCTTTGATCTCTTTGCAAACACAGGAACCAACCTTCTCTTCAAACTGACGAACCATTTCTTTGGACAGCTGATAAGATGCGGCTTTACTGTCCGGTTTTTCCAGATTTCCCGTGCTGCGTTTCATTCCAGCAAGCACACATGCGCCGGAAAGAGCACCGCAAGTCGCCTGCATACCTCCCATACCAGCACCAAGCGCTTCTGTCATACAGAACATCATAGCTTCATCCACACCAACCAGATCACAGTATGTGCACGCAACCGCCTGCGCACAGTTGTAACCCTTGTCATGCTTTTTCATTGTCTCTGCAATTCTTGTTTCCATCATCAATCTCCTTTATTATCTATAGCTGTATTTCCAAACCAGTATATATTTCCTGTACCACATCACCAAGTTCCTGCTTTAAGAGTTCCATGGCTCTGTCGCCGGTACAATGTCCTGTGTAAATGCGTCCAATTCCGGTTTCCTTCACACGTCTGGCAAATTCTAAAACTTCCTGATCGGAGGAACGGAACAGATGCAGACCTCCAATATAAGTGAGAATCTTTTTATCCGGCCATGTTTTACAAATGTCGTAAATGATCCGGTCCGCACCACCATGGGAACAACTGTTGAAAACCACAAGCCCCTTCGCTGATTCAAGCACCAGGCTCTGTTCATGCTCAAACGCATCCGGCTCAAATCGGCCTCGTATTTTCACATACATGCCGGCATGCTCTCCAACAGCATCGAGATTCGAAGATTTATGTGGGATCAGCCAGACTCCCGGCGCCACTTCCAAATCACCATCCACATACTGCAGGCGATCGGAATACCGCTCCAGATATCCCTCTTTGATACCTATATAATGAAGCTCCGTTCCGCCTTTTCTACTATAGCAATTCTCTCTGCATGCACTTCGAAGATAAAACTTTGCCTCCGGATTCTTTTCAAAAAAACCGTCCAGACCGTCGGAATGATCAAAATGTGCATGGGACAGGACACCAAGATTCACAGCGGACAAATCAATCCCCAATGCCTCGGCATTTTCCGCAAACATATTGGTGGTGCCGCAGTCCAAAAGGATTTTCTTCCCCTCATGTTCAATATAAATCGAAAGTCCCCATTCTGCCTTCAGCAGATCTCTCGTATTGTTATCTACTAAAACTGTGGCTTTCATTTGTCTACCTCTGCTCTCCTTTTTTCATGATCATGATCTTCTCGTATAGGGTGAACATGACACCGATCCAGATAAAGATAAAAGCATGCAGCCGATTGGTATCCAGTACTTCATGGAAATACAGAAGGCCAACTAAAAACTGAATCGTCGGATTGATGTACATCAAAATGCCAGACAAATAGTACGGAATATGCTTGATGCCAATATTAAACAGAAGCAGCGGTACCGATGTCACAATACCACATATTGGAAGAAGCGCAAACTCAGCACCATGGAGAACACCGATACTTCCATTACCAATCATATCGCGGTATACAATGAACATAATTGCGAACGGTGCCATGCAAAGTGTCTCCATAAACAGAGACGTCTGAGGAGATACCTCCATATTTTTCTTTGCAGCGCCATAAGCAGCAAATGAAATTGCGATCAAAAGTGCCATCACCGGAACGGTACCTGCCTTTACGATCATATAAACCACACCGACTGATGCCAGCAGAAAGGTAGCGATTTCGTACTTGCTTAACTTTTCTTTGAAAATAAGGACACCAATCAAACCGACAATGATCGGTTCAATAAAGTAACCCATGCTCGCATCAAGTACGTGTCCGTTGCTGACCGCAACAATATAAACACCCCAGTTGATCGTTACAAGAACGCCGCTGATAAAACACTGTCTAAACGCCTTTTTATCATTCAAAACAGCTTTTACTTCTCCAATTCTTCCGGTAACAGCCAGATATCCGCCCATGAAGATCATCGACCAGAAAATTCGCTGTGCCAAAATATAGAGGGAATCCACTTCGGAAAGAAGGTTCCAGAATATCGACAATGTTCCCCATAAAATATAACAGGTGAGGACTGTGATCAGTCCCATCTTTCTCTTTTGCATTTCTTTCTCTCCATTTACAAAGGAGCTGTGTCAGTCTCCCGCCACAGCTCCTGCCATTTCCTTCTTATGAAATTCGATTAACGGATTTCCTTCTTGCCACCCATATACGGCTGTAAAGCTTCCGGAATACGGATAGAACCATCAGCCTGCAAATTGTTCTCTAAGAACGCGATCAGCATTCTCGGCGGAGCAACTACAGTATTGTTTAATGTATGTGCAAAGTACTTCTTGCCGTCCTCGCCGTTCACACGGATTTTCAGACGTCTTGCCTGTGCATCGCCAAGGTTAGAGCAGCTTCCTACCTCGAAGTACTTCTTCTGTCTCGGAGACCATGCCTCAACGTCGACGGACTTCACTTTCAGATCTGCCAGGTCACCGGAGCAGCACTCAAGAGTACGTACCGGGATATCTAAGGAACGGAACAGATCAACGGTATTCTGCCATAATACATCAAACCACTTCGGAGATTCTTCCGGCTTACATACAACGATCATTTCCTGCTTCTCGAACTGGTGAATTCTGTAAACACCACGCTCCTCGATACCATGAGCACCCTTCTCCTTACGGAAACACGGAGAATAGCTTGTCAGCGTCTTCGGAAGTTCTGCTTCCGGAACGATCGTATCGATGAACTTACCGATCATAGAATGCTCACTTGTACCGATCAGGTAAAGATCTTCACCTTCGATCTTGTACATCATTGCTTCCATCTCAGCAAAACTCATAACACCTGTCACAACATCGCTGCGGATCATAAACGGCGGAATGCAGTATGTGAATCCACGATCGATCATGAAATCTCTTGCGTATGTGATCACTGCGGAGTGGAGTCTTGCGATATCGCCCATTAAATAATAGAAACCGTTACCTGCAACTCTTCTTGCTGCATCCAGATCAATACCGTTGAATTTTTCCATAATCTCTGTGTGATACGGAATCTCAAACTCCGGAACTACCGGCTCACCATATTTCTGAACTTCCACGTTCTCAGAGTCATCTTTACCGATCGGAACGCTCGGATCGATGATATTCGGGATGATCATCATGATCTTCTTTACTCTTGCTTCCAGATCCTTTTCCTGCTCTTCTAACTCAGCAAGGCGTGTAGCTGCTGCAGCCACCTGTTTCTTTACTTCCTCAGCTTCGTCCTTCTTGCCCTGACCCATCAACATACCGATCTGCTTGGAAATCTTGTTTCTGTTGGCACGAAGGTCATCTGCCTCTTTCTTTACTTTACGGCTCTCTTCGTCAAGAGCGATTACTTCATCAACTAACGGAAGTTTATTGTCCTGGAATTTGTTACGGATATTCTGCTTAACAATTTCCGGATTTTCTCTAACAAATCTTAAATCTAACATTTTCATGTCTCCTTTATACATTCGGTCACTAGCCTAAAATATAACACATTTCAACCGGAAAGAAAAGGGGATTTTCCCTATCTTTTCACTAGTTTTCCGAGAATTTCCTCAAAACATACGCCATTGCTGTGAGGAATATCCAGTTCATCCGACTTGGTAATACAATCACGAACAAATTTTGCTGCCTGCTCCGTGGCATCTCTCAGAGATTTTCCATTCATAACAGCACCGGATAAAACAGAAGAGAAAACATCACCTGTACCTGGACGCTGGTTGCCGGCACTTTTTACTTTTACGAAGGTCGCTTCTCGACTTCCCTGTTCCAGCACCACGTTGGTATAGAACGATCCTTCCCTCACACCGGTAATGACAACAGACTTCGCTCCCATAAGGCGAAGCATCATTGCCATGTTAAGAAGTTCTTTTCTGGTCCATCCTTTGTCTTTGTACGGTGTCCCCGTGAGGAAACATGCTTCCGTTACATTTGGAGTAACCACATCTGCATATCCAACTAGCTGTTTCATTTCCTCACACATTTCTTCTGTGTAAGTCGCATACAGTCTTCCATGATCGCCCATAACCGGATCGATCACGATCAGTGTATCCTCATCACGAAAACTCTCGACAAATTCCAGGACAATTTCAATCTGCTCAGCAGAACCAAGAAATCCGGAAGAGATTGCATCAAAATGCAGTCCCAATTCTTTCCACTTACCTATATAATCTCGCATCTTTGATGTATAATCATCAAAAAAATATACCGGAAATTCGGTGTGATTCGACAAAATCGCAGTTGGAACCGGACAGCACTGAACTCCCATAACAGAAAGGATGGGCATTGCTACTGTTAAAGAACAGCGACCATATCCGGATATATCATTGATCACTGCAATTTTTTTCTGTGTATAACTTTCCATTATCTAACCTTCGTTTCTTATGTTCGGTATCATTAATCATGTGATTCTACGCAAAGCAGAATTCCCTCAGCGAATACAATTTCTGCCTGCTGTTCGCTCACCTCATTGCTGACACACAGTCCGGGATTCTCCATGATCGAAATATCTTTTTCGAACAGCGGGTATTTGAATCCCGTCAATGTAATACCCTTTACATGCTCTGTGATTGGAAGAAAAGAAACATATTTTCCATAAATATCATCCCTGTGAAAAATATGGTATCCCTTCACATTCGCATTCAAAACAAAGAGTTTATTCTTTGCATCGTACATTCTGGCAAATAATCCATGATTCAGGGCATGAACCAGCATATGAATGTTGGACATTTCATGATCAATACGCCCACCAAGCGCACCCAAAATATCCACCTCACGAAATCCCGCTTCAAGTGCATGACAAAATGCAAGCTCT
Organism: Lachnospiraceae bacterium; assembly: GCA_017435025.1. The sequence goes on along the minus strand of JAFSFU010000288.1, from coordinate 2,840 downwards.
GTATCAGTCTCGTCCTTTTCGGGTTTATGAATATCAATTTTAAATGCAGGATCACTCAAATATTGATCAATCCGATCTCTTCCAAATGTATCAAAATCTCCAACCAGGAGATCCGGATGTATCCCCAGTTCCAGACATGCCTGAAATCCTGCATCTACTGCTATGATAAAATCATAACTTCGTGTTTTCAAGAATTCTTTTGCAAAACAAAGGTCCAGAGGACCACCGGAAATCATCAAACATTGTTTCATACCAATCGCCCTCCGGACCAACTACGTTCTATTTCTCGTATTCAGCGAAAATCTCGAGGAACTCTTTTACATTTGCCTCAGAATCATTCTTAAATACTGCAGATCCAGCTACAAATACATTGGCTCCGGCTTCGATCAGTGTACGAACATTAGCAGCAGTCACGCCGCCATCAACCTGAATATCGGTATCAAGACCGGCAGCATCCAGAATACCGCGAAGCTTTTTTATCTTTTCAACTGCATATGGAATGAATTTCTGACCTCCAAAGCCCGGATTTACGGACATGATCAGGAACATATCCACCTGGTCGAGAATACAGGATAAGGTTTCGACCGGGGTAGCCGGATTCAGTGCAACACCAACCTTACATCCTGCTTCTTTGATCTGGTTGATCGTACGATCAAGGTGAACACAGGCCTCCTGATGTACGCAGATCAGATCAGCTCCAACCTTTTTCATATCCTGAACATAACGTCCCGGCTCCTCTACCATCATATGAACATCGAACACGGCCTCTGTACATCCGCGTAATTTTTCAATTACCTGCATACCAAAGGAAATACTCGGAACAAATGCGCCATCCATAACATCGAGATGGATATATTTTGCTCCTGCGTTTGCTACTTTTGTTACTTCTTCCCCAAGTTTGGAAAAATCTGCTGCTAATACGGATGGTGCTAAGATATACATATTAATATCTCCTTTTATTCTTTAGTTCTTCATAGATCAATCGATAGTTTTCGTAGCGTGATTTTGAAAGCGCGCCCGATTTCAGTGCATCTTTCACACCACATTCCCGCTCTCCCACATGAACACATCCAAGGAATCGGCAATCCGGCACAAACTCCTCAAACTCCGGAAAATAGTGCTGTAATTCTTCCGGCTTCATATTTTCGACGAACATGGAACTGAATCCGGGGGTATCCATCACATAAGTCTCAGATTCCACAAAGAAAAGTTCCGAATGTCTTGTGGTGTGTTTTCCGCGTCGAATTTTTTCGCTGATATCACCCGTCTCCATCGCCGCTTCCGGCTGGATTTCATTGGTAATGGAAGATTTTCCAACACCGGACGGACCAGCCAGAGCAGTGGTCTTTCCACGAAGAATCCCACGAATCTCCTCGATTCCTTCTCCACTCTTTGCGTTGGTTAGATGCACCTCATAACCAGCCGCCTCATAAATGGAAGTTAACTTCTGAGTCTCCTCAGCCGTCGCCAGATCCTTTTTATTAAAACAAATGACAACAGGAACGTCCTGCGCTTCCATAGTCACCAAAAAACGATCCAACAGGTTTAAATTCGGCTCCGGGTCAGTGACCGCAAATACGATCATTGCCTGATCGATATTGGCCACCGCCGGACGGATCAATTCATTATCACGCTTTAAAATGTCAACAATATTTCCGGTCCCTTCTTCTTTACTGAGTACCGTAAATTCCACATTGTCTCCCACCAAAGGTTTTATCTTCTTGTTGCGGAATATACCCTTTGCTTTACATTCATAAACGTTCGATACTCCGTCATGAACATAATAGAAACCGGCTATTCCTTTAATAATCTTTCCAGTCATCCATTTACCTTAAACTTCCAGCTCAATAAAATTTACATTATAAGATGTGAGAACCACATTATTGGTCAGATCTACAATCTCCACTTCACCGTTGAATACGCCGTCTGCACCGCGGATTCTGGAGAATCGAATATCCAGCATCGTATCTGTCGTATAGGTCTTCGGCTCTGTCAGCTTCGTATATTTTACCTCTCCGTTTACGGTCTGCTTCAGGCGAATCAGAATCTGAATCTCAGAAGAACCGCCTGGTCCGTAATTTACCATGAGAGGATAGCTGGCTTCCAGAGAACCAAAGAACTGAGTCTCCGGTTTTGCCGGTCCCAGACTCACGACATAATCAACCGTGCTGCCAATCTCTATTTGTTCACCGGCTGCAACACCCTGACGGATGACGCATCCTTTAGGAACCGTATCATGGTTTTCCTCTGTGATCTGTCCAGGATTCAGTTCTGCGGTTTTTAAAAGTTCTGCAGCCCAGTCCGCAGTCTGACCCTCCAGCTTCGGAACCTGTATCAGTTCCACTTCCGGACCTTTACTCACATACAATGTGACAGTTTCACCAACCGCAGCCATATCTTCCGGTTCTACACGAAGGATTGCACCTGCAGGCATTTCTTCGTGATTCTCCTCCACAACAGCTGCTTTCAGACCTTTTCCCTCAATCAGTCTCACAGCCGTATCAAGTGTCATATTGGTCAGCTGCAAAGACGCAAGCTCTACTTTGTCAGAGCCGCTGCTGATCGTAACGATCACCTTTGAATATCTCGGAACAATCGAATCCGGTTCGTCTTCCTGAGAAATAACATAACCTTTTTCTACTTCATCCGAATTTTCCATGATCACCTTCATGGTCAGATCTAACGCATCCAGCTTCTCTTCCGCAATCTCCTGACTGTCTCCAACCAGATTCGGCATTTTTACTTCCTTCTGGCTGATGCTTTCACTCTCGGTAACAATTGCAGACTCAGAACCTTTCTGTTCGGAGGTTCCAAAGAACAGTCCTCCCACTTTGGAAAAT
>JAFSFU010000287.1 GCA_017435025.1 Lachnospiraceae bacterium | reverse complement strand
AGCAGAAAATGTGAAAGAAGATGCGGCATCCGCAGGTGATGGCGGTGTTCGTGTATGTGTGGTATATACAGGAAATCTGGGCGACAAGTCTTACAATGATTCCTGTAATGCAGGCGCACAGAAGGCGGTTGAAGATTTCGGAATCGAACTGAAATCCCTGGAGGGAACAACTGCCGAAGAGTGGGAATCCAATCTTCTTGCTGCATGTGAAGAGGGATATGATCTGATCATTGGTGCTTCTTCCAATATCGGCGATTATATTACCGAGCACGGTCCGAATTATCCGGATACAAAGTTTGCAGTTATTGACACAACCATTGATCTTCCGAATGTACAGTCCATTTCGTTTGCACAGAATGAAGGATCTTTCCTGGCAGGTGCAGCAGCGGCAATGTTTACAGAGAAAACGGAAATTGAAGGTGTCAATGATGCAGCTGTGATCGGTTGGGTTGGCGGAATGGATATTCCGGTTCTTCATGACTTCTATATCGGATATGAGCAGGGTGCGAAGTACATCAATCCGGATATCCAGATCCTTCAGGCCTTCGCAGGTGAATGGTCCAACCCGTTAAAGGGTAAAGAGCTTACATTTGCCCAGTACGATCAGGGGGCGGATATTGTTATGAACGTTGCTTCCGGTACAGGTGCAGGTGTTCTGGAAGGTGCGAAAGAGCGCGGTTTATACGCGATCGGTGTAGACCTGAACCAGGATGCAGATCAGCCGGGTGCGGTTCTTACCTCTATGGTTAAGAGAGTTGACAATGCATGCTATCTGGCAATTCAGTCCGTGATCGATGGAACTTTTGAGGGTGGTACAACACAGTACCTTGCTCTGAAAGACGGCGGTGTCAGCCTGACTGATTTCTCCGTGATCAAAGAACACCTTGGTGACAAGTTCCCGCAGGATATCGTAGACAAATGTGAGGAAATTGCAGAGAAGATCGTTGCAGGTGAAATTGTTGTAGACAATTACGAAGGTTTTGGTCCTGCGGATTAAAGGTATTTGGAAAAACAAAAGAGGGTGAAGCAAATGAGTGAGTATGTTGTATCAATGAGCAACATCGTGAAATCATTCGGAAGTGTACAGGCAGTAAAACATGGTGAGTTTACATTAAAGAAGGGCGAGATCCATTCGCTCATTGGTGAGAACGGTGCCGGAAAATCCACAATGATGAAACTGCTTTACGGCATGTATCCGATCGATAGCGGTGAGATCATTGTAAAGGGGAAGAAAATGGATCGCCTGGATCCGAAAACAGCCATTGAACATGGAATCGGCATGGTTCATCAGGAGTTTATGCTGGTGGAAGAATTGACTGTTCTGGAGAATATTATTCTGGGCTTCGAGCCGGTAAAGGGAATGACCATCGATTTTGATTCCGCAAGAAAAGAAGTTCAGAAATACATCGATCAGTATGACATGGCAGTTCAGCTGGACAAGAAGATCAGCCAGATTTCCGTTGGTGAAGCACAGCGTGTAGAGATCATCAAAACATTGATGCGCGGCGCTGATGTGATCATTCTGGATGAACCGACAGCCGTTTTGACTCCGCAGGAGGCAAAACGTCTGTTTGAGATTCTGAAGAATTTAAGAGAAGGCGGAAAATCCCTGGTATTTATCTCACATAAGCTGGATGAGATCATGGATATCTCCGATCGTGTATCGGTTATGAGACAGGGTACTTATATGGGTACAGTCAATAAGTCTGAGACATCTCCGCTGGATCTGACCAAGCGTATGATCGGTCGTGAGGTATTCCTGAATATTGATAAGTCTTACGGAAAAGCCGGAAAGACTATTTTGGAAGTGAAAGACGTATGGGTGCCCAGTAACAAGGAGACATCCAAGATTCGCGGCATGTCCCTTCATGTAAAAGAAGGTGAGATTGTTGGTATTGCCGGTATCGACGGAAATGGCCAGAGTGAGCTGATCGAAGCGATTACCGGAATCCGAAGGGTGGAGAAGGGCTCTGTCATCTTAAATGGAAAAGATGTGACAAATCTGCGCCCGAAACAGATTCGCGATGCGGGTTTGGCACACGTTCCGGAGGATCGAAACAAGCGCGGTCTGAACCGTACCATGTCCATCGTGGACAATCTCGTGGCAGTACAGTTGGATGAAGAACCGTTCTCCAAAAAGATGCTGATCACAAAGACTGATCAGGATAAATATGCTGAGGAAATGGTGAAACAGTTCGACATCCGTCCGACCGATTATAATTTGCCGACCTCTGCATTGTCTGGCGGTAATGCACAGAAGGTTGTCGTAGCACGTGAAGTAAATATGGGAAAACCGCTTTTGATTGCCTCTCAGCCGACCCGTGGTGTCGATGTAGGTGCCATTGAGATCATTCGAAATACGCTTGAAAAGGCGAAAAAAGATGGTGCCGGAGTTCTTCTGGTGTCTGCCGAACTGGAAGAGATTATTTCTCTGTCGGATCGTATCGTTGTTATCCACGAAGGTAAGATTACCGGTGAGATGATGGCCAGTGAAGCTAACGAGAACAATCTTGGACTGTTGATGATGGGTGGTAAAGACCATGGAAAGGAGCGTGAAGTATAATTATGAATAATCAGAGTACAAAGACAGGATTTATAAGAATCCTTGTGACTATGCTGCTTTCCTTTGGAATCGGTGCCTTGTTCATTCTGGCGATCGGAGAGAATCCGATCGATGCGTATACTGCACTATTTGCAGGAGCGTTTGGTGGAAAACTTCGTCTGGGTACCACGCTGGCTGGATTTACTCCGTTATTGCTGTCATCCGTGGCTTTTGCAGTTGCGGCAAAGGCCGGTGCATTCAACGTCGGCTTGGAAGGTCAGATTTTCCTTGGCGGTATTGCTTCTGCCTATATCGGAATCAACTGGACATTCCTTCCGAAGCCGCTGCTCCTTATCGCATGCTTTTTAGGCGGTGCACTTGTCGGCGGCCTTTGGGGATGGATACCGGCCGCATTGAAAGCTTACTATAATGTAAGTGAGGTTTGTTCTACGATCCTTATGAATACGGTAGCCCTTTACATTACTTCTTATCTGGTAAGCGGTCCGATGAGTGCCGGTACAGCCAATGCACAGTCTCATCCGGTAACCGTTACCTTATACCAGTTCATGAAACCGAGCAGTGCAAATCTTGGTCTGTTTATCGCGATCCTTTTGGTTTGTCTGGTGATCTTTCTTTTGTATCGTTCTACATTGGGATATAAGATCCGTACAGTTGGAACAAATCCGGATCATGCAGATTATGTGGGTATCAACTCAAAGAAGGTTTTCATCGGTTCCATGGTGATTTCCGGTGCTCTCTGCGGTATCGCAGGATGCATTGAAGTGCTTGGTGTTCATGGTTACTTCCTCAACAACTTTGCAGCGGGTCTTGGAGGAAACGGTATGCTTGCATCCCTGATCGTAAAGAATAATGTGGTTGCAACCCCGTTTATGGCATTTTTCCTCGCTGTATTGAAGGCAGGTGCAATGGGCATGCAGCAGAGCACAGGCGTACCGAAAGCTCTTGTTGATACGATCACAGCCGTATTTATCATCATTGCAACCATGGAAACGCTGATTCAGTTTAAGCAGCGTGCCAAGAAAACATCGGAACGTTCCGGAAAGAAGGAGGCTTAAGACATGGCAGTATTTGAAAATTTAGGAAATATTATCAATGTGTCCCTGATCTACGCCACATTCCGATCTGCGACTCCGATCATTTTCGCGGCGCTTTGTGCAGCAATCACGCAGCAGGCCAATATTCTGAATGTTGGTACGGAAGGTATCATGCTGGTCGGCGCTTTTACGGCTGTTGCAGTCAGTTACTTCACGGGCAGCTGGATCATTGGTGTGGCTGCCGCCTGTCTGGCAGGTGTTGTGATCGCCATGATCATTGGTGTTGGACATATTAAGTATGGTGCGGACAACTGTGCGATCGGTATGGGAATCAATATGCTGGCTTTAGCCATCACAAAATTTCTGTTAAATACCATCTTTGGAACTAACGGCGCATTTGCCAGCCCGGATATCGATCCGATTCCACGTTTAAAATTGGAATTTTTGAAGGATGTTCCTGTTCTTGGCGAAATATTCTGCAACTGGAGTATTATGGAATGGTTTGTCATTGTTTTGATCATCCTTTTGCAGTTCCTGTTTTATAAAACAGTTTGGGGACTTCGTCTCCGTGCGGTAGGACAGTTCCCGGAAGCTGCTAAAACAGCGGGCATTAAAGTTGAACGTGTAAAGTATCAGGCAGTTGCATTTGCCGGCGTGATCGGCGGTCTTGCAGGTGCGCACCTTTCACTCGGTTACAGCACACAGTTCGTAGAGAACATGACCAGCAACCGTGGTTTCATGGGTGTTGCGGCTATGTACTTTGGTGGTGCAAACCCGGTGCTTACTTCCCTTGGATGTCTGCTTTTTGGATTTTCTGATTCCATTGGTGCAAGACTTCAGGCATATGGTATCCCGTCTCAGTTCGTGCTAATGATGCCGTATATTGTTACCATTGCAGTTCTGGCGGTATCCATGGCCGTAAAACTTGCTGCAACCAAAAAGCGTCAGTCTTCGTTAAGTTAATATTTTCGTAAGAAAAATGACCTGTTATCTTCATTGACGATATCAGGTCTTTTTTATATACTAAGTGTATCAAGAGTGTTAATACACTTATTCATTGTATCATACAGAATATGAGAAAGGAGGAGAGCCATGATCATTCTGGATTACAAAGACCGAAGACCGATCTATGAGCAGGTCATCGAGAAAATGGAAGAACTGATGCTTCTTGGTGTTTTAAAGGAAAATGAACCATTGCCATCGGTCAGAAGTCTGGCTATGGATTTATCCATCAATCCCAATACAATCCAGCGTGCTTACGCAGAACTGGAACGACGGGGATATATTTACGTCGTGAAGGGCAAAGGAAGTTTTGTGGCGGAGAATCACACGATGAAGGAAAATAAGAAGAAAGAAGTTTTGATACAGTTCAGCGAGATGATTGATGAGGCGATTCGTCTGGGGATTCCGGATCAGGAGATCAAGCATATGATCGAGATCCAGTACCGGGCAGCAGAGAAACGAACAGGAGGTGTGGACGAATGATAGAAGCCAGAAATTTGACGAAAAAATTTGATGATATTATGGCCGTTGATCACGTCAATGCGAAGATCCGTGATGGATATGTGTTTGGATTGATTGGCACCAATGGTGCGGGAAAGAGTACCTTCCTTCGCATGGCCAGCGGAATCTTGAAACCGGATGAGGGCTATATTCAGATTGACGGGGAAGATGTGTTTGAGAATCCCAAGGTAAAAAGCCGTTTCTTTTATATTTCGGATGAGCAGTATTTCTTCCCGAATGCAACACCACATGAAATGATGAAATACTACAAAACGATCTATCCGGCATTTGATGATGCAAGATGCTCCAAGCTGTTGGAAACATTTAGTCTTGATAAACGCAGAAAGATTTCTACGTTTTCAAAAGGTATGAAAAAACAGCTCTCTGTGATCCTGGGCCTTTGTGCCAATACAGATTACATTTTCTGTGATGAGACCTTTGACGGTCTGGATCCGGTGATGCGACAGGCGGTGAAGAGTCTGTTCGCCAATGACATGGCAGAGCGGAACCTGACTCCGATCATTGCGTCTCACAATCTGAGAGAGTTGGAAGATATCTGTGATCATGTGGGTCTGCTTCACAAAGGCGGAATTTTACTTTCCAGAGAGCTGGATGATATGAAGTTGAACATTCACAAGATTCAGTGTGTTCTGAAACCGGATAGGAAGGCGGAAGATCTGAAAGAATTGGATATTGTGAAGATCGAGTACCGCGGAAGTCTTGCGACGATCACAGTCAGAGGAACCAGAGAGGAGATCGAAACAAAGATGCATGGCTACGAGCCGCTGTTCTTTGAGATGATCCCACTGTCTCTGGAGGAAATCTTTATCAGCGAAACGGAGGTGGCAGGTTATGACATCAAGAAACTT
>JAFSFU010000286.1 GCA_017435025.1 Lachnospiraceae bacterium | reverse complement strand
TAATTTTTGCCAAAAGTAAAATCCAATTGTAATATTGGGGGTTGTTGTGGGTGTTTCACCCACAACGACCCTATATTAATATCATACAACCCGTTCATTCATTAGAATTACAAAAAGAATTAATATCATAAATGAAAATGCAGAGGAAGGAAGTAATTCAAAATGGCATTTACTGTTTTTTACACTGTACAGATCAATAAAGTTGCGACAGAGATCTTTGAAGCAGCAGGTGGCAAGACTGTTGTTACAGAGCGTTTCTTTGACGAGGAAGGCTACATCGAAGAGTTAAAGGCATTACAGCCGGATGCGATCATGTGCCGTACAGAGCCGATCACTGCAGCTATGATGGATGCAGCAGGCCCGAACCTCAAGGTTATCGGTAAGCAGGGCGCAGGTCTTGACAATATCGATATGGAAGCAGCTACAGCAAGAAAAATCCGCGTGGTATATGCACCGGGTCTCAACGCTCAGTCTGTTGCTGAGATGTCTGTATTCCTGATGTTGGCATGTGCACGCCGTCACAATTATGTAGACAGACAGTTCCGTAGCGGTAACTACAAAGTTCGTTTCGGACTTCAGAATACATTCGAATTAAAGGGCAAGACACTTGGTCTTGTTGGCTGCGGCAGAATTGGCCGCATGTTCGCTGAAATCGCAAAGAACGGTTTTGGTATGGAAATTATCGGTTATGACCCGTTCTTAAAGCAGGAGCAGGTTGGTGACCTTTTAACACTGGTTGAGAACCAGGATGACGTATTTAAACAGGCAGATTTCGTAAGCCTTCATACACCGCTCACACCGGAAACAGAACACAGCATCGGTATGAGACAGTTCAAGATGATGAAGCCAACGGCATCTATTATCAACTGCAGCCGCGGTGAAGTTGTGAACGAGGCAGAACTGATCCAGGCTATGCAGGAAGGCATCATCAATTGTGCAGGTCTTGATGTTACCGAGCAGGAGCCGCTTCCGTTAGACAGCCCGCTTTACAATCTTGACAATGTAATCCTTACACCGCATACAGCAGCTTCCACACAGCAGTCTGTAATCCGTTGCTGCAAAGCTGTTGCTAACGATATGATCGCGGTGATCGAGGGAAGAGAAGCTGTAGGTGCGGCAAACAAGTTCTAATCATTAGAAAATTACATGTTCCGTCAGCATGACAGGAGGATTTATGGGAAATATCGTTGAATCTGCGAAAGCGTTGATGCCGAAACTGGTGGAGATCCGAAGAGATTTTCATATGTATCCGGAGGTTTCTGCCCATGAAGTGGAGACATCAAAGAAGGTCGCAGCATATCTGAGAGAGATGGGATGCGACGAAGTCATCGAGCATGTCAATGGCTATGGTGTCATTGGTGTGGTCAAAGGTACTCAGGAAGGTGCAGTTGTCGGTCTGAGAGCGGATATGGATGCTCTTCAGATGCAGGAGCTGAATGAGGTGGAGTACAAGTCTAAAGTGGACGGCGTGATGCATTCCTGCGGACATGATGTACATACGGCAGGTCTTGTTGGTGCTGCAAAGCTGCTTTGCGAGCGCCGCGAAGAGATTCATGGTACCGTAAAACTGATCTTCCAGCCTGCAGAAGAATTATCACCGATCGGTGGTTCTAAGGGTATGTTGGAATCCGGATGTCTGGATGATGTGAAAGCTGTTTACGGACTTCATGTATGGCCGGATCTGCCGCACGGCAAGGTTGGCGTAAAATCCGGTCCTTTGATGGCTGCGACGGATCATTTTACAATTAAAATCAAGGGTAAGACTGCCCATGGCGCAAAACCGAATCAGGGCATTGATGCGGTGGTGCTCGGTGCGCAGTTTGTAATGGCGGCACAGACATTTGTCAGTCGTCAGGTAGATCCTCTTGACAGTGCAGTTGTTACATTTGGTATCTTCAATGCAGGTACCAGATATAACATCATTGCAGGCGAATGTGTTCTTGATAGAACTGTTCGTACCTTGAATCCGGAGACTCGTATGATGGTCGAGGATTCTATGAGAAAGCTGTTGGATGCAATCTGCCTTCAGTCCGGTGCAACGGCTGAGATTGTTTATGGACATGGTTATCCGGCTCTGATGAACCACGAAAAGGATGCGGCTCATATCCGTAAGACGGTTGTGGATCTCTTTGGCGAGGATGCGGTTGTCGATGTGAAGAATCCGGCAATGCCGGCAGAGGATTTCTCCTACTATACACAGGAAAAAGAAGGATGTTTTGTATGGCTCGGCACCGCCAGGGAAGGTGAGACTCCATGGCCGTTACACAACAGCCGCTTTGAGGTGGAGGAAGATATTTTGTGGAGAGGTGCTTCTCTTCTTGCACAGACGGCGATCGATTATCTGAAATAAGAATTAGAAATATTGTAGATTTTTATAAAAACCGATACATGATCCTTTGTGGAATCAATGTGTCGGTTTTTGTATTTTGAAGTTCATATGTGTTATGTACCAATACTTTCTCCATGAAACAGTTGCGTGAAACATGGAAATGTTATAAAATAAAAACGTTTGATGGGATTTTTATAATCTGCTGTATATGAGAAGAGAGGGTCATGTACGGCTGACATGTAAATAAAGGAGAGTAAAAATGAGCAAAAAACCGGTAGTTTTAATGATTCTCGATGGTTATGGTTTAAATAAGAAACAGGAGGCCAATGCAGTATTTGAGGCGAAAACTCCTGTTATGGATAAGCTGATGGCAGAGTGTCCGTTTGTAGAGGGAAATGCAAGCGGTCTTGCAGTTGGCCTTCCGGACGGTCAGATGGGCAACTCTGAGGTTGGCCACCTGAATATGGGTGCAGGCCGCATTGTTTATCAGGAACTGACAAGAATTACAAAGTCTATCGCTGACGGCGATTTCTTTGAAAATGAAGAATTCTTAAAGGCAGTTGAGAATTGCAAGAAGAACAACTCCGCGCTCCATATGTACGGTCTTGTTTCTGATGGCGGCGTTCACAGCCACAATACACATATTTATGGTTTGCTGGAGCTTGCTAAGAGAAATGGTCTCGAGAAAGTATTTGTACACTGTTTCCTCGATGGTCGTGATACACCGCCGGCATCCGGTCGCGATTTTGTAGCGGATCTGGAAGCAAAGATGGCTGAGATTGGTGTTGGTAAAGTGGCTTCCGTTATGGGTCGTTATTACGCAATGGATCGTGACAATCGTTGGGATCGTGTGGAACTGGCTTACAGAGCCCTGACACTCGGTGAAGGTAATACAAATGAATCTGCGACAGCAGCAATTCAGGCATCTTATGATGATGGTAAGACTGACGAATTTGTAATGCCGACTGTTGTTGTGGAAAATGGTACTCCGGTTGGTTTGATCAATGACAACGATTCTATCATTTTCTTCAACTTCCGCCCAGACCGTGCAAGAGAAATCACACGCGCGTTCTGTGACGATGCGTTTGCTGGATTTGCAAGGGAAAAGAAACAGGGTCTGGTATATGTTTGTTTCACCGATTATGATGAGACAATCGGAAATAAGCTGGTAGCGTTCAAAAAGCAGTCTATCACCAACACGTTTGGTGAGTTCCTTGCTGCAAATGGTAAGACACAGGCAAGAATCGCTGAGACAGAGAAGTATGCGCATGTAACATTCTTCTTCAACGGCGGTATCGAGGAACCGAACGAGGGCGAGGACAGAATCCTTGTGAAGTCCCCGAAGGTTGCAACTTATGACCTGCAGCCGGAGATGAGCGCTCCGCAGGTATGCGATAAGCTGGTTGAAGCGATTGAATCCCAGAAGTATGATGTAGTGATCATCAACTTTGCTAACCCGGATATGGTTGGACATACAGGCGTGGAAGAGGCTGCGATTGCAGCAGTAGAAGCAGTTGATGCATGCGTGGGCAGAGCAGTTGAGGCAGTAAAGAAGGTTGACGGTGCAATGTTCATCTGTGCAGACCACGGTAACGCAGAGCAGCTTCTCGACTATGAGACAGGTGCGCCGTTCACTGCTCACACAACAAACCCGGTACCGTTTATTCTCGTAAATGCAGGCGATGAGTATGGTTTAAGAGAGGGCGGCTGTCTGGCTGATATCGCTCCGACACTGATCGAGATCATGGGTCTTGAGCAGCCGAAGGAGATGACAGGAAAGAGTCTGCTGATTAAAAAATAAGAATCACGAAATGGAATCCCTGAATGGTGTAACAGCTATTCAGGGATTTTTTGTTTCTGAGATTGGGTGTACGGATTTTGGGACATACAATTTGCGATAATAACCACAACAAAAGAAAAGCAATATAAAAGGCAGCTGGAAAACAAGTTCAAAAACAGGAGGTACGGTATGGGTAATTACGCAGCAATGTATGATTGGAACCAGAGTGGAAGAGATGACATGTTTGATCGCTATAAGAGTTACGGACTCATCCGTGGCTGTATGGTGACAGAGCAGGAGCAGGCGGAATGGGCGTTCGAAGAAAAGGACTACGAGTTTGATGAGTTTTAAGTTTGATGAGATTTTGAATGAACGTGGTTTCAGGAAGAGAGGTACAGATATGTCATTGGGATTTATGGTCTTGGAAATTTGTTGTATCGCAGGAGCGCTGAATGGCAATAAACTGTGGCTTGTGGCGGCTGTTGGATTTGCTGCGTTGGCCATCTGGCAGGAGCTAAGTGAAGAGATAAGCGAAGAGCGTGCAAAACGTTGTAGCAGAAGGCGAAATATGTTATAATAAAGTGGTGTAGAGTTCGGAGGTTTCTACAATTTTGTAATACAAGAAAGGAACTGATTCAAATGAAAAAAGCATTTATTTCCGCAGATATTGAAGGTATGGAAGGCAACGTATCCCGTATTGGATCCAACAGAGGTAATCCGGATTACCCGCTTTGTCGCAAACGCCTGGCAGAGGATGTGAACGCAGCGGTGCGTGCATGTTTCGACTCCGGTTACGACGAGGTTTATGTATGTGATGGTCACGGCGATATGGAAAACCTGATCATTGAAGATATGGATCCGCGTTGTAAACTGGTTTCCGGTGCAATGCGCAACAGTCTGCAGATGGAAGGAATCGATCGTTCCTTTGACGCATATATTTCTTTTGGCCATGCAGGTGCCGGTCTCACACTGGGCGGTGTTATCGATCACTGCTACAATGGCGGCAAGATCTACAATCTGCGTTTCAATGGTGTAACAATGAATACAGAGACTGTATGCAATGGTCTGGTAGCAGGTTTCTACGGTGTACCGTTGGTTGCATGCATCGGTGACAAGGCTCTTGCAGAAGAGTGCAAGGCGTTCGTTCCGAATATTGAGGGTATCGTGGTGAAAGAAGGCCGCAGCCGTTTCTCTGCAATTTCCGTGCATCCAACTGTAGCGCGAGAGATGATCTACAACGGCGTAAAGGCTGCTCTTGCAAGACGCGATGAGATCAAACCGATGGAATGTGCAGAGACACTGACAATGGAAATTGATTACAAGGATTCCAATATGGCAGATACAGCATCCCTTGTTCCGGGGGTGGTTCGCCTGTCCCCGAGAACAGTTTCCTTCACAGGTGATCCGGAGACTGTATTTAAGGTGCATGAGCTGCTGATCTTCAGACTGGTAGATGCCTGGAATATGTAATATTTGATTTGATTATCCCGCGGGAATTGTTCTCGCGGGATTTTTGCACTGTGGGATAACGAATATGTTCCATAGAAAATCATCGGTTATGTTGGTTCTTGGTATGATCATCGTAATTGATGCACTATTGGAGTCTGGTGTGGGAGGTAAGATTGGTCGGCTGTTGGCGCACTTGGTAGGAGATCATGAGCGTTCCTTTGTGTTGATCATATTTTTATCGGCCGCATTCTTCTCCGGGTTTATGACCAATGCACCGCTTGTGGCCAACAACGTGCTGGCCACATATGGCGTTGAGACTATGAGTTTCTTTACACCGATGCCAATCGCATTTAGTATATTGATTGTGGTAGCGGTATGTTATCGGTTGTTTTTATATAAGTGGCAGAACAAGTGCTTTGATTTTGGTTATGACAAAGTGTATTGATGGAAAGCGTGCGCTGAAAAATATGCAGTGGTCCGCGTTGGTGACGTTGGGTTCCGCACTGGCTGTAGCGCAGGGATTTGTAAAATCTGGTGCTGGCGAAGTCGTGATTCGTTGGCTGATAGGGATGTTGGGAGAATGGATTCAGAATCCTATCGTTCTTGTTACGTTGTTCCTGGTTGCGGGGTACGTACTGTCTTTGTTTATGGCGAATGGTTCTCTGGTGTCGATGCTGGCTGCGATTGCGGTTCCCCTTGCAATGGAGGCTGGATGCAACCCGATGCAGATCGCTTTGGCATGTGTGTTTGGTGCCAGTCTGGCGATGGCGACCCCGGTGGCATCTACATCGATTACGATGGTGGAAGTGGCCGGGTACCGGTTTAAGGATTATTTCCGGGTTGGCGGTACCGTTGGTCTCATCGGCCTTGCGACTACCTGGGTTTGCATTGTGTTGATCTATGGGTTGATGTAAATTGATATTTCATTGAGTGATGTAAATTCTATTCATTTATTAAATTATAAGATTATAAAGTAAATGCAGTATTTTCAAACATGCTTCGTTTTCGGATTTTGTTCGTGCATCGATAATTAGCTGCTCTGCTAACTCGCTCCTACGGAGCTCAGACAGAGCGCCGTAGCTGAAATTAGCACAGCCAAAATCTCGAAAGCCTTGCAAATCGTTTGAAGAATACTGCATTTATTTTTATAACTCACTAATCAAATAAAATAGAAACTTACATCTGAATGAAATACTTTGAGAATAACAAAATCACATAAATAGTTTTTTCAAGTTCTATAGTATCCATTGATATAAAAATCTCATATAGATGACTTTTTACTTACTCAATGAAAT
>JAFSFU010000285.1 GCA_017435025.1 Lachnospiraceae bacterium | reverse complement strand
TTGAACCACCAAGCGGAACCCTGCTGGATTCTGTTCTTAACACCACCGCCCTGGAAGCAGCCGATAATTGTGCCGATAGCGGCATCATCAATCGGATTCAGAGAGTAGATAATTGTCTTCGGCACTTCGTTTGTCATAGCCAGTGCATTTAAGAAATCAGCCAGTTCGCCCATCGGAGCATTGCTTCCGATACAGTCAAAACCAGTGTCCGCACCAATCTTATCAAACATCGCTACGTTGTTGTTTCTCTTTACACCGTAGTGAAGCTGCATTACCCAGTTTCTCTTATTGTACTCTTTTGCCATGAAGATCATGAATGCTGTCTGGTACTGAAGATATTCTTCTTTTGTCACTTCACCGCCAGCCATCTTCTTCTGGAAGATTGCATCAACTTCTTCGTCAGTTGCCGGATGATACATTACGTAATCAAGGCTGTGGTCGGAAATGGAACAGCCGTTTGCTACGAAATGATCGAGACGTTTTACTAATGCTTCTTTTAAGGATGCATAGTCTTTGATCTCAATACCGGAAACTTCAGAAAGTTTCTTCATATAATCAGCGAAGCCCGGTTTGTCGATGCCCATTGCCTTTTCCGGTCTCCATGCCGGAAGAACCTGTACGTCAAAACTGTCATCCTCTTTGATCTGTTTGTGGAATTCCAGTGTATCAGCCGGATCATCCGTTGTTGCAACCAGAGTTACGTTGGACATCTTGATCAGGTTTCTAGCAGAGAATTCTTTGCTCTGAAGCTTTTCGTTACAGAGATTCCATACTTCTTCTGCTGTATCACCGTTTAAGTTTCCTTCGTAACCGAAGTAGTAACGTAACTCAAGGTGAGACCAGTGATATAACGGGTTACCGATCAGTTTCGGCATTGTCTCTGCCCATTTCTGGAATTTCTCACGGTCTGTTGCATCACCTGTGATATATTTTTCTTCTACACCGTTGGTGCGCATCTGACGCCATTTATAGTGGTCACCGCCCAGCCAAACCTGAGCAATGTTTTCGAACTGTCTGTCTTCCCAGATTTCCTGCGGGTTGATATGGCAGTGATAATCAAGAACCGGAATCTTCTTCATTGCAGCAAACTCATTGTAAAGATGTTTTGCTGTCTCTGTCTTTAACAGGAAATCATTATCCATAAATGCTTTCATTTTGAATTCCTCCAAAATATTAAACGTATTTTTTCAGAGTTGCTCTTACAGCACCTGCGCCTGCAATTTCCTCTTTGAAGATTGTCTCAACTTTCTCGCCAAGACCAGCCTCATAAAGGTTGATGCCGAAGATATTTGCATTGGAAAGGATCGGCTGTAATTTGTCGCCTACGCTGTCCGGATTACCGAACTCGATACCAGCCATCTTCTCCTGAAGCTCAGCGAGCATCGGATCCGGAGAAAGCTCAAATGCTTCGCCGTTATCGTTAACGCCCATTAAATATCTCAACCAACCGGCAATCGCTACCGGAATGTAATTTAATGCTGCTGCAGTGCCATCTTTTGCAACGTAAGATTTGATTGTCTCACCGTAACGGATACCAACCTTCTGGGATGTATCTGTTGCAATACGCTGTGGTGTATCCGGAATAAACTTATTCGGAAGACGCTCTTCAATAACTTCCTTAACGAAATCATTCGGAGAAAGGATGCCCGGATCACATACTACCGGCATACCCTCTTTCGGTCCGATACCGTTTACTAATTTAACCAGTTCTTCATCCTGCATCTCAGCAGCGATGGACTCATAACCAAGTACACAACCGTATGTTGCAAGAGCTGTGTGAAGCGGATTTAAGCATGTTGTAACTTTCATACGCTCAACTTCGTTTACAGTGTCACGTGTTGCCATGTAAACGCCTGCTTTTTCAAGAGCCGGTCTGCCGTTCGGGAATTTATCCTCGATAACAAGGTACTGCGGGCCCTCTGCATTTACGAACGGAGCGATATAAGTTCTCTTCTCTGTGATAACCGGATGCATATTCTCAACGCCAGCTGCCTCTAAAGCTTCTGCGATCTCTGTAGCCGGTCTTGGTGTGATCTTATCGATCATGGACCACGGGAAGGAAATCCTGCTCTCGTCTTCAAGGTATGCAACGAAACCTTCTTCAACCATGCCGCGCTCTAACCACTCTTTTGCAACTGTAACGATGGAGCTCTGAAGCTTTGCACCGTTGTGGGAACAGTTATCCATACTTACCACTGCAAGCGGAGCTGCACCGTTTTTGTATCTCTCATTCAGAAGAGAACATACAACAGCCATCGCACCTGTCGGAGCAGCCGGACCATTTTCGATATCAGATTTCACAAACGGGAAGAAGTTGCCGTCAGCACCCTTTAATGCGTAACCCTTCTCTGTGATTGTGAAGGAGATCATCTTTAAGCCCGGATTTACAAAAATTTCTTTTAAACGATTCCAGGAAGCTTCTTCCTTGCTGTTTGCACGGATTGCTTCTGTTAAGGAACCGAGAACCTTCTTCTGTGTGGAACCATCCGCTTTTAATGTAACAGCCAGAACCAGGTTGTCATACGGATCGTAAATCTTATTTACGATATCATAGTCAAATGTCTCTGCACAGATGATACCTGTGTTGGACTCGCCTGCTTCAAGAAGACGATCAGAAATACCGCCGATAAAGATACGGAAAATATTACCTACACCAAAGTGTACCCACTCCGGGTTCGCTTTTGTATTTGCTGCAACCGCTGCTGCATCATATGCCGGAACAGCAATACCGGCTGCTTCCCATGCAGCTTTGTCTTTAATGGATTCAAGACATAATTTCATGATAAAATTGCCTCCTTAAATTATTTGCTTTTACATAAAAAGGGCGCTCCCTTTTCATAGTTTCCTAATTACCCTTCGAAATAATCCGGATACTGATTCCGCATATCGTCAATATCATTCAAAATATGAGACAAATGCGCTTCCAGTATACTGCGGTATTTCTCTTTTTCGCGATTTCGAATGCATTCCATCAGCATACCATGCTCTGCAAGAATTCGCTTTTTGCTCTCCTCTTCCCGATCGATCAAAATCCGGACGCGGTTATAATGAGCAGTCATAAAGTAAATGATCGTTGCGGACAATCTCTCACCGGCTGTCATATATGTAACGCCGTGAAAGTCATTGTCGAATCCCTGGAAGTCATACTCATCCTCCAGATTCATCGGCCCATTCGCAAGTTTAACGATCTCATTGTTATACATCTGCATAAGTTCGAGATCCTGGTCTTTGACCTTTTTAAAAAAGGCATCGACCATACCGAGCTCAAGAGTCTTTCTGATAAACCATTCCTGTCTTACCCGATGAACATTAATCCTAGAAATAACTGTTTTGGATTGCGGGAAAATATGCACCATTCCTTCGGTTTCAAGCTTCACAAGCGCTTCCCGTACCGGCGTTCTGCTCACCTGATAACGGTCAGCCAGTTTCGCCGCCGAAACACTTTCACCTGGTTTTAAGACAAATGTCAAAATTTCTCTCTTCAATTGGTTGTAGGTTTCCTGATTCAGAGACTTATCCATAGCATTTCCTCGCCACTACTAACATGTTACCTTCATCTTCTATCATATCACCAATACAAATGGATTGCAAGTTGAGATTGCTGACCATTTCCGATTTATTCTGAAGGTATTGTGAACAGTTCCGATGTCTTTTTGCTGTCAAGACTGTGATTGTAAACAAGCATCTCATATTCCCTTAGCTTTGGTGAAAAATCGTGATCACCACGAAGGGCATCCCCCCATAAGTAGAACTTTCCTTCCGTATCATAGCATCCGATAAAATTAATAACCGGAAGCTGTTCGGTCAATTCCAGCATGAACTGATCATATGGGGTCATCTGAAGATTCGCAACATCTAACATATAGGATGCAAGACTGACACATCCCATATCGCCGCGCTCCTCCTCTTCGATATCATAGTTTGTCCAGATAATATACGGCGTCTGATACCACATCGTACGCTCCTGCGCCTGAACCTCGCTGCTCGGTTTTCCGGCAATATCGTCATAAAACTCATCTTCCACACTGGGCTGATGATCTCCGAACATCACGATCATCGTCGGTTCATCCGATTCCATAAAATATTCTGTCAGATATCGGAATGCATCATCAGACTCCTTCATCAAGGATAGGTACTGATCCGCCTTTGGATACATTCCCTCATGTTCTCCGGTCAGATAAATTTCCTGCTCGAAATTGTCAAAACTTCCTTCATAGCCACCATGGTTCTGCATCGTTACATTGAATACAAACAACTTATCTTCCGGTGCCTCTTTTGCTCCTACCAATTCGATGATCTTATCGTAATCGCCTTTATCACTGACATAGTTTCTCAACCGGTCTGCGTCTGCATAGTGCTCTTCATCATAAAACACATCGAATCCCATATTGTTATAACATTGGATTCGATTCCAGTTCTCTCCCGGGTATGGATGCATAGCCACACTGGAAAATCCCTGCGCTTCTAAAGTCGAAACCAGCGAATACGTATTCGGTTTTACATACATCTGGTATGCGATGGTATTTCTCGGAAGGATCTGGCAGAGATCACTGGTCAGAAATTCAAATTCTGAGTTACTGGTCAGAGAACCAAACACCGGTACATACAAACTTCCTTTGATCGTATTTTCCTGCAAACTGTCCATATACGGAAAATACGGCTCATTCGTCTCAAAATCTCCGGCAACTTTTAACTCTGCAAGACTTTCATTCATAATGCAGATCAGATTCACCGGCTGAATCGAATCCTTAGCCGTATCCGGGTCAATGCTTCCCTTCAATTCCTCGTAAATGGTATTTAAGCGCTCTGCAGAATAGCCTTCCGGCGGAGCCACGAAAATGTATTTTGCCGAAATAGCAGAAGATAATACAAATCCATTCTCTTCATAGCTCTCTTTAATCGCCCACTGGTTTACTTCCAGCCACATTTGGGGAATCACTCCCTGATAGAAGAAAATCACGCCAAGATATGCACCGGCAGCACCCGCTAATGCTGTTATACTGCGTTTTTTCCATCCTTTTACACGGACCGGAAAGAACCAGAATAAACCATTGAAAAGAATCACCAGCAAACCACAGATCACCATTCTGGCAGAAATCTGGAACTCATAGTTGCCTGCCACCGACATCGCTGTGCGGAAGGCCATAAAATCCCAAAGCATGATCGGTTTTGACCGAAATGCTACTACGAAAGTCTCTGCCAATGACAGAATATAAAATGCGACAGAAGAAAAACCGATTGTAATTCTGGAGCTGCCGCAGATCGCAAAAACTGCCAGATAAAAAATGCAGTACCAGAGAATATTTAAAAGCGACATGGTTGCAGATATCTTTGTCAGATTCCCGGTAACCGCTTCAAACAACGCATACGATACAAACGGCATCACAAGAAGACCGACGATTCCGACTATTGGTTTCAGCTGTCTTGCTTCATATGCATGTGTTTTATCTGTTTCTTTTAATTTTTCCATCTATTTACTCCATCGCCCTTACTGCCCAGCGCATCTTTGTCGAACGTGCTCTCGGATTGCGATTGCACTCTTCTGCCGAAGGACGGATCACATCCTCAGAGATTTCACTGTACAGACCATTCTTTAAACCATCTTTCAAAAACTTCTTAACCAGTCGGTCTTCACCGGAGTGGAATGTCAGGATTGCCACACGGCCGCCCGGTGCCAATACTCCCGGCAATTTCTCCATAAAACTGTAGAGTACTTCAAATTCACTGTTCACATCGATACGAAGCGCCTGGAAACATCTCGCACAGGCCTTTTTAACAGCTTCCTTCTTTTCGTCATCCGGCAGAAACTTCAGAGCCGCCTCGATCGCCTCTTTAAACTGGAGAGTTGTCTTAATATACTCTTTTTTGCGGTTTCTGCGGATTACTTCCTTTGCGATTTCTTCCGCATACGGCTCATCTGAATTTTCAATCAGCAAACCGACCAGTTCTTCCTTTGTAATATCAGAAAGGCGATCCGCCGCA
The DNA here is from genome assembly GCA_017435025.1 of Lachnospiraceae bacterium. The sequence continues at coordinate 1,726 of JAFSFU010000285.1, read as the reverse complement.
GAGATTCCTTTTTCCGGATTCAATCGAAGATCAAGCGGTCCGTCATATTTATAAGTAAAACCACGTTCCGGATTGTCGATCTGCATAGAGGAAACGCCAAGATCCGCCATTGCAAAATCAAACAGCCCAACCGCTTTCGCCAATTGATCAATATCCGCAAAATTCATCTGATGAGCGGTGAAAATATCATCCCCAAATCCGCGGGAGGCGATACGCTCTTTTGTCTTTACAATTTCGATCGGATCCACGTCCAGAGAATGAAGATGTCCTTCTCCATTTAAGCATTTCAGCATTTCCGTGCTGTGACCGCCATACCCCAGTGTAGCATCCATTCCTTTCTGTCCCGGTTTGATCTGCAGAAAATCAAGAATCTCCTGCACCATGATCGAAATATGCATTCCCGCCGGTGTACTGCCCTTTTTGATCACCTTTTCGATGGTATCTGCATACTTTTCCGGATTCTGCTCTTTATATTTTTCGGCAAACGTTCTCGGATGCGTTCCCTTATACCGCACCCTGCGTTTGTGAACCTGTTTCTCTTCCATTTATTTTAATCCTTTCTCAGTCATTTCTATTAAACATGTGCTTTATTCCAGTCCATACGGATCAGCCATACCGTCAGCACAACCGCCGTGATCGACCAGGTAATCGGATATGCCCAGGAAACCGTAGAAAATTCCGGGAAAAACTTAATTGCTTGGGTCACATAGATGATTCGAATTCCACACCAAGATACCAAAAGTGTTACCATCGGAACCATGGACTTTCCGCATCCTCTCAATGCACCCGCGGAACAATGGGTAAAGGAAAGCAGGAAAAAGAACCATGCAACAATATGAGAATGACCGACACCATACTCGATCGCCTCCGGTGAACTGATAAAAATCTGCAACAAGTATGGGCAGAACAGATAAAGGCAAAGTGCCACCAGTTCTGCGAATACTGCACTGCCGATGATACCGATCAATGCACCCTTTTTCGCACGCTGCACCTGGCCGGCACCAAGGTTCTGACTAACAAAAGTCGGCAATGCCATACTCATACTCATGATCGGCAAAAATGCAATTCCTTCAATTTTCTGGAATGCACCATAACCGGAAATTGCGAACGCACCAAAGGAATTGATCACAGACTGTACAACCATGTTTCCGATACTGTTTACCGTATTCTGGATACCGGCCGGAAGTCCCTGCTGAATAATCTTTACCATTGTCGCCTTATGGAAACGTATACCCTTGAAAGTAATATTGACCGTATCCATTCCTTTCGACATGCGGATAAAACAAAGGACTGCGCTAAGTCCCTGTGCAATGACCGTCGCAAATGCCGCACCGCCGGCGCCCCAATGGAATCCTGCAACAAAGATCAGATCCAGGATCACATTTACAATGGTTGAGATCACAAGGTAATATAACGGTCGCACACTGTCTCCGCAGGCACGCATGATCGCCATGCAGGTGTTATACAAGATTACTGTCGAAACACCGCCAAAATAAATACGGAAATACGCCAATGCCTCCGGCATAACGCTATCCGGCACATTCATAATATCCAACAACGGCGGAACGATCAGCAAACCTACGATTGTGGAAACAATCGCAGCAATAATACCAAACAGTAAATTGGATTGGATCGCAATCTGCAATCCTTTTTCGTCCTTTGCGCCAAAATATCTGGAAATAATAACACCGCCGCCGACGGATATTCCGGCAAAAAGACCAATGAT
>JAFSFU010000284.1 GCA_017435025.1 Lachnospiraceae bacterium | reverse complement strand
TGTCGCGCTGATGCGCGAAAGTCTCTTTCCTGTAAAGCAAAAAGGTCCTGTACGGACCAGTATGCACAGCTCGCGGTGAGGAAATTGCTGCTTCGCAGCCCGCTCGCGCGCGAAGAATGTGCCTTGGCACATTCTTTATTTACATTTTTTGAATTTAAAGGCGGAAAGCGGACTTTTAGATCATATATACAGGAGGATATAGATGGCGTTTACACATTTGCATGTCCATACGGAATACAGTCTTCTGGATGGTTCCAGTAAAATTAAAGAGTTGGCGGTGCGGGCAAAAGAGCTTGGCATGGACAGTATGGCTATTACGGATCATGGAGCCATGTTCGGTGTGATTGATTTTTACCGTGCAGCCAAAGATGCAGGGATCAAGCCGATCCTGGGCTGCGAAGTCTATGTGTCCCCGGGGTCCAGATTTGACCGTGAAAATGTTCACGGCGAGGACCGGTATTATCATCTGGTCCTTTTGGCAGAAAACAATGAGGGCTATCAGAACCTGATGAAGATCGTTTCAAAAGGTTATGTGGATGGCTTTTACTATAAACCTCGTGTGGACGAGGAAGTATTACGGCAGTATCATAGCGGTCTGATCGCACTCAGCGCATGCCTGGCCGGCGAAATTCCGAGATTTTTGGAGCGCGGTCTGTACGAAGAGGCGAAGAATGCGGCCCTTCGCTATCAGGAAATCTTTGGAGCAGGAAACTATTTCCTGGAACTTCAGGACCATGGGATTCCCCTGCAGCGCCAGGTGAACCAGGCACTCTACCGCCTTTCCAGGGAACTGCAGATTCCGCTGGTGGCAACCAACGACTGCCATTATATCAATGCGGAGGACTGGGAGGCTCATGATATCCTGCTCTGCATTCAGACAGGAAAAAAAGTAGCGGATGAAAACCGCATGCGGTACGAAGGCGGACAGTATTACGTAAAATCTGAGGAGGAAATGCGCAAACTTTTCCCCTATGCACCGGAAGCAATTGAGAATACCCATAAGATCGCAGAGCGATGCAACGTGGAGATTGAGTTTGGCGTAACCAAACTCCCGCGCTACGATGTGCCGGAAGGATTTGATTCCTGGACTTATCTGAACCATCTTTGCAGGGAAGGTTTTAAAGAGCGCTATCCGGATGGGGACCAGTCTCTTCTGGAGCGCCTGGATTACGAACTGAATACCATCAAAAACATGGGATATGTGGATTATTTCCTGATTGTCTGGGATTTTATCAATTTTGCCAAATCCAACGGCATTGCCGTTGGTCCGGGACGTGGTTCGGCAGCAGGCAGCATCGTTTCCTATTGTCTGAGGATCACAGACATCGATCCGATCCGTTACCAGCTTCTGTTCGAGCGATTCCTGAATCCGGAACGTGTATCCATGCCGGATATCGACGTGGATTTTTGTTATGAACGACGCCAGGAAGTCATCGATTATGTTGTGCAGAAATACGGAAAGGATCAGGTGGCGCAGATTGTTACGTTTGGTACGCTGGCTGCTCGTGGTGTGATCCGCGATGTGGGACGTGTGATGGATCTTCCTTATGCCCTCTGTGATCAGGTATCCAAGATGGTGCCTGCGGAACTCAATATCACCTTGGAACTGGCGCTGCAGAAAAATCCGGAGTTAAAAGCACTTTACGATTCCGATGAGCAGGTGCATAAGCTGATCGATATGTCCAAGCGTCTGGAAGGACTTCCGAGGCACACATCCATGCATGCGGCCGGCGTTGTGATCAGCCGTACTTCAGTGGACGAGTATGTGCCGTTGTCCAGAGGTTCTGACGGCACGATCACGACACAGTTTACGATGACGACCCTGGAAGAGCTGGGACTTTTGAAGATGGACTTCCTTGGTCTCAGAACACTGACCGTGATCCGCGATGCAGTTGATATGATCGAGAAGAACTACGGCGCAAGACCGGATCTGGATCATTTGGACTTTGCGGATAAAAAAGTATTTGAAGCACTTGGAACCGGCAAAAACGAGGGTGTGTTCCAGCTGGAAAGCGGCGGCTTTAAAACGTTCATGAAAGAATTGAAGCCGACCAGTCTGGAGGATATCATTGCGGGTATTTCCCTGTATCGTCCGGGTCCAATGGATTTCATTCCGAAATATCTGAAAGGTAAAAACGACCGTTCTGCCATTACCTACACCTGTCCGCAGCTGGAGCATATTTTAAGTCCGACTTACGGCTGTATTGTTTACCAGGAGCAGGTTATGCAGATCGTACGTGATCTTGCCGGTTATACGCTGGGCCGAAGCGATCTGGTGCGACGTGCCATGTCCAAGAAAAAAGCATCTGTTATGGAGAAAGAGCGCCAGAACTTTGTTTACGGTAACGAGGAAGAGGGCGTACGCGGCTGCGTGGCCAACGGAATCGATGAGAAAGTGGCGAATCAGATCTATGATGATATGACGGATTTCGCAAAATATGCATTCAACAAATCCCATGCAGCAGCGTATGCTGTAGTTGCATATCAGACTGCATGGTTAAAATACTATTATCCGAGAGAGTTCATGGCAGCGCTCATGACATCTGTAATGGATAATGCGACGAAGGTATCGGAGTACATTCTCACATGCCGCAACATGGGCATTGAGATCCTTCCTCCGGATATCAATGAGGGATATGGTGACTTTTCTGTATCCGGTGACAGTATCCGATATGGACTCTCTGCAATTAAGAGTGTAGGCCGATCGGTTGTCGATATAATCATCTGCGAGCGTGAGGCAAACGGCCCGTTCCGCACGCTGGAAGACTTCGTAAACCGTATGTCCAACAAGGAAGTGAATAAGCGTACGCTGGAAAGCTTTATCAAATCCGGTGCGCTGGATTCTCTTCCGGGTACCAGGAAACAGAAGATTTTTGTTTATACGGATCTTCTTGAGAACAAATCCAGAGAAAAGAAGACCTCAATGGAAGGTCAGATGAGTTTCTTTGACTTTGTCGCAGAGGAAGAAAAGAGCAGTTTTCAGGTTGTATTCCCCAACGTGGGAGAGTTTGATAAAGAGCAGCTGCTGGCATTTGAGAAGGAAACACTGGGAATTTATGTCAGCGGTCATCCGATGGAAGAGTATCAGGAACTCTGGCAAAAAAATGTGACGGCCAAGACGGCAGACTTCATTGTTGATGAGGATGGAAATGCATTGGTGGAGGACAATTCGACGGTTGTCATCGGAGGTATGATCACCGGTAAAAAGGTGAAGACTACAAAGAACAATCAGTTAATGGCATTTGTATCTCTGGAGGATATGGTCGGCACGGTGGAGGTTTTGATCTTCCCTAAAATATATGAAAAACACAAACAGTATTTGAATGAGGATTCCAAGGTATTCCTTCGGGGACGCGCATCCATCGGTGATGATCCGGTGGGAAAACTGGTATGTGAAGAAGTGATCCCGTTTTCTGAGATTCCAAGTGAACTCTGGCTGCAGTTCCGGAACCAGAACTATTATGACGGCCAGATCGATCAGGTTATGGCAGCCCTTCGGAATTCAGAGGGCAAAGACCGGGTAGTCATGTACCTGAAGGAAGAACGAAAACTGCGCAGACTTTCCGAAAACTGGGTGGTTGATGCGAGCGGTGCATTATTGACAGAATTGTATGACATACTTGGTGAAAATAATGTCAAAGTTGTACAAAAAACCATTGAAAAGACCAATAAAATGCATTAAAATAAGAGCGGGCATTGACGGATGTGTAACAGTAATACATTTACCGGCATAAGATTTTGGAGGAACATTTATGACAAATAAAGAAGTTAAGACCATTGGTGTACTGACCAGCGGCGGCGACGCACCGGGAATGAATGCGGCGATCCGTGCAGTTGTGAGAACTGCCATTAATAGAGGCCTTAAAGTCAAGGGAGTCATGAGGGGGTATGCAGGACTGTTGCAGGAGGAGATCGTGGATATGGACAGCGTGAGCGTTGCCGATACGATCAACAAGGGCGGTACAATCCTTTACACAGCGCGTTGTGAAGAATTTCTTACAGAAGAAGGACAGAAACTGGGGGCAGAAGTCTGTAAGAAACATGGAATTGACGGTATGGTAGTTATTGGCGGCGACGGTTCTTTCCGCGGAGCGGGAAAACTGTCTGAGCTGGGGGTTAATACCATCGGCATTCCTGGAACCATCGATCTGGATATCGCATGTACCGATTATACGGTCGGTTTTGATACTGCCGTAAATACTGCGATGGAAGCGATCGACAAAGTTCGCGATACATCTACATCCCACGAGCGATGCAGCATCATCGAGGTAATGGGACGTCACGCCGGCTACATTGCACTCTGGTGCGGTATTGCCAACGGAGCGGAAGATATTCTTCTTCCGGAACGATATGATGGTAACGAACAATATCTGATCAACCGGATCATCGAACATCGTAAACGCGGTAAAAAACATCACATCATCATCAATGCAGAAGGTAT
>JAFSFU010000283.1 GCA_017435025.1 Lachnospiraceae bacterium | reverse complement strand
GATCATCGCAGCAGCACCGGCTCCGGCACCAGTGGCAGCACCGGCTCCGGCACCAGTGGCAGCACCGGCTCCGGCACCAGTAGCAGCACCGGCTCCGGCACCGGCAGCAGCACCGGCTCCGGCAGCAGCAGGAAGCACAACAGTAGAAGCTCCGATGCCGGGTAAGATTCTTGATATTAAGGTTAAAGTTGGCGATGCAGTTACATTCGGTCAGTGTGTAGTTGTTATGGAAGCAATGAAGATGGAAACAGAGATCGTTGCTCCGGCAGCAGGTACAATCGCATCCATCAACGTAAGCAACGGCGATACAGTAGATACAGGTGCAGTTCTGGTTACATTAAACTAGTAGGAGGTGCCCCGTGAACGTATTTGCAGTTTTCGGAGAGTTGTTGGCCCAGTCAGGTTTCGCAGCGATTACCTGGCAGCAGGCCGTAATGATCCTCGTTTCATTCGTTTTATTATACATGGCTATCGTTAAGCAGTTCGAGCCGCTCCTCCTGCTTCCGATCGCTTTTGGTATGTTCCTTGCAAACCTGCCGCTTGCAGGCTTGATGGAAGAAGCGGATGCATGGTATAATTCCGGTGTACTGAGAATTATGTACAGCGGTGTTAAGTCCAGCTTGTTCCCGTGCCTGATCTTTATGGCAGTAGGTGCGATGACAGACTTTGGTCCGCTTATTGCAAATCCGGTAAGCTTACTTCTCGGTGCAGCAGCTCAGTTTGGTATTTTCGTAGCATTCCTGCTTGCAAATGCAACTGGTCTCTTCACACCGGGTGAGTGTGCGGCAATCGGTATCATCGGTGGTGCTGACGGTCCGACAGCGATCTATATCGCAAACAACCTGGCTCCGGATCTGGTAGCTCCGATCGCGGTAGCGGCGTACTCCTATATGGCGCTGATCCCGCTTATTCAGCCGCCGATCATGAAAGCTCTCACAACAGAAAAAGAGCGTAAGATCGTTATGAAGCAGCTCCGCAAGGTAAGTAAGGTAGAGAAGGTGGTATTCCCGGTATTCGTAGTACTGTTCTGTTCTTTACTTCTTCCGTCCGTAGCACCGCTTCTCGGTATGCTGATGCTCGGTAACCTGTTCCGTGAGTCCGGCGTTACAGGAAGACTTTCTGACACAGCTCAGAACGCTCTTTGTAACATCGTTACCATTATGCTTGGTACAACCGTAGGTGCTACTGCGAACGGTGAAATCTTCCTCCGTGTGCAGACACTTGCGATCATTGCAATGGGTCTTCTTGCTTTCGCGTTTGCGACAGTAGGCGGTATCCTTCTTGGTAAGCTCCTGTGCAAGTTAACAGGCGGCAAGATCAACCCGTTGATCGGTTCCGCAGGTGTATCTGCAGTTCCGATGGCGGCACGTGTTGCTCAGACAGTTGGTGCTAAGGAAAATCCGACCAACTTCCTTCTGATGCACGCGATGGGTCCGAACGTTGCAGGTGTAATCGGTTCTGCAGTTGCAGCTGGTTTCTTCATGCTCATGTTCGGTTAAGCATTAAGCCGTGCACAGGATGACGGTTTGTCATTTGCGGCATGCTTGCATGAAAGCAAATGGCAGAGCGGCAGACTGTATAGGGCGCAAGCCCGCGAGCGAGATGAAGCGGAGCGGAATCGAGCTTGGCACGACGAGAGTGTTCGCCTCTTAGTTGAGCGAACATCCCGTATGCGCAGGCTGAAGCGAAGCAGAATCGAGCTTCGGCACAGCGAAATGCGTAAAATATATGTACATATGTGCCTGCCCGCCGATGAATAGCGGGCGGGCTCAAAATAATTTTTTAAGGAGGCTTTATTGTGGCTAATAAAGTAATGACATTACAGGAAGCGGTTGCCAAGTATGTAGCAGATGGTGATGCTATTTCCTTCGGCGGCTTTACAACCAACAAAAAACCGATGGCTGCAGTTCGTGAGGTTCTGCGTCAGGGTAAGAAAGACTTTATCGCGTATGCAGGTCCGGCAGGTTCTGACTGGGATATGCTGATCGGTGAAGATCGTGTGAAGGCGTACATCAACTGTTATACCGCTGACTCCGGTGTTACAAACGTTTCCCGTCGTTTCCGTAAGAAAATCGAAGCTGGCGAGCTGATCTACGAAGATTACTCCCAGGATGCGATCATGTACATGTTACATGCTTCTTCTTTAGGTCTTCCGTTCCTTCCGGTACGTTTCATGATCGGTTCCGGTCTTGTAGACGAGTGGGGAATCAGCAAAGAAGTTCGTGAGACAATCGAGAAACTTCCGAATGATAAATTTGTTTATATGGAGAACCCATTCAACCCGGGCGAGATGACAGTTTGTCTTCCGGTTCCGAAGCTTGATACAGCGATCATCCACGTTCAGAAGGCATCCCCGGATGGTACATGTATCCTTATGGGCGATGAGTTCCATGATATCGATATCGTAGTAGCAGCTAAGAAAGTTATCGTTACTTGTGAAGAACTTGTAAGCAATGACATTATCCGCCGCGATCCGCAGGCTACAAAGATCCCGTGCTTCGCAGTTGACGCTGTATGTCATGTACCGTTCGGCGCATATCCGACACAGTGCTACAACTACTATGATTACGACAATGCATTCTTAAAAGCTTATGGTGCTGCCAGCAAGACAGAAGAAGACTTTAAGGCATTCTTAGATGAGTACGTTTATAACGTAAAAGATCATGCAGAATTCCTTGAGAAGATCGGTGTGAACCGTCTCCTTAAGTTAAAAGTATCTGATGGCTACGGCTACGCAACAGATGTAAGCAAGGAGGATTAATCATGGCTGACTACACAAAGTATACCAATAAAGAGATGCAGGCGATCACACTCGCACAGTGCATCACAAATGACAATATCGCAATTGTAGGTACAGGTCTTCCGCTGATCGGTGCATCTGTAGCTAAGAGATTATTCGCACCGAAATGTAACCTGATCGTTGAGTCCGGTCTTATGGACTGTGATCCGATCGAGGTTCCGCGTTCTGTAGGTGACCTTCGTTTCATGGCACACTGCGGATGTCAGTGGCCGAATATCCGTTTCATCGGTTTTGAGACAAACGACTGGTTACATAACAACGACCGTATCGTTGCTTTCATCGGCGGCGCACAGATCGACCCGTACGGTAACGTGAACTCCACATGTATCGGTGACTACCATAATCCGAAGACTCGTTTCACAGGTTCCGGCGGTGCAAATGCGATCGCTACATTCAACAACACAATCATCATGATCCAGCATGAGAAGAGAAGATTCATGGAGAAGATCGACTATGTTACATCTCCGGGTTGGATCGATGGACCGGGCGGACGTGAGAAGAAAGGTCTTCCGGGCAACCGCGGACCGATCGCAGTTGTTACAGACCTTGGTCTTATGAAGTTCGACGAAGAGACAAAGAGAATGTATCTTGCAGGTTACTACAAGGGTGTTACTCCGGAAATGGTACAGGAGAACACAGGCTTTGATATCGATGTATCCAGAGCTGTTGAGTTACCGACTCCGGATCCGGAAGTTATCCGCATGATCCGTGAGGAGATCGACCCGGGTCAGGCATTCATCCAGGTTCCGCCGGAGTTAAGATAGTCGTTAATTGTGATTGAATTTTAGGAGGAAAATACAATGGGATACTATTCCATGCCGAAATATTTCCAGGAAATGCCGACAATCGGTAAACCGTTAGTAAATGTGAAAGAAGACAATGCTAACGAACTCAAGGCTATTGAGAAAGATATCCATGACAAGATCGAAGAGATCCTTGCAAAAGGTATCACAACAGAAGAGAAGTTAAATGAGAGAGGTCAGTTATCTGCTATGCAGAGAATCAACGCTCTTGTTGATGCTGGTACATTCTGTCCGTTAAACAGCCTTTTCAACCCGGAAGACAACAAGATGGGTTCCGCAAATATCATCAACGGTCTTGGCCGTGTAAATGGTAAGTGGGTTTACATCGTAGCTTCCGACAACAAGAAGATGGCTGGTACATGGGAGCCGGGCCAGGCAGAGAACCTGATCCGTTGTTCCGATGCAGCTAAGATGATGAATATTCCGCTTGTTTACTTATTAAACTGTGCAGGTGTAGACTTCCCGTATCAGGATAAGGTTTACCCGAACAGACGTGGCGGCGGTACACCGTTCTTCCGTAATGCTGAGCTTAACCAGTTAGGTATCCCGGTAATCGTTGGTATCTACGGTACAAACCCGGCAGGTGGCGGATACCACTCCATTTCCCCGACAATCCTGATCGCTCACAGCCAGGCAAACATGGCAGTAGGCGGTGCAGGTATCCTTTCCGGTATGAATCCGAAGGGTTACATCGATCAGGAGTCTGCAGAGCAGATCGTTGCAGCACAGATCGAGAACAGCAAGAATAAAGTTCCGGCTCCGGGTTCTGTTCCGGTTCACTATGATGAGACTGGTTTCTTCCGTGAGGTTTACGCAGATGATTACGGCGTAATTGATGGTATCAAGAAATACATCAGCTACCTTCCGGCTTACAACTTAGAGTTCTTCCGCGTTGATGAGAAGAAGTCTCCGTTATACCCGGCAGAAGATCTTTACAGCATCATCCCGCTCAACGGAAAACAGCCGTACGATGTATACGAAGTAATCGCTCGTCTTGTTGACGGTTCTCAGTTATACGAGTACAAGAAAGGCTACGGTCCGGAGATGGTAACTGGTCTTGCTAAGATCAATGGTCTTCTTGTTGGTATCATTGCGAACGTACAGGGTATTTTGTTCAACTATCCGGAGTACAAGAATTCTCCGGCTACAACAGGTGGTAAATTATACCGTCAGGGTCTCATTAAGATGAACGAGTTCGTAACTCTTTGCGGCCGTGACAGAATCCCGCTGATCTGGTTACAGGATACAACAGGTATCGATGTAGGCGATGACGCTGAGAGAGCAGAGTTACTTGGCTTAGGTCAGTCCCTGATCTACTCCATCGAGGCTAACGGTCTTCCGTCCTTACAGGTAACACTTCGTAAGGCATCCGCAGCTGCTCACTATGTACTTGGCGGTCCGCAGGGTAACAACACAAACGCTTACTCCATCGGTACAGCTGCTTGTGAGTACTACGTAATGCCGGGTGAAACAGCTGCTAACGCTATGTACTCCAGAAAGCTTGTAAAAGCAAGCAAAGCTGGCGAAGATATGAACCCGATCATCGATAAGATGAACGAGATGATCCAGCTCTACACAGATAAGT
>JAFSFU010000036.1 GCA_017435025.1 Lachnospiraceae bacterium | reverse complement strand
AATAAAATGTACCCCATAGACTGGACACACCAATAAACAAGATAGACCCAATCAGCATGGATATCCCCCAAATATGTACAGATGATTCCAGGGATATATCCTATGAGATGTTTCACAGATGGTTGGTCCCCATTTCTATACATTTATGTATATCCATCTTGTTTTCCGTTTTTTGATTGTGTGTTATATTTAATTCATAGAAAGACGGAGGAACATTATGGCTAATTATAAGTATTTTACTCAGGAAGAAATGGATATTCTCATGCAAAACCCTTATGTCATAAGTGTGAGTTCTAAAAGGATCGAGTATTCTCTTGCCTTTAAGCAGTTTGCTCTTAAAGAGGCTCAAAACGGGCTGAGTTCTCCTAAAATTTTTGAAAAAGCTGGTTTTGATCCGGAAATGCTTGGCAAGACACGAATGTATGTTGCTCTGAAGAAATTCAAACAGCAGGCAGCTTCACCAGAGGGACTCCGTGAGCCGAGAAGAAAATCAAAAGAAGACCGCCTTGCAGCATTTGCACAAAAGGATCTGTCAGAGAAACACACAAAGACCGCTATCAGGGAACTTCAGGAAAAAGTGATTCGCTTGGAACAGCAGATTGAGTTTTTAAAAAAAATTCAATTTCCAGAAATGTAAATCATCCGTCCTATATTTTTTCATGCATTTATCATGAAGTAAACAAGCCAACGAATCGACTTACCGTCATAGAGTTATGCAGGATGGCCGATGTATCCCGTTCCGGATACTATAATTGGCTGCACCATGCTCAAAGCCGATGGAATCGGGAACAACAGGACATTGCAGATTTTCAGTTGATTCTGCAAGCATACCGATATCGTGGTTATGCGAAAGGGGCAAGAGGGATCTATATGCGTCTGCTTCATCAGGGGATTCGGATGAATCTCAAAAAGATCCGGCGACTTATGAAGAAGTTCGGCCTCTTTTGCCCATATCGAAAAGCAAACCCGTATCGAAGAATGGCAAAGGCAATCCGGACCAATGCGGTAGCGGATAATGCAGTCAAGCGTGAATTCAGGATGCATGGACCAAGGAAGATCCTTTTAACAGATATCACGTATATTCCGTACAATCATCAGTATTGTTATTTATCGGTGGTAAAAGATGCATATACAGAACAGGTACTTTCCTATGTATTGAGTCCATCATTGGAATTAGACTTTGTATTAGATACTATGGATCAGCTTCTGAGCAATCACGGAGCTACATTTGAAACAGACGTTATGATCCATAGTGATCAGGGATGTCACTATACAAGTGTAAAATTTCGTCAGCTTTTGCAAGATGCAGGGATTCGTCAATCGATGTCGCGGAGAGGAAACTGTTGGGATAATGCACCTCAGGAAAGTTTCTTTGGGCATATGAAAGATGAGTTGTCTGAACATCAAAAAACATGGAGAACATTTCATGATGTCCAGACAAGTATAGATGATTGGATGGATTATTATAATACCGATCGTGGGCAATGGACTCTTGAAAAACTGACACCAAACGAGTATTACAATTATATAACTACAGGAAATAATCCACTATCAATATGCGGATAAATTGGATCTATATAATTTGCAAGATGTCCTTGACATGGGGTACATTTCACCCTGATTCTCTTTTTTTCAGGTTCTATAGTATCCATTGATATAAAAATCTCATATAGATACTCCCAGCGCGCTTTGATTTCTATATAGATAGCTTTTATTTACTCAATCAAATATCAGGTTTACTCCCTCAACATCCGCTCCACAAATCCCTGAAGCATCGAGTTTCCCATCTCCCGCTTCCATGCCGCAATGATCTCCACAGTCTCATCCTGACCCTGAAGCGGAATAAAAACGATATTCTCCGCATTGGTCAGTTTTTGCGTCACATATCCCGGCAAGAGGGAGATTCCCTCTTCTGCCGCCACCATCATCAAAATACTCTCCACATCATTGGAGCGGAACAGAATATTCGGCGTGTAACCGGCTTCCTCATATTTTTCATAGAATCGCATATCACCGACAGACTCGCCGGTACTGGACGGTGTCATGAACAAAATCTTTTCATTCCGCAGCTCTTTACGGCGGATCACGCGCCTCTGTGCCAGCGGATGGCTGCCGTAAACTGCCACCATCAGCGGACTGCGCTCCACCAACCGACACTCCACCGCATCGTTCTTTGCCAGTTCCGTACTATCCCAGGTAAAAATAATATCAAACTCATCTTTCAAAAGTCCAGCTGCCAGAAAATCCGTATTTCTGCGATAACAGGAGATCAGCACATTGGGGTATTCCCGATGAAAATCCCGCAGACCATCAAAAAGACTGCTGCGCTCATATCCTTTCGTATAACCGATACGCAGATTTCCCACCATTCCGACCGAGGCCTCCTGCACCCGGTTAACCGCCTGGTCTACCCGTTCTAAGATCATACGGGCATCCGAAAGAAAGGTGCGTCCTGCCGGTGTCAGAGTGATCGGACGGCTGCCGCGATCAAATAACGTCACGCCTAAGAGTTCTTCCAGTGCATGAATCTGCTGAGTGATGGCAGTCTGGGAAATATAATATTGGTCCGCCGCTTTGGTAAAACTCCGGCTTTCCGCGGCTGCCACAAAGTATCGCAATTGATTTGTATTCATAATATTCACCCTCTATGTATATTCTTTTTCTTGCAAAATAACTTTTCCTTATGATAACATGCAAAATACATAGTTGTAAATCCTGTCTTTTCATTTTATCATAAGTGGTGTTAATTTTATTCCGTTTACCCTTTTATAATGATTCCATAAGTCACGACAGAGCGACCCCAAATCTCTGTCGTTGGGGATGCAGAGACTTACTGCGATCCCTTTGTTCTCCGGTCTAACCTTTCCCGGAGAATTCCCTGATCTGCAGATATTGTCTGCAGATCAAAAAAACCGCCCGTATCGGTTTTCGCGTTCCGATACAGGCGGTTTTCTATTTCCAAACTATTTTATTTGTTGATCATGATGCTTAAGATCTCTTCGTTTGTGATCTTCATACCATCTTTCGCAAGACGGCCTACGCTCTGAATGGTATCCTCGATACCGGCTTTAACGATACCATCGCCATCCTCAAAGTTCTGGCCGCGGATATGCATGTTGTAACCGATGATACCTGCATCAACAGACTCTGCGATCTTCGCAGCACAGGATGCCTTCGCACCGTCACATACCATACCGGATACGATCGCAACTGCGTTGATAACCGTATGTACAACTGCATCATAGTCGCCGCCGTGAAGGTAAGCAATACCTGCACCTGCGCCTGCACCTGCACTTACCGCGCCGCAGAATGCGGAGAGACGACCGATCGGTGTCTTCTGGTGGATAGTTGTTAAATCAGAAAGAGCTAATGCACGGTACATCTTGTCCTCGTCCACACCGAGCTCTCTTGCATATACGATAACCGGAATGGAAGCTGTCATACCCTGGTTACCGGAACCGGAGTTGATGATAACCGGAAGCTCACAGCCGTTCATTCTCGCATCGGAACCGGCTGCCGCCATTGCTCTCGCTCTTGTACGAACGTCATTTCCGTTCATATCAAGAAGAACTTTACCGATGTTTGCGCCGTAGTCGCCGCGGAGACCTTCCTCAGCGATCGCCATATTGAACTCAATCTGACGGCTGAGAACCGGCTTGATATCTTCAATATCAACAGTATTGATGAAATCCCAGATATCCTTCATATTCAGAAGAGAACGATCGGTAAGGCCTTCCTCGGACTCACCCTGAACCTCTACTTCTTTGAGAATTTCGCCGTTCTTTTCAATAAGAACAACGTTTGTATGATAATTTACAATACGAACTTTGGAGTAATTGTCACCCTTATAGAGAGTTACAATAATCTCGAATGTAAGACCGTTATCCACGTGCTCAACTGTGATTTCTGTATTCTCAAGGAATTCTCTCATCTGAACAGTCTGCTCGAACTCCACGCTCGCGATAACCTCTAACTCTTTATCCGGATCACCAGCAACGATACCTGCAGTAGCCGCAGCCGGAATACCCTTTAAGTGGTTTGTATTCGGTACGATAACAGATTTTACGTTCTTGATGATACTTCCGCTTGCGCCGATCGCAACCTTCTCCGGCATCTCGCCAAGGACTTTTCTAGCCAATGCCGCTGCATATGCCAGCGCGATCGGCTCCGTACAGCCCATAGCCGGTTTTAATTCTTCTTCCAGAATCTTCACATAAGCTTCATACTTTACGTTTGTCTTCTCCATACATGCATCCTCCTAAGTATAAAATTTCCCTTGCACACTAGTTAGTTTTACTGTACCATAAATTTATCCAAAAGTAAAATTTAATGTTTTAAATATATCATTTAAATATTTTAAAATCCTAAATAGTACGAAAAGGAGGTACAATTATGGAGATCCGGGAAATTCAGACATTCCTCCGCGCCGCCCAGTTAAAAAGCTTTTCCAAAGCCGCCCAGGAGCTTGGCTACTCCCAGGCCGCTGTCACAATTCAGATCAAGAATCTGGAGAACGAACTGGGCACCCATTTATTTGACCGTATTGGAAAACAAACGCTTCTGACCCACCAGGGAATGATCTTTTACGAATATGCCACATCCATTTTAAAGGACCTGGCCTGTGCCAAAGCCGCCGTAACACAAACAGAAGAACTGACCGGTGTTCTGACCATCGGTACCATCGAGTCCATCTGCGCCTCCATCTTCCCTACACTTTTGGAAAAGTTCCATGAACTCCATCCAAAGGTGAAGATCAGCATTGTTCTGGACTCTCCCGACGTCCTGCTGGACCGTATGAACAAAAACATCATCGATCTGGTCTATCTTCTGGACAAGCGGATCTACGACCATCACTGGATCAAGGTCCTGGAAGAACCGGAAGACATCTTCTTCGTGGCTTCTTCGGCGCACCCCTGTGCAAGCCACACTTCGCTAAAACTGGAAGATATCATCCACGAACACTTTCTGCTGACCGAAAAGGATGCCAGCTACCGTTTTGTTTTAGACCGCTACCTGGCCGCCAGCGGCATGAACATCGAACCGTTCCTTGAGATTGGAAATACAGAATTCATCATAAATCTGCTGAAAAACAATGCCGGACTCAGCTTCCTCCCGGAATTCACGATCAAAAACGAAGTAACGGCAGGACACCTGCGTATCCTGCCGATTGAAAACTTTCATATGAAAATCTGGCGCCAGATCCTGTACCACAAAGACAAATGGGTCACAAGAGAAATGAACGCCTTTATTGAACTCGCCAAAGAATTTTCTTAGGGTTGGAAAACTTAGGCCTGCGCCGGCTTCTTCTGCAGTTTTGCCGCCAGCATGATCAGTACCAGAACGATCACGATACAGAACGCGCTGACACCGATCGTCAGATCATAGCTGCCGGTCCAGTCGTAGAACGTTCCAAACCATGTATTGAACGGAGCCGCAAACAGCATACCGAACATGGATACATAAGAGTAAGCAGCACCATAGGTGTCACCCTGCCAGTACAGTCTGCAGAACAATGGAAGCAGAACCGTGGACAGAGGCATGGTAATACCGTAAAGCAGGGAACCTGCCATCATGCCTGCCGGAATTCCCATGAAGATCAGTACATGACCTGCGATCGCAACCAGAATAGATACGATAAATACCTTGATCACGCCGAAGGAATCACAGAACTTACCAAGGAACAGCTTTGTGGTCATATTTCCGCAGAGAGCCATCGAGGTTAACGTTGCAGCTGCCGCCATCGTCATGCCTACTTCCAGACCACAGGAGGTAAGGAATGCATTCAGGTAGGAACTGATAATGCAGCATGCGTAGGATACCAGAGAAATCACGAAGATTGGCTGTCTGATGAAATCGGATAGTTTTTCTTTTGTTCCGGAGCCGCTCTTTGCAGTCTGTGCCGCTGCCGGCGCATGTTCCGCACCGTACGGAAGCATGCCCTTATCTTCCGGCTTATAACGCAGGATAAACAGAGAGAACGGAAGAATCAGTACCATAACAACAATACCAATGATCACATAGCTGGTTCTCCATCCCACCGCCGGAATCAGGAAGCCAAGGCTGCTGCTTCCGATCATGCCAAGAAGGCCGGAAAATGCCGCCGAAATACTAACTGCAGTACCGGTCTGTTTATAAAACCAGTTGCCGATCAGGATCGGTGCCGGAATCACACTGATAAAAGAAGATGCACATCCCTGAATAATTCCGAACACATACCACTGCCAAAGCTGTGTAAAAGATCCCATCATCATGCTGATGCCGCCCATAACTACAGCTGCCGCGCTCACGATCACACGCACATCATACTTGCGGAAAGATTTTGCCACAAACGGCATCATCAATGCCTGGCTGACCGTGAACAATGTACGATAAAGGGTAAACTGACCCATTTCAAATCCCAGATCACTGCATACCGGAGAATAGAATACACCGGCGCAGTTATTAATCAGGCCAAGGCCTGCACCCTGCATCATGCAGCATGCGATAAGGATCAGCCACGCATAGTGCATGTTCTGTTTCTTTTGTGCCATATCTCGTCCTCCTAAGCCTGTCTGCTTCTCTCAAGAAGAACTTTTCCTGCACAGGTCTCTGTCTGTGCACGCCAGATGCATTTCTGGCAATACAGACATTTGCCCGGATCTTTTCCTTCTTTTACATCGTTGGCCCAGTCATAGTTCACAAGGATACCACGGCCGATATTGATCATATCTGCCTTTGTATCTTCCAATGCCGCCTCGGCCATCTCACCGTTTTGGATTCCATACACAGCAAATACCGGCACGGAAACGGCTTCTTTGATCCGCTTTCCACCGTACATGGCAGCCGCAAATGGATAATCCTCCGGTTTTACCTCATCCGCATCCTGAGAGAATCCATAGGAAACGTTAATAAAGTCAATACCATGGGCCTCCAGCCACTTTGCGTGAGCGATACCGTCCTCAATGGTCGGTTCAAATGCGCCGAGACGAATTCCCACAATAAAGTTCTCCGGAACCACTTTGCGGATTCCTTCCAGAATATTCTCCAGAATCTTCATTCCATCCGCATTGTATTCGTCTGTTCTCTTATTCACTCTCTTGTTCATAAACTGGCTGAGAAGATAACTGTGGCATCCGTGAAGTTCCACGCCGTCATAGCCGGCTTCATAAGCACGTCTTACCGCGTCAATATACTCCTGCTCCAGCTTTTTGATCTCTTCCACAGTCAGCTCACGACCATGCTTCTCCATTGCTTTATGTACCACTGTATAGTCACTTGGACATACACGGTCTTCCTCAGAAGAGATCACACCCGCATGGTGGATCTGGATCAAAACCGGGACTCCTTCTGCATGCACCGCATCTACAATCTTTTTCAATCCCGGAATCTGTGCATCCTCCCAGATACCAAGCTGGTCTGCACTCAGTTTTCCCTGACGGTTGATACAAGTCGCCTCCTGGATCACAAGACCGGCACCGCCCTTTGCAATGGCACGGTAATGCTCCACGCTTCTCTCTGTTACCATTCCGTCTTCCCCATTCCAGCCAAAACATACCATCGGCGGAACGCAGACTCTGTTCTTAATCTCTAATCCTTTTAAGTTCCATGATTCAAATAATCTGCTCATTTTATTCCTTTCCTTCCACGCAGGAATCACGTTTATTACTCAGATATTTATTCTAACATTTTTCTCTGACTTTTCCTAGTTTAATTTCATCTTTTTCCGTCAAATACCTTGCAACATTGTCCCATAATCCGTATAATAAAAATATCCAAAGAATTTTGTCAGGAGGTTTTAATTATGGCGAAAAAAGACATTGATTGGGGTAAGCTCGGTTTCGGTTATTCTAAAACCGATTACAGATACGTATCCAACTTCAAGGATGGTGCTTGGGATGATGGTGCACTCACCACTGACGATATGGTCGTATTAAATGAATGTGCTTGTGTCTTCCAGTATGCGCAGACTTGTTTCGAGGGTCTGAAAGCTTATACAACAGAAGACGGCCGCATCGTTACTTTCCGCCCGGACTTAAACTCAGAGCGTATGATGGATTCCGCAGCACGCCTTGAGATGCCGCAGTTCCCGAAGGAGCGTTTCATCGATGCGATTACAAAAGTAGTTGCTGCAAACGCAGACTTCGTTCCGCCGTACGGTTCCGGTGCAACCCTCTATATCCGTCCGTATATGTTCGGTACAAATCCGGTTATGGGTGTGAAACCGGCTGATGAATATCAGTTCCGTACCTTCTGTGCTCCGGTAGGTCCGTACTTCAAGGGCGGTGCAAAACCGATCACAATCCGTGTAACCGATTTTGACCGTGCTGCTCCAAATGGTACCGGTCATGTAAAAGCAGGTCTGAACTATGCGATGAGCTTACATGCAATTGTAGATGCACACAACGAAGGTTACGCTGAGAATATGTATCTGGATGCAGCTACAAAGACATATGTAGAAGAGACAGGTGGTGCAAACTTCCTCTTCGTGACAAAAGACGGTACTGTTGTGACTCCAAAGTCTCCGAGTATCCTTCCGTCTATCACACGTCGTTCCCTTCTCTATGTTGCAGAACACTATCTCGGACTGAAAGTTGAAGAACGTCCGGTTCCGCTTACAGAGGTATACGATATGGCAGAGTGCGGTCTCTGCGGTACAGCAGCTGTTGTATCTCCGGTAGGCAAGATCGTTGATCACGGCAAAGAAATCCTGTTACCGAGCGGTATGGATGAAATGGGCCCGATCACAAAGAAACTTTACGACACATTAACAGGCATCCAGATGGGCCGCATCGAGGCTCCGGAAGGATGGATCCACGTAATTAAATAATACATAAAAATGAGGGGCATATCGCAATGATATGCCCCTTTATTTCTATCCCTCAGGCAGAGATTTTCTCTCTTAACCGGCAAACACAATTCCGTCAAATAAGTTTTCTACTGCATTTCCATCAATGGAACAACTTCCTTCATACCACTCCAGCTCTGCCCTTCCAATCCTTCCATCCGAAAGAATAAAATCTGCAAACTGCGAGGAATCTGTATGATAATACGATACGCACTCTCCGGCCTTTACAGTAAATGTATCGCCAACTTCCCCATATTCATCCACGATCTTTAAGTCAAAATCCTTCTTAACTGTGAATTCAGGCAGATTATCGAACGTATAATAATCTTCATAGCTTACCGGCTGTCCATCCATGTCGATATAATACGTCTGATATCCATCATACGTTCCCAAACACCACGTTCTGGTATCCATCCGAAAATCATAAGGATCCGAAAGGACTTCCTTATAGTAGCGATCAGCCTCATGATCCGCCGTCACATGCATTCCAGAAAGAACATGTCCAAGCTTCACCGGTGTTCCGCTGGTCAGTTCATACAGGGTAGTGGTCCGGTAATCATTATCCGTCAGATTTTCGATCATAAGATAATTCTTACCGTCCGCCATATGGATCAAATGAGGCTCACATATATTATAGGCATAAATCTCATCTTCATCCAGTTCTGAATAAGACTCCTGATCCACATGAACATTATGGATCATATAGCCGTACTCATCCTGGGTTCCATATACCAGGATCTCATCCAGTTCTCCGTCCGCATCGACATCATAATAAAACAGAGTATTCAGATCCAGCTGCATTCCATAGGATTCCGGTGTCATCACATAGTCTCCATTGAACAGTTCCGGATTCGCATCAAAAGCAATGGTCGCAACATAAACTCCGTTCGCATAAGGTGCGATCTCATACGGATTAAAATAAACAGTAATTCCATTATAATCCAGCGTCCACGGAATCGTATCAAGATTTTCTTTAAAATACTGCTCGAAATCAAGATCTGCGTAGAAAGATTCTTCTTCCCAGTGAGAATATAATTGTTCTTTTATCAATCCGGAAAACTCACCGACATCTTCCACCACATCCGTCAGCGTCAACAAACTACCGGTTTTTGTGTCGTAGTTTTCGCCCCAGTAATAAGTATATCCATGAACACCGCCTTCAAACTGAAAACCTTTGTATAAGATACTCAATACGCTTGTGTCAGCTCTGCGAACCATTGCTGATTCTGATGATTCATATTCCTGGAAATGATCGAGATATGCAAGTGTATCCGGATAATCGGTTCGGGCAGTTTCTATTTTCCCTTCATAATCCTCGTAGATTTTCGCTTCTCGTGCTTCCATATTCGCATTCAGATTTTTTACAAGTTCCGGATATGTCTGCTCCTCGTAAATATCCAGTTTTACATACGGATAAAACATCTTCGCAAGAGTTGTCTCATATTCTTCATCCCAGTAAAACTCCATACCCTGACCGACCATCACATTCAACGGATACACGGTATTCTCAACGTCATAAAATGTAAAATCATAAACAGCTCCCTTGGCCGGTTCCACGAACACAAAGCCATTCATCTGACTAAGCGCCGGATACCATTTCATCTGATCCCCATCGCTGTCTACGATCACCAGCTCTACATCCGATACAAGTTCACTGGCATTACATTTTAATAAGATCGGAGTTCCCTCTTCCGAGCGATACAGGACATCTCCGGTCTCTCCTTCAAATCCTTTGTCCGCATCTGTGATCCACTGATTTACAGAAACGGTAGCTCCCGGATCCTCCGGAATGATCACATAAAGTTCCTGCCCGTGTTCTGTCTGCACAATGTTTGAATCCGGAATTTCTTCAAAAAATGGAAAACCATCCATGTAGCCAAATTCTTCAAAGCGTGACTGATAATACTCCCGATTTTCTTTTAAGTCCCCGATGGACTCATCCACATATCCCAGAAAAATAACACCACACATCGCGCCTTCGTCTGCCAAAAGCTGGCGCTGGATAATCTCCGGATTCCAACTTTCAGTATCATCAAGAGAATCGGATTCCTTTACCATATTCTTGGATACTTCGATTTCCGAAGAAGAAGTACTTGCAGGGCCGGCTGCCGCTCCCTCTTCTGTATTTTTCCCACAGCCGGACAATATCAGACCACCAACAAGTCCTAGCGCAAGAAATCGATTACACAATTTCATTTATATATTCCTCCTATTACGAAGAAGGGAGCATAAGCTCCCTTTCTCTACTGACGTTCAAACGGCATTTCATATACTGAGTCATTGCTTATTCTCATGGTGTCTCCATCGATCACGAACAAAAATTCACCGACTGTGCCATCATCATAAAAAATCTCGACATAATCACTTCTGAAAAAGCTGTATGTGAAGTTGTATGTCTGCTTACCTTCATAATCATAACTGTATACACCGGTTCCATCCTCATAGAATGTGAAAGTCTCTTTGTATTCCGTTTCCTCATCAGCCCATGTGCCAAGAAGCGGGTTTTCATCAGCTGCAGCTTCCGTTTCCTCCGGCTCTGCCTCAGTTTCCACAGTTTTCTCTTCTTTCTGTCTGTCAAGAAGTAATTCGTTGCTGAACTGATCCACAAATGTCAGTAAATCATCTTCTGCCGTGACGGTAAATGTCTCCTCGTCTCCATCATCATAGGTTAATGTAATCTTATCACCATCCACTTCATATGTAAATGGGTATTCCGGACCACTCACAAGAAGACCGGTTCCATCCTCATAAAAAGTATATGTATTATCCCAGTCACTGTCTCTCTCAAGCCATGTTCCATAAATCTGTTCCGCACCTACATCAGCCACTTTTGGTGCTTCACTGCTCTCGCTATCCAACGGCCACGTTCTTTTGCTGTCCACGCCGAAGAGCTGCCCGGCAACCCATGCACACTGGTCTGCTGTCAGTTCTTCTATACCATTAGAGAATATATGGAAACCTACCAATCCCCGGGCAATCAGATTGTCTTCAACGCCACCGTTTTCTTTCGCTTTCCAGTAAGGGAACTCATACTCTACTCCTACAAACATGTCTGTCTGCTCCCAATATCCTACCAGCGTAGAACGGGTTTCAATGAGAATAACATCCTTACCCTCCCACTGGAAACCAAGATCAGTAACCGACTGGGAGAAACTTTCATACTCCTCAGCGGTCGCTTCTTCTGCCTTACCATCGAAATACAGCTGCTGAAGCAGACTATAACCTATGAGATCTTCATTATATACTTCACGTCCTTTGTAGTCTTCTGCATTGACAGTATATTCACGCTCATCATCGTACACTGTGAAGGAATACACATATCCGTCTTCCAGATAATCTTCGTAGTCCGATTCGTCAAAGTAAGCACCCTCAGGAAGAGAGAAAGTTGCATAAGTCACTTTATCCTGATAATAATTACCGCCATACCACATCACGATGGCATTATCATCATCTGCCGCTTCCACAGTTGGAGCCGCGATTGTTTCTGCTTCTTTTGTCGCAGCGACCGTTGTTTCTGTCGCGGTTGTCTCAATTTTTGCTGCGGAGGCAGACTCTACCGTTTTATTTCCACCTCCACATGCACTCATTGAAATCACCATTGATGCCGCTAATAAAACTGATATCATCTTTTTCATAATGTCCCTCCTCGTGTCATGCCCTATTTTTTAAATAATTTACCGAAAAATCCTCTCTTGACTTTGCCTTCTTCGATTTCATTGGCAGTCTCGATTCCCTTTTTCAAAACTTCTTCTACATCGCCGCCCTTGATCGCAGTCTTAAGAGCTTCTGCTGCTGTATCTCCTAAGTTACGTACCTGCATTTTATTTTTCTGCTCCAGGTCAAACTCTGATTTGCTCAACCATACTCTGCGATCTCCATTGATCTCATCCGCAAGACTGTGGAACGCCTCCACATCTCCTTCCTCTGAAACCTCAGACTCGATACGAATCTCACGAATACAAATATCATCATATGGAATGACCAAGGTACAGCTCTTCACCTTGCCATCGTCCCCTTTTTCTTCTTTCACCTCAACGTATTCTGCGCCCTCGTCCATCATCTTGCTGCGTCTCATACTTGAAAATACAGAATCATCCGACTGGAATTCGTAAGGCATCATGCGGCTGAACCAAAAAACCGGAACATGTTCATAACGACTCATATCATCCAAAAGGAGCTGGAATGCACCCAGAGAAGTATTACAACGATACTGGACTCTCTTACTTCCTAAATCCCAGGTATGAAAATTTCTCTCTGCACGGGCAAAACGACCCTCTGCAGCGTCAAAACTCTTCTCAAAATCCTCTTCATCCTGTCCCAGCGTATCCATCATGATCTGTACATTTTCTTTGGAGGTATAGTCCATCCTCGCAAAATAATTCACCTTTTTTCTACAATCATTACAAATAAATTCTTTTGTCGCCAGCTTAGAACGTTTTAATACACCCACTTCATTTCCACAGAACTCGCATACCTCTTTGCTGAATAATCCCATACTCATACCTCCTTCTCATCTCAGTGCAAAATCTTGCTTGAATCAAACGTTCATGCTATAATAAATTCATCTCAGGGAGACCTCTGGATTCGTTGGCGCGTAGACAGAGGTTTTATCATGGATAGACAAAAGGATTCCCCGAGTAAATTCATAAAACAGTGTAGTAAGATCTATATCCTTCTTCGATTTACTTACAAAATAATTATACGGTGTCCTCGTTTATTTTACACCACCCTCCAACTGCCCAATAAGGTAGGAAAACTATCATTTTCTGTTTTGGGGTGGGGAAATGGGTGGGATACCCCATACGAAGGGAATACGATCATGAAAAAGAAAATATCAACTTTACTAATTCTATTAATGACATGCCTGACTGCATGTTCCAAACCAGAAAAACCTTCCGCTGAAAATCCGGTAGTACTGACCATGTGGCATGTCTATGGAAGTCAAACGGAATCTCCTCTCAACTGCATTATTGACGACTTCAATAATACCTTTGGCAAAGAACATGGTATTACCATTCAAGTGGTTTCTGTAACAAGTTCCTCTGCTATTGACAGAGCTCTATCTGCCTCAGCCAATGGGGAACCGGGCGCTGAAGAACTTCCTGATTTATTTACAGCCTATCCGCGTGTAGTTGAAATCGTCGGCAAGGACAATCTTCTTCCCTGGGATCAATACTTCTCCGGTGAAGAGCTGGATGAATTCAACCGTACATTCTTATCTGAAGGCTATTTTGATCAAAGTTTATTAATGCTGCCGGTTGCCAAGTCCACCGAAGCATTCTATTTGAATCAGACATTGTTCGATCGCTTCTGTAAAGATGTGGATATTTCCATCTCTGATTTCCAGACGATGGATGGCGTCCTCCATGCTGCCAATCGCTACTACGACTGGTCCGAAGGAGAAAATTTCATGCAGTTCAATGATTTCTACCACTATGTATTTACAGGTATGAAAGCTGCCGGAAATGAGCTGATTCTGGACGGAAAGTTGCAATTGAACGATGATTTTGAATCTGTATGGACACCTCTCGCCAAAGCGGCGATTTATGGAGGTATCTGCCTGGATGACGGATATGCTGCTTCCCGCTGGAAGACTGTCGAAGTGATTTCAAATGTTGGTTCCACTGCAGATATTTTGTATCAGCCTCACGAGGTGGTCTACGCAGACAATACTACTGAAGAAATTACTGCAATTGCCCTTCCTTATCCAACCTTCCATGACTCCACCGGCAGCGTAGTTTATCGCGGCGGCGGTCTTTTTGCTGTAAAAAGCAAGGTGGAACGCGAAAACCAGGCTGCTTATCTGTTCGCAAAATGGCTTACTGAAGAAGAACAAAATCTGAATTTTGTCACCAGGGCCGGATATCTTCCTGTAACAGAGAAGGCCTTAGATACATTATTCAAGAACCCTTCTGTTGTTGAAAATGAAAACTATCATAGTCTGTACAAGGCCATAAATACCATGATTCAGGATTATGATATGTATTCGCTTCCACTCTATGAGGGTGCATCTGAAACTCAGCTCAATTTTGAAAAGAATATGAAAGCGGTTTTGAAATCTGCCCATAATCAATACCGCAAGCGTGTGGAAGATGGCGAGGATCCTGAGACGGTAATGAATGAACTCATAAGCTCCGCTTTAGCGGAATTTCGCAATCTTTCCATTCAGTAAGGGGTGTGAAGGAATCAGATGAAAATTTTACGACATATTCATATAAAGCGGATTTTGCATTCCTATAAAACAGAAAGTATCTCCATGCGCAGGCGATTGGCATTGTATATCATCTCAGCATTTATCATGCTGATGTCCATCATTCTCCTGCTGCTGAATTCCTTTGGCATTATGGATCCTTTCGGGCACCAGATTATGGAAACCCTGGATCTTCAGCTGTCCATATATGCAGACGATATCAGACAGGATTATAACCAAATCGCTGCCTACGCAATCTCTTTCTCAGAACAGTTAGAGACCGAGATTCAAGACTATCTTTCGGAAAATGGTCTTGCATTTCACGAATTGGAGAACAATGCAGAAGCTCTCACAGAGCTGCAATGCAATTTGTATAATACCATATATTTATATATGCAGCTGGCACCATCCAGCGGCGCATTCTACATTCTGGATACCTCCGTTAACACAGACACGGAAACACCGTTATATAATGGCATTTACCTAAAGTACATCAATTTAAACTCTGAAAATACAGTAAATAATGATTTTTCTATGTACCGAGGCTCTTTTGTGACCGGAGATACCAATGAAATTACGTTTCATAGCGGCTGGCAAAATGAAATGACAACCGATTTCTTTGAAACCTGTAATTCCACCTTCACAAACGGTGTATATTACTCATTAAGCCCTACGGTAACCGTCCCTGAAACCTGGGAAAATGCCAGATATATCTATGTTCCGATCCATGACCTAAAAGATAAGATAATCGGCGTCTGTGGTTTTGAGATCAACGACCTTTTTTTCCAGTTGTCAAATAAGATAACCGATCACCCGATCGGTTACTTGATATACGGTCTGCTTGATCACAGAGGGAACACCTATAACGGACAATTCAGTTCCGGAAGATTCAATTTTTCCAATGACGGTACATCTTCTTTCCATATTACGGAGCAGAACGATGCGTTAGTTTTTCATTTTGACAACGAAGTCTGCATCGGAAAAAGCAAAGATGTACAGTTGGGCAACCACGCGTTCCACGCTACAACCATGCTGACAAAAGCTCAATATGACGAACTTATACAGCAAGGACGTTTAAAAATCTCCGCATTGCTGGTGATTGCTATCATTTTTTCCTTTGCATGCTGTATATTTATAAGCAATCAATATGTTGCTCCAATAATAAAAAAGATCGAGCAAGTAAAAGCCAATGAGGATTCCGGCGATCCATCCAGAATTCGTGAGATTGATGATCTGTTTGCATTTCTTGCAGAAAAGGACAGTATTTATGAAGAGCAATTGAGTGCAATGGAAAAAGCCAAACTGAATGCAGAAAAAGAAGCAGAACGTGCAACTGCTGCATACAATCAGGCTCTCAAAGAATATCAGCTCGCTCAGAGTGAGCTTGAATATCTGTCAGAAGAAAAAAAGAATGAAATCGTGTTGGAGGATTACGAGTTTTTTATCTGTAACCTAAAAACTCTTACTCCTGCCGAATATCGGATTTACAACCTGTATCTCGACGGAAAAAGTGCTAAGGAAATCTTGGAAATAGTTGGTATCAAAGAAAACACCTTAAAATACCATAATAAAAACATCTATAGCAAACTGGGAGTCACCTCCAGAAAACAACTTCTCCGATTTGCTACATTAAAACGTATAAGAGACAATCAGACGTCAAACACAATATGATATTACAAATCAAAAGGGCTGTTGTGATATGCAACAGCCCCTTTATCATTTCTCTATTCTTCTGAACTCTCAGTATTCTCTTCAACCTCTACTGCTTCTTCTGTCTCCACCACCGGTGCTTCTGCCTCCGCTTTCACACGATGGAAAATTTCCATAAACTCTTTGCCGGTGATCGTCTCCTTCTCGATCAGGAACTCTGCAATCTTATCCAGGGCATCGCGGTTCTCACTGAGAAGTCTCTTTGCCTCCGCGTATGCATCCTTTAACATCTTCATAACTTCCGTATCGATCTCAGCCGCAGTCGCATCACCGCAGTTGAGGACCGTACGACCGGTCAGATACTGGTTTTCCTGTGTTGCCAGACCCATAAGTCCAAACTTTTCAGACATACCGTACTGGGTCACCATCGCGCGGGCAATTCTTGTGGCCTGCTCGATATCGTTGGCCGCACCGGTTGTAACCGTATCAAACACGATTTCTTCCGCTGCACGACCTGCCAAAGAAACCACTAGCATAGCCTCCAGCTCTTTCTTGGTGTTCAGATACTTCTCTTCCTCCGGCACCTGCATCACATAACCGAGGGCACCCATGGTTCGCGGTACGATCGTAATTTTCTGAACCGGTTCCGCATCTTTCTGAAGAGCGGTAAGAAGCGCATGACCAACTTCGTGGTAAGACACGATACGGCGCTCTTCCTTGCTGAGAATACGGTCTTTCTTCTCTTTACCAACAAGAACCAGCTCCACAGACTCAAACAGGTCTTTCTGAGATACTGCCACTCTGCCGTGTTTTACAGCATTGATCGCAGCTTCGTTCATCATATTGGCAAGATCTGCACCAACAGCTCCCGAAGTTGCAAGAGCGATCTCTTCAAAGTCAACGGTCTCATCCAGGCGAACATCCTTGGAGTGAACCTTTAAAATCTCCACACGGCCCTTCAGGTCCGGCTTATCAACGATCACACGACGATCGAAACGTCCCGGTCTTAACAGTGCCGGATCCAGAATTTCCGGTCGGTTGGTTGCCGCAAGCACCAAAAGACCCTTGGAAGAATCAAATCCATCCATCTCGGAAAGCAGCTGGTTCAGCGTCTGCTCTCTCTCGTCATTGCCTCCAAAACGGGAATCTCGGCTTCGTCCGATCGCATCGATCTCATCGATAAAAATAATACACGGTGCAGACTGCTGCGCCTGTTTAAACAGGTCACGAACACGGGATGCACCCACACCGACAAACATTTCTACAAAGTCGGAACCGGACAGGGAATAGAACGGAACATGGGCCTCACCTGCCACAGCCTTTGCCAGCAATGTTTTACCGGTACCCGGCGGTCCTACCAGCAAAGCTCCTTTCGGCAGCTTCGCACCAATCTTTGTATACTTCTGCGGATTATGCAGGAAATCAACGATCTCAACCAGAGACTCTTTGGCCTCATCCTCACCAGCCACATCTGCGAACGTCACACCGGTCTCCTTCTGCACGTAAACCTTCGCATTGCTCTTGCCGACGCCCATGACGCCGCCACCGCCGCCCATACGGCTGAACATCAGATATAACAAACCGATCATCAGCGCGGACGGAAGTACCCAGCCGATAATAAAATCAATGATCACAGAACCGGTATCTTCTTCCTGACCGGCAATGCGGATGCCATGCTGCTCCAGAAGTCGGTCTGTCACTTTGGTATCCGGCACACGCACGGTGTAATAACGGATCAGACGATTATACTCATCTGACTCAGAATCCGGTGTGATATAAATCCGGTTTCCGGAAAACAGGACTTCTTCAATATCTCCCTCTTCGATCATCCGCACAAACTCATCGTACGGAACCTCTTCCTGCTGGCGCTTCTTAAGCTCTGAATTCATAAATCTTACCACAACCATCGTGATAACCAGAATCAGCATCAAAACGCCGGCGCTCTGCCCATTGGGTTTTTTCCCGTTTGGCTTGTTGCCATTTGGTCTGTTCTGATTATTATTCATAACTGCCTCTCCACTTCTAACTCTATATCAATCCTTCTGTATGTTACAAACAATTTTCACTATCACAATTTCTTGATACGACATCATTATAAGTTGAGTTTCCCCATATGGCAATTAAAAAAGTATTAAATTTTGATTTTACTTTGACAAATTCCACCTTTTTTGCGATACTTTACTGGATATGAGATTCTTTTTCGGGAGGTAAACAAATGGAAACCGTCAAACATCCGATTCCGCCTATTTATGATCATGAATCACGGATTCTGATCCTTGGATCATTTCCATCGGTCAAATCCCGGGAAGGATGCTTTTTTTATCATCACCCCCAGAACCGATTCTGGAAAATTCTGGCTCTGATCCTGAATCAGCCGGTTCCTTCAGACATTGAAGAAAAGAGGCAGTTTCTGATCGAAAATCATATCGCAGTCTGGGACGTGATCGCCTCCTGCACCATCGAAGGTTCCAGCGACAGTTCCATAAAAAATGTGGTTCCAAATGATCTGTCGGAAATTTTGGAGCATGCACCCATTTCCCAGATTTTCTGCAACGGCGGAACATCACATCAATATTACAAAAAATATCAGGAAAAGATTACAGGAAAAAACGCACTCCGTCTTCCTTCCACCAGTCCGGCCAATGCCGCATGGTCTCTGGAACGTTTAAAACCGGAGTGGTCTGTCATCCTGGATTACCTGAAATGATCCATCTGTTTCCAAAAATGGATGTTGTATCCCATGCATAAATGAGCCTATCCTGCCTCATACTAACACAAAAAAGTATGAGGTGAGCTTATGGAACGAGAATCCCGAACCGGAACGGCAGGAAAACATTACAGTGACATGGACGTAGACATCAAGTCCTGCTGCCCAACCGACATGACCGGTCTGATCGCTGCCGCACCGGAATCCGAGGCCGAAATCGAACATTACAATCAGGTATATAAATTTTTGCCGGGGCATTTAGACACTCCGGAAGATACCATTCATCCAAATAATCCCGATAACGAAAGGATCCTGTGATCATGAATTACGACTCCTGCACTCTATGCCCTAGAATGTGCCGCGCCGATCGCATCCGCTCCTATGGTTTTTGCGGGGCCGGTTCGACCGTAAGAATTGCCCGCGCAGCATTACATCTCTGGGAAGAACCTTGCATCAGTGGAACCAACGGCAGCGGAACCGTATTCTTTTCCGGCTGCACTCTCAAATGCATTTTCTGCCAGAACCACGAACTGAGCCACGAAAACTATGGCAAAGATATTTCCACAAAGCGACTCGGTGAAATTTTTCTGGAACTGCAAAGTCAGGGAGCCCATAATATCAATCTGGTCACCGCCACCCATTATCTTCCTTCCATCAGGGAAGCACTGGGTCTGGTGCGCGCTGATCTGCATATTCCTGTTGTCTATAACTGCGGCGGGTATGAACGTCCGGAAACTCTTCGTGAGTTTTCCGACTACATAGATATCTATCTCCCTGATCTGAAATACTATGATCCCGTTTTATCAGAAAAATACTCTTCAGCAAAAAACTATTTTGAAGTTGCATCAAAAGCGATCGAAGAAATGATCCGTCTGACCGACGGATTGGAATGGAATCAGGAAAATCCTGATCTTCTGCAAAAAGGTGTGATCATTCGCCATATGGTGCTGCCCGGAGCAAAGAATGATTCCATACGGCTGCTCCACTGGATGCACGATGCGCTCCCGACCGGAAAATTTATGGTAAGCCTGATGAGCCAGTACACACCATTCTATAAAAGTCATTTATATCCTGAGATCAATCGCAGGATTACATCTTATGAATATCGAAAGGTACTGGATACAGCAATTGAACTTGGGTTGGTGCATGGATACATGCAGGAAAAAAGCAGTGCGAAAGAAGAATATACACCGCCGTTTGATCTGAGCGGTGTCTAGAAACATATTTTTAGGCAAATTTATAGTGGGTACCGAAAAATCTTTTTTGTTTTTTTCGATACCCACTTTACATTTCATCGTTCAATGGTTATACCTCTTTTTAATTTTCAGTTACACCAGATATTAGTTACGATTAGTTTCTTTTTTTGGGGTTATTTAAAAACTAATTTCTTTTTTAAGGATTTTTTGTTTTGCTAAGTTTGATTTTTGCCTAAATAAACTTAATTCTTTAATCCAATAACTTTTTTTGGTTTTTGAACTTTCGTTCTTTTTTTTGATTCTTTTATGAATCTTTTTATTTCTCTATATTAAATTTTTATTCACTTGACCGGTTAGAATTTTTTCTTTTTTATTTTTATCTTTTTCATATCGATTATTGTATTTATCTTAGTCATACTTTCTCGTCATATTCTTAAGTAATACTTTTTATAATCATTTTAAAATTCATTTTTTATTTTTCCGGTGTTTGTGTTTTTCCTATGTTTAGACTTTTAATTTTCGGTTTTTAAAAGCTAAACGAAATTTACGTTCTCGGTGGTCCGTACCTCCTTTTCTTAGATTTTTGACTTCTTTTTGAAGTCGTTTTCTTT